>NZ_JAZAQP010000140.1:0-509 GCF_036231725.1 Pseudomonas sp. JH-2 | reverse complement strand
CGTCGCTCGCCGGTTGGCCCGGAATCGATCACGGATACCTCCGGCTGGCTGCATGGCCCCTCGTTCTGCCCAACGGTTCTCTCTCCCGCTTGCGGGGGAGGGTTAGGGAGGGGGTGCGGAGTCAGGCCCAGCGCCGGCGTGTCGTCGAAGTCCGGAACCCTCTCCCCAGCCCTCTCCCTGAAGGGAGAGGGGGCCGTTCGGAGCACTCGGGCAGCACGTCGCTCGCCGGTTGGCCCGGAATCGATCACGGATACCTCCGGCTGGCTGCATGGCCCCTCGTTCTGCCCAACGGTTCTCTCTCCCGCTTGCGGGGGAGGGTTAGGGAGGGGGTGCGGAGTCAGGCCCAGCGCCGGCGTGTCGTCGAAGTCCGCAACCCTCTCCCCAGCCCTCTCCCTGAAGGGAGAGGGGGCCGTTCGGAGCACTCGGGCAGCACGTCGCTCGCCGGTTGGCCCGGAATCGATCACGGATACCTCCGGCTGGCTGCATGGCCCCTCGTTCTGCCCAACGGT
>NZ_JAZAQP010000139.1:0-523 GCF_036231725.1 Pseudomonas sp. JH-2 | reverse complement strand
TGCTGAGCAAGCCCGACAGCAGCCTCGAGATCGCCTCGCTCGCCACCGAGCGCAGCGGGGCCCACTGGCGCACCAGGCAGCGCTTCGACCGGGAGTTGCGCCACTGGTCGGCCTATGTACCGCCCGAGGGGTTGAGCGTCGCCACTTGGTCGGTACAGGTTCGCCATCGCGCACGGGACACGGTGGCGGAAAAGCGGGTGTACGCCGCCATCGCCAGCGAGCGAGAGGTGCGCGGCGAACTGTCGCTGGTGTACCTGCGCATCATGCGGGAATGGGCGGTGCGTACTGGGGTGGCGTTCAGAGCTGTGCCCAGTTCACAGGCTTTCGCCTTGCCTGCCGAACTGCAGCCCATCGCCAGCAAGTTGCAGGCTTTCGCCCTGGGCGAAGCCTTCACGCCCCTCACCGCCGAGGAAACCGCCTTGCTGCGCCGTCGCTACATCCACCTCTCGGCCAACTGGAATGCCGCCAAGGGCTGGAACAACAGCGCCCTGGACGTGGCGTTCATCCATCGCCCAGCCGAGGG
>NZ_JAZAQP010000138.1:0-536 GCF_036231725.1 Pseudomonas sp. JH-2 | reverse complement strand
GTGACGATGCCTTCCGGCTCGCCGGTACCGCCCAGGCCGTTGCCGTTGTTGTCAGTGATGACTGGTGGCTCCGGTGCAATGACATCAGCCGGCTCGGTCACGGTCGGCGGGCTGACATTGCCCGACGGGTCGGTGATGGTGACGATACCGGTCTCGCCGTTTTCCAGCGGGTTTTCGGGGAGTTCCCAGTTGCCGTTCTCGTCGACCACGGTGGTGACAGTGCTGCCGTCCGGCAGTTCGACGGCGACGATACCTTCCGGCTCGCCAGTGCCGCCCAGACCATTGCCGTTGTTGTCGGTGATGACCGGCGGCTCCGGGGGAACCAGGTCAGCCGGTTCGGTGATGGTGGGCGGGCTGACGTTGCCCGAGGGATCGGTGATGGTGACGCTGCCGCTCTCGCCGTTCTCCAGCGGGTTTTCCGGGAACTCCCAGTTGCCGTTCCCATCGACGACGGTGGTCACGGTGCTGCCGTCCGGCAGTTCCACGGTGACGATGCCTTCCGGCTCGCCAGTGCCGCCCAGGCCGTTGCCATTGTT
>NZ_JAZAQP010000137.1:0-536 GCF_036231725.1 Pseudomonas sp. JH-2 | reverse complement strand
ATCGGGGCTCTCGCGACATCCATGTCGCATGACCTCCTGAGCGCCGGTTTCGCTCGGCCTTCTGAAGGGGCGTTCCGGTGCGCTCGGAGGTTTCTCTGGAAGTCCAAAAGCCAGAGCTAGAGCGGACGCGCTTTTGCTTTTCGTAGGAGCGAGCTTGCTCGCGAACCCTGGGTTTCCGCGTTCGCGATAGTTCGTAGGGCGCATAACGCCTACAGCGTTATCCGCCATGATCGCGGACAAAGTCCGCTCCTACGGTTCCAGGAAAGCACGGTCGTAGGACTTCGTCCGCGATTGGATTCACCGGCCACGCAGGACCGGACGACGGTGTTCACACGCCCCTCTCCCCTTGCAGGAGAGGGATGGGATCAGAGCTCGTACCCGTAGGCCTTGATCACCGCCGCCGCCTTCGGCCCCTTCAGGTAGTCCACCAGGGCCTTGGCCGCGGAGTTGTCCTTGCCCTTCTCGAGGATCACCGCGTCCTGGCGGATCGGTTCGTAGAGGTCGGCCGGGACTATCCAGGCCGAACCGCCGGTCAC
>NZ_JAZAQP010000136.1:0-557 GCF_036231725.1 Pseudomonas sp. JH-2 | reverse complement strand
ATCACCGACCCGGCCGGCAACGCCAGCCAGCCCAGCGAGTCGCTGGACTTCAGCGTCGACACCAGCGTGCCACCGATGGTCATCGACCGCATCGAGCTGATCGACGACGTCGACCCGCTCACCGGGGTGATCGCCAACGGTAGCTCCACCGACGATGCTGCGCCGCTCGTACAGGGCCATGTCGAAGGCGAGGCCCAGTACGTGGAAATCTACGACGGCGCGACCCTGCTGGGCACCGCCCTGGTGGACGGCGAAGGCAACTGGAGCTTCCAGGCACCCGAGCTGGCCTCCGGCGAGCACAGCATCTCCGCCCGTCCGGTGAATGCCATCGGCCAGGAGGGCGAGGCCAGCGAAAGCATCGGCTTCACCGTGGTGGGCGAGGAAACCCCGCTGCCGCAGCTGCCGGTCATCAGTGAAATCGTCGATGGCGAGGGCTCGGTCACCGGCCTGCTGAACGACGGCGACGTCACCGACGACACCAGCCTGTCGCTCAAGGGCACCGCCGATGCCGGCAACCTCGTGCTGCTGTACGTCAACGGCGAGCTGGCTGCCAGCGT
>NZ_JAZAQP010000135.1:0-587 GCF_036231725.1 Pseudomonas sp. JH-2 | reverse complement strand
GACAACCGCCTGCGCACCTGGCAAGACCAGCGCTACGACTACGACCCCTGGGGCAACATGGTGGTGCGCAAGCGCGGCGCCCACCTGGAACAGCACTTCGAATACGACTGCGAAAACCGCCTGACCCGCGCCCGCACCTACCGCGACGGCAACCTGCTCAGCGAAGGCCGCTACCACTACGACAGCCTGGGCCGCCGGGTGGCCAAGGCCGTGGAACGCGACGGCACGACGAAAAGCACCGGGTTCCTCTGGCAAGGCCTGCGCCTGCTCCAGGAACGCCGGGCCAACGGCGACAGCCTGTACCTCTACGAACCCGACAGCTACGCCCCCCTGGCCCGCGTCGACCGGGAAGGCGACGAAGAGCGCACCTACTACTTCCACACCGACCAGATCGGCACGCCACTGGACGTCACCGACGAGGACGGCAAGCCGGTATGGCAGGCCACCTACAAGGCCTGGGGGGAAGTGGAGCGCTATGCGGTAGAGGAAATCGAGCAGAACCTGAGGTTCCAGGGGCAGTACTTCGACGCGGAGACGGGGCTGCACTACAACACCTTCCGCTACTACGATCCGGTGGTGGGGCGGTT
>NZ_JAZAQP010000134.1:0-590 GCF_036231725.1 Pseudomonas sp. JH-2 | reverse complement strand
ACGGTGCTGCCGTCCGGCAGTTCCACGGTGACGATGCCTTCCGGCTCGCCAGTGCCGCCCAGGCCGTTGCCATTGTTATCGGTGATCACCGGCGGCTCCGGCGCGATGACGTCGGCCGGCTCAGTAGTCACCGGCGGACTGATGTTGCCCGACGGATCGGTGATGGTGACGGTGCCGGTCTCACCGTTTTCCAGCGGATTCTCCGGGAATTCCCAGTTGCCGTTCCCATCGACGACGGTGGTCACGGTGCTGCCGTCCGGCAGCTCGACGGTGACGATGCCTTCCGGTTCGCCGGTACCGCCCAGGCCGTTGCCATTGTTATCGGTGATCACCGGCGGCTCCGGCGCGATGACGTCGGCCGGCTCAGTAGTCACCGGCGGACTGATGTTGCCCGACGGATCGGTGATGGTGACGGTGCCGGTCTCACCGTTTTCCAGCGGATTCTCCGGGAATTCCCAGTTGCCGTTTTCGTCGATCACGGTAGTGACGGTACTGCCATCGGGCAGTTCGACGGTGACGATGCCTTCCGGCTCGCCGGTACCGCCCAGGCCGTTGCCGTTGTTGTCAGTGATGACTGGTGGCTCCGGTGC
>NZ_JAZAQP010000133.1:0-598 GCF_036231725.1 Pseudomonas sp. JH-2 | reverse complement strand
CCGCCACATCGCCGGGCTGATGCGCATCAACCACACCGGCGAGGTCTGCGCCCAGGCGCTGTACCAGGGCCAGGCGCTGACAGCCAAGTTGCCGCAGGTGCGCAAGGCCATGGAGGAAGCCGCCGACGAGGAAGTCGACCACCTGGCCTGGTGCGAACAGCGCATCCGCGAACTGGGCAGCCGCCCGAGCCTGCTCAACCCGCTGTTCTACGGCCTGTCCTTCGGCGTCGGCGCGGCGGCGGGGCTGATCAGCGACCGCATCAGCCTGGGCTTCGTCGCGGCCACCGAGGACCAGGTGTGCAAGCACCTCGACGAGCACCTGGAGCAACTGCCGGCCGAAGACCAGAAGAGCCGCGCCATCCTCGAGCAGATGCGCGTGGACGAGGAACACCACGCCAACAGCGCCATCGACGCCGGCGGCGTGCGCTTCCCGGCGCCGGTGAAGTTCGGCATGTCGCTGCTGTCCAAGGTCATGACCAAGACCACCTATCGCATCTAGGCGGCAGGCGGCAGGCAAGAGCGCGAGGGGCGCCCTTCGCAGGAGCGAGCTTGCTCGCGAACGATTCCGCGCCGGAGCCCGGTTCGCTCGCTCTTGCCT
>NZ_JAZAQP010000132.1:0-623 GCF_036231725.1 Pseudomonas sp. JH-2 | reverse complement strand
TTCTCGAGGATCACCGCGTCCTGGCGGATCGGTTCGTAGAGGTCGGCCGGGACTATCCAGGCCGAACCGCCGGTCACCTTGCCATCCTTGTAGATCTGCGACAACGCCACGAAGCCCAGCTCGGCATTGCCGCTGGACACGAACTGGTAGGCCTGGCCGATGTTCTGGCCCTCGACGAGCTTGCCGGCCAGCTTGTCCTTCAGCCCGAGCTTGTCCAGCACCTGGGTGGCGGCCAGGCCGTAGGGCGCGGTCTTCGGGTTGGCGATGGACAGGTGCTGGAAGCCGCCCTGCTTCAGCACCGCGCCCTTGGCGTCGACGTAGCCGTCCTTCGCCGACCACAGCGCCAGCTTGCCGATGGCGTAGGTGAAGCGCGAGCCGGGCACGGTGGCCTTCTCCTGCTCCAGCTTGGCCGGGGTGGTGTCGTCGGCGGCGAGGAACACCTCGAAGGGCGCGCCGTTCCTGATCTGTGCGTAGAACTGCCCGGTGGCGCCGAAGGAGGCCACCAGCTTGTGCCCGGTGTCCTTCTCGAAGTCCTTGGCGATGGCCTGGATGGGCGCGGTGAAGTTGGCCGCGACGGCGACCTGCACCTCGTCGGCCAGCGCCGCGTGGGCGGCCAGGCAGGC
>NZ_JAZAQP010000131.1:0-627 GCF_036231725.1 Pseudomonas sp. JH-2 | reverse complement strand
GTCCGGATAGAGGCCATAGAGACGCGCGACATTACTGAGGTCATTGCCATAACTGTTGTCCGGCGCCCCGCCCTGGCCGTCATACCCCAGGGCCGCGCAATACTGGCGAATGTCCTCGGCGACTTCCGCAGCCAGCCCCACATCGGCGGCGAAGCAGCCGGCAGCGGCCGCGCTGTTGGCCTCGTTGTTGCCGGTGCCGTCGAAGAACAGGCCCAGGCGCAGCACGATGCCGGCCTCCTCCAGCTCTTCCTCTTCTTCCTCCTCTTCCTGAAAGCTGTTGACGAGCGGTTTTGGGGGCTTCAATGAAGCTGCGGCTAGCGGCATCGCGACAACGGGGGATGGCGGTGCGGCTGTCGCGGCCCGGAGGTCACCCTGGGCCGATCGGTAGGTAGCGCTGAACAACGATGGGATCAGCCTGGCCTTGCAGGGGCAGCCACTGATGCTGTCCAGAGAGCCCGCCACGAGTTTGCCGTGGCTGCGGATATGTGGAATCCCTCCGAGTATCCGGTAGGTCTTGCCGTCCTCGCCACAGGAAACACGATCGCCCTCACGCGCACGGGCAACGCCGAACATCATGACGCGCGTATCGGCTTCCAGCACCACACCACCACAGCTGGTCTTGTCCCC
>NZ_JAZAQP010000130.1:0-680 GCF_036231725.1 Pseudomonas sp. JH-2 | reverse complement strand
GGCCTCAAGGCCGAGGGCATCCTCCCCGGCGGCCTCAACGTGCAGCGCCGCGCCGCCCGCCTGCACCGCAACCTGCTGGAGATCGGCAAGCCCAACGTCATCGGCTCCACCCTCAGCGCCATGGAATGGGTCAACCTCTACGCCCTGGCGGTCAACGAGGAGAACGCCGCCGGCGGGCGCATGGTCACCGCCCCCACCAACGGCGCCGCCGGCATCGTCCCGGCGGTGCTGCACTACTACATGCGCTTCAACCCCGATGCCAGCGAGCAGGACGTGGTGGACTTCTTCCTCGCCGCCGCCGCGGTGGGCATCCTGTGCAAGAAGAACGCCTCCATCTCCGGCGCCGAGGTCGGCTGCCAGGGCGAGGTCGGCTCCGCCTGCGCCATGGCCGCCGCCGGCCTGGCCGAGGTCCTCGGCGCCAGCCCCGAGCAGGTGGAAAACGCCGCCGAGATCGGCCTGGAGCACAACCTCGGCCTGACCTGCGACCCGGTCGGCGGCCTGGTCCAGGTGCCCTGCATCGAGCGCAACGCCATCGCCGCGGTCAAGGCCATCAACGCCGCCCAGATGGCCCTGCGCGGCGACGGCCAGCACTTCATCAGCCTCGACCAGGCCATCCGCACCATGCGCGACACCGGCGCCGACATGCACGACAAGTACAAGGAAACCTCCCGCGGCGGCCT
>NZ_JAZAQP010000129.1:0-722 GCF_036231725.1 Pseudomonas sp. JH-2 | reverse complement strand
CACCGCCGAGCGCATGGCGCAAGCAATGGGGGCCTCGGCATGAGCCAGAAACTCTATATCTCCGACGTGACCCTGCGCGACGGCATGCATGCGATCCGCCACCAGTATTCGCTGGACGATGTGCAGGCGATTGCCACCGCACTCGACCTCGCGAAAGTGGACTCCATCGAAGTCGCGCACGGCGATGGCCTGCAAGGTTCGTCGTTCAACTACGGCTTTGGCGCCCACACCGACCTGGAGTGGATCGAAGCGGCAGCGGACGTGGTGCAGTACGCGAAGATCGCCACCTTGCTGCTGCCCGGCATCGGCACCATCCACGACCTGAAGGCTGCCTACAACGCCGGCGCCCGCGTCGTGCGCGTGGCCACCCATTGCACCGAAGCGGACGTCTCCAGGCAGCACATCGAGTACGCCCGCGAGCTGGGCATGGACACCGTGGGCTTCCTGATGATGAGCCACATGCAGACGCCGGAAGGCCTCGCGCAACAGGCGAAATTGATGGAGAGCTACGGCGCCACCTGCATCTACGTGGTCGATTCCGGCGGGGCGATGAACATGGACGATATCCGCGCACGCTTCCGTGCCGTGAAAAGTGTTCTGAAGCCCGAGACCGAAACCGGCATCCACGCCCACCACAACCTCAGCCTCGGCGTGGCCAACTCCATCGCCGCGGTGGAGGAGGGCTGCAACCGCATCGACGCCAGCCTGGCGGGCATGGGCGC
>NZ_JAZAQP010000127.1:0-794 GCF_036231725.1 Pseudomonas sp. JH-2 | reverse complement strand
GCCAGGGCGGGGCGCCGGACAACAGTTATGGCAATGACCTCAGTAATGTCGCGCGTCTCTATGGCCTCTATCCGGACCAGGCGGAAGACCTGCTACCGCCAGGAACCGAAGAGGCTTATGTACCGGTGTACATCGAGGGCATCGGTACTCGTAGCGGTCTGGGAGACTCCCTTTATAGCCAGGGCACGGGCCAGGGGGATACCGGCGTGGTAGCACGAGTTGAGCAGATGCCGGCGCTGGTCGTGAAGCAATTGGATAAGTTTCGAGGAGTGAACCCCGGCCTCAAAATTCGCCGGATCGAGATCGACCTGTTCGGTTTCAGCCGGGGTGCGGCGGCGGCGCGGCACTGCGCCAACGACCTGCTCAAGGGCGCGAACAGCCTGCTGGCCCGCTCGCTGCCCGTCGGCTCGCCCTTGTTGGCGGCCGGGTTCGCCTGGCGCTACCGCAGCGACTTCGCCCTTAATTTCATTGGGTTGTTCGATACCGTGGCCGGCATCGTCTCGCCGCAGGCCCTCGACTTCAGCCCGCACAATGCCAGGAACCCCGGGCTGCACCTGCGGCTCGCACCGGGCATGGCCCGCCAGGTGGTTCACCTGGTGGCCGATCATGAGTACCGCCACAACTTCTCCCTGACCCAGGCCGAACTGGACATCGTGCTCCCGGGTTGCCATTCGGACATCGGTGGCGGTTACCTGCCCCTGGCCAGGGAGAAGCTGCTGCTGAGCAAGCCCGACAGCAGCCTCGAGATCGCCTCGCTCGCCACCGAGCGCAGCGGGGCCCACTGGCGCACCAGG
>NZ_JAZAQP010000126.1:0-794 GCF_036231725.1 Pseudomonas sp. JH-2 | reverse complement strand
GCCAGGGCGGGGCGCCGGACAACAGTTATGGCAATGACCTCAGTAATGTCGCGCGTCTCTATGGCCTCTATCCGGACGATACGCTCGTGCAATTGCCTCCAGGAGCTGAAGAAGCTCACATCAAGGTTTATCTTGAAGGCATCGGCACCAGCAGTGGCCTGGCTGACTCCCTCTATAGCCAGGGCACTGGCCACGGGGATACCGGTGTGGTGGCACGGGTCGAACAGATGCCGGCGCTGACTCTGAAGCAATTACGGTTACTGCAAGATACTAACCCCGGCCTCAAAATTCGTCGGATCGAGATCGACCTGTTCGGCTTCAGCCGGGGCGCGGCGGCGGCGCGGCACTGCGCCAACGACCTGCTCAAGGGCGCGAACAGCCTGCTGGCCCGCTCGCTGCCCGCCGGCTCGTCCTTGTTGGTACCCGGGTTCGTCTGGCGCCATCGCAGCGACGTCATCCTCAACTTCATCGGCTTGTTCGATACCGTGGCCGGCATCGTCTCGCCGCAGACCCTCGATTTCAGCCCGCACAATGCCAGGAATTCCGGGTTGCAGCTGCGGCTCGCACCGGGCACGGCCCGCCAGGTGGTTCACCTGGTGGCCGATCATGAATACCGCCACAACTTCTCCCTGACCCAGGCCGAGCTGGACATCGTGCTCCCGGGTTGCCATTCGGACATCGGTGGCGGTTACCTGCCCCTGGCCAGGGAGAAGCTGTTGCTGAGCAAGCCCGACAGCAGCCTCGAGATCGCCTCGCTCGCCACCGAGCGCAGCGGGGCCCACTGGCGCACCAGG
>NZ_JAZAQP010000125.1:0-933 GCF_036231725.1 Pseudomonas sp. JH-2 | reverse complement strand
CCTAAAAAAGGCCAGTGCTCTCCTGCTTTTGGACTCCAAAGATTATTCGCGCTAATCGACGAGTTGAGTGAGCAATACGGTATTTCCGACTGCTGCCGGGTATTGGAAGTCCCTCGCAGTAGCTTTTACGCCTGGCGCAAACGTCAGGGGCCAATGAGTCCAGCCAGGCAGGTGCTCCAGGCCACTGTGGTCGAGCTTTTCAAAGCGTCACGCAGCTCTGCCGGGGCGCGTACGCTGTCCCAGGAGTTGCGACGCGCAGGGCACGATGTGGGCCGCTACAAGGCGCGAAGCCTGATGAAAGAAATGGGGCTGGAGTGCCGGCAGCGGCGTCCGCATCGATATCGCTCGTCAGGCGCAGAGGCCTTGATCGTGAGTAATCGGCTCAAGCGTAACTTCCGCGTCTCGACTGTTAACGAGGTGTGGTGCGGTGATGTGACTTACATCCAGATTGGTAAGCGCTGGTTGTATCTGGCGGTGGTGATGGATCTTTACGCCCGACGAATCGTGGGCTGGGCGTTTTCACTGATTGCCGATGCTCGATTGGCCTGTGAAGCACTTCAGATAGCAGTTGAGGCGCGCGGTAAACCAAAAGGCGTGATGTTCCACTCAGACCAGGGCTGCCAGTACGCCAGTCATAAATTCAGGGAGACGCTTGAAAAGTATGGCGTGACTCAAAGCATGAGTCATCGCGGCCAATGCTGGGATAACGCAGCCATGGAGCGCTTCTTCGGTGCGCTGAAGTCAGAGTGGGTACCAAGGGATGGATACAAGAGTGATGAGCAGGCCAAGGTCGATATCCAGGCCTATATAACGCGGTACAACCTTAAGCGCCTCCACAGCTACAACGGATATGAAACCCCGGTAGCCATGGAGGAAAAGCTCAAGGCAGCAGCATGAACCTAAAGCGGTGTCCAAAATTTCTTGACCGGTTCA
>NZ_JAZAQP010000124.1:0-1011 GCF_036231725.1 Pseudomonas sp. JH-2 | reverse complement strand
GACCAGGCCATCCGCACCATGCGCGACACCGGCGCCGACATGCACGACAAGTACAAGGAAACCTCCCGCGGCGGCCTCGCCGTCAGCATCATCGAGTGTTGAGGGCAGCGCCATGCACGACACCGCCCCGGCCCACGTGAACTTCCTGCTGCAGGACGGCTTCGACCTGTTCGCCCTGGCGCTGGCCCTGGAGCCGCTGCGCCAGGCCAACCTGCTGGCCGGCGCCAGCCGCCTCGGCTGGGCCCTGCTGAGCCTGGACGGCGGCGCGGTCAGGGCCAGCAGCGGCCTGTGCGTGAACTGCGACGCCAGCCTCGCGCAGCGCCCGCCCGCCGAGCTGCTGGTGCTCTGCGGCCCGGAAGGCTGCCGCCCGGCGAGCGGCGACGGCGACTGCGCCAGCGCCCTGCTGCAACTGATCGGCCGCAGCCAGGGCCTGGCGCTGGCCCAGGCCGTGCGCACCATCCTCGACGAGGAACGCAGCCTGGGCGCCACCCAGGCCGCCGCGCCACCCCATGCCGGCCTGCAGCGCGCCATCGCGCTGATGCGCGCGCACCTCACGCGGCCCCTGGGCATGCCGCAGCTGGCGGCCACCCTGGGCCTGTCGCGGCGCCAGGTGGAGCGCCTGTTCCAGCGCTACCTGCAGTGCACGCCGGCGCGCTACTACCAGCGCCTGCGCCTGGCCCACGCCCGCCAGCTGCTGCGCGGCAGCGCCCGGCCCCTGGCCGAGGTGGCGCGGGCCTGCGGCTTCCCCTGCCAGCAGCACTTCGCCCGCTGCTACCGCGAGCACTTCGGCCGCCCGCCCACCCAGGAGCGGCGCCAGGCAGCGCTGCACTAGCCACTTTCCCGGTTGCACCACAGGCCCGCACGTGTCGGCAGCACGTCGCGGGCCTCTTTTTTTCCGGCGCAGAAAAACACCCCCGTAGGATGGGTTGAGCTTGTGTTCTGCCGGGAGACATGGGTAACAGGTGTCGGGAGACATAGGTAACGCATTTAGGATCACGGAATTGCCGTATC
>NZ_JAZAQP010000123.1:0-1015 GCF_036231725.1 Pseudomonas sp. JH-2 | reverse complement strand
CCGCACCGCCCGCGACCTGGCGCAGCCACCCGCGGCCACGGTACTGATGGGGTTGCCGGTGGGTACGGTGCCCGGCGGCCGCCACTACGAGCCCATGGCGCTGCCGGCGGACTGCCTGCTGCTGCACGGCGAGGCCGACGAGATGGCGCCGCTGGCCAACCTGCTGGACTGGGCGCGCCCGGAACAGCGCGCGGTGAGCCTGTTCGCCGGCGCCAACCACTTCTTCAAGGGCTGCCTGGGCCGCGCGGCGGACCAGGTGCTGGCCCACCTGCGCGGTGTGGAGCGGCCGCTGGGCTGAGGTCAGCGGTCGGCCGCCGTTCACTGGGTCGGTGACACCCGTATGTCCCGAAGCGAGCCGGAGCCAATGCGCCTTTGCACGGATATGTAGATATGAGGAAGGGGAACTTGTTGCCGTAGCGCTGTCTACAGAAGCGATTCCCCCGCCTCGCCGGCATCGGGCGATGCTTCAGCGGTGGGGTGGGGGAATCAGCCCTGCGGCCCTGTTTCCCGCTGGCCCCGGCGCCTGTCGGTGGAGCTGCGGTAGACGCGCAGCAGTTCCAGTGCCAGGGCTGCCAGACAGATGAATGCGATGATCTTGATATCCATATCCAATGTTCCTTGGGAAAGCCGATAGAGATGTGGCGGCCGCCCGGAATCCCTCTTGGCGGTGCCGCCGGGCATGCTGCCGCGACGCCGGCGATCAGGCAAGGGGCAGGCGACCAGCTGTGCTGCAACGCCAGTGCTCTATATAGAGTGGGCGTCTGAACCGGCTTGGCCTCTGTCGAGAAACATCGTTTTGAAAGAGGGTGTTGACAGCTGTTCGGATGTCTATATAATTCGCCGCCCGTCAACTGGTAAAGCCCATTGGGTTTTACATAAGACGCTGAATTTAAAGAAAATATTTTTTAAATTAGGTGTTGACGGAAAGAGAGGTTGCTGTAGAATGCGCGGCCTCGGTTGAGACGAAAGAATCAACCACTGCTCTTTAACAAGTTGAATCAAGCAATTCGTGTGG
>NZ_JAZAQP010000122.1:0-1042 GCF_036231725.1 Pseudomonas sp. JH-2 | reverse complement strand
ATGCGTACTGCTTACCTACCCATTCACGGTATGCGCCGCTGGTGACGTTGTTCACCCAGGCCTGGTTGTCCAGGTACCAGCGCACGGTCTTGCGGATGCCGGTCTCGAAGGTTTCCGCCGGCTTCCAGCCCAGCTCGCGCTCGAGGCGGGTGGCGTCGATGGCGTAGCGACGGTCGTGACCGGGGCGATCTTTGACGAATGTGATCTGCTCGCGGTAGCTCCGTCCGTCGGTCCGCGGCTGCTCCTGGTCGAGGATGTCGCACAGGGTATGGACCACGTCGATATTGGCTTTCTCGTTCCAGCCGCCGACGTTGTAGGTCTCGCCCAGCTGGCCGGCTTCCAGCACGCGGCGGATGGCCGCGCAATGGTCCTTCACGTACAGCCAGTCGCGGACCTGCTGGCCGTCGCCGTAGATCGGCAGCGGCTTGCCGGCCAGGGCGTTGTGGATGACCAGCGGGATCAGCTTCTCGGGGAAGTGGTAGGGGCCATAGTTGTTCGAGCAGTTGGTGGTCAGCACCGGCAGCCCGTAGGTGTGGTGATAGGCGCGGACCAGGTGGTCGGACGCGGCCTTGGAGGCCGAGTAGGGGCTGTTGGGCTCGTACTTGTTGCTTTCGCGGAAGGCCGGATCGTTCGGGCCCAGCGAGCCGTAGACCTCGTCGGTGGAGACGTGGAGGAAGCGGAAGGCGGCCTTGGGCTCGTCGGCCAGGCCGTTCCAGTAGGCGCGGACCGCTTCCAGCAGGCGGAAGGTGCCGACGATGTTGGTCTGGATGAAGTCTTCCGGGCCGTGGATGGAGCGGTCCACGTGGGATTCGGCGGCGAAGTTCAGTATGGCGCGGGGCTGGTGCTCGGCCAGCAGGCGGGAAACCAGTTCGCCATCGCCGATGTCGCCGTGCACGAATACGTGCCGCTCGTCGTCGTCCAGGCTGGCCAGGTTCTGGCGGTTGCCGGCGTAGGTCAGCTTGTCGAGGCTGATGACCTTTTCGTCATTGCCTGCCAGCCAGTCGAGAACGAAGTTGGCGCCGATGAAGCCGGCGCTGCCGGT
>NZ_JAZAQP010000121.1:0-1054 GCF_036231725.1 Pseudomonas sp. JH-2 | reverse complement strand
GGCGGGGCGGCCAAGGGCAAGGCGATCATCATCATGAACCCGGCCGAGCCGCCGCTGATCATGCGTGACACCGTGTACGTGCTCAGCGAATCGGTCGATCAGGCCAAGGTGGAAGCCTCGATTGAAGAGATGGCCGCCGCCGTGCAGGCCTACGTCCCCGGTTACCGCCTGAAGCAGAAGGTGCAGTTCGACGAGGCCCGCGACCTGAACATCCCCGGCCACGGCCGTTTCAGCGGTTTGAAGACCTCGGTCTTCCTCGAAGTCGAAGGCGCCGCCCACTACCTGCCGGCCTACGCCGGCAACCTCGACATCATGACCTCCGCCGCGCTGGCCACCGCCGAGCGCATGGCGCAAGCAATGGGGGCCTCGGCATGAGCCAGAAACTCTATATCTCCGACGTGACCCTGCGTGATGGCATGCATGCCATCCGTCACCAGTACAGCCTGGACGACGTGCGCGCCATCGCCGCGGCCCTGGACATGGCGAAAGTCGATTCCATCGAAGTGGCCCACGGCGACGGCCTGCAAGGCTCCAGCTTCAACTACGGCTTCGGCGCGCATACCGACCTGGAGTGGATCGAAGCGGCGGCCGATGTGGTCAAGCACGCGAAGATCGCCACCTTGCTGCTGCCCGGCATCGGCACCATCCACGACCTGAAGAACGCCTACAACGCCGGCGCCCGCGTCGTGCGCGTGGCCACCCATTGCACCGAAGCGGACGTCTCCAAGCAACACATCGAGTACGCCCGCGAGCTGGGCATGGACACCGTCGGCTTCCTGATGATGAGCCACATGCAGACGCCGGAGGGCCTCGCGCAGCAGGCCAAGCTGATGGAGAGCTATGGCGCCACCTGCATCTACGTCGTCGATTCCGGCGGCGCCATGAACATGGACGATATCCGTGCGCGTTTCCGCGCGGTGAAGGCCGTGCTCAAGCCCGAGACCGAAACCGGCATCCACGCCCACCACAACCTCAGTCTCGGCGTGGCCAACTCCATCGCCGCGGTGGAGGAGGGCTGCAACCGCATCGACGCCAGCCTGGCGGGCATGGGCGC
>NZ_JAZAQP010000120.1:0-1106 GCF_036231725.1 Pseudomonas sp. JH-2 | reverse complement strand
CCACCATGCGCAGCGGCCTGCCGGTCAGCGGCTCGGGCACGGCGACGCAGCGGGACCAGGACGAGAACCGGTTGATCGTGAGTTATACGTTGCCGTTGTTCTAGGTCTTGGGTCTGGAGGGGGGGTGTTAAGAGCAACAGAGCCAAAAGCCCCTCTCCCTAACCCTCTCCCTGAAGGGAGAGGGGACCGTTCGGAGTGCGCTGGTATTTCTGTGTTAGCCGGCTTGTACCGAGTGCCCGACTGACACCAAATCCTTTCTCGGCACGGACAAGCCCCCTCTCCCTTCAGGGAGAGGGTTGGGGAGAGGGGACGGATTTCGCCCACGCACCTCTGCCAAACCCTGACTCCGCACCCCCTCCCTAACCCTCCCCCGCAAGCGGGAGAGGGAACCGTCCGGCGCGATGCGAAACCACGAGGCTCCCGGGCTCTCCGTAGGGCGCATAACGCCTACGGCGTTATCCGCCATGATCGCGGACAGAGTCCGCTCCTACGGTTCCAGGGAAGCACAGATGTAGGAGCGGACTCCGTCCGCGATTGGCCCCCGGCCGCGCCAATCGCCAGGCATCGGTACCCGGGCCAACGGCGGATAACCGCGAACGGTTATTCGCCCTACGAGTTTGCCGGCTGACTCTGCGTTATCCGACAGCTCGGGACAGCCCCCTCTCCCTTCAGGGCGGGGCGCGCAGCCGAGGGTTGGGGAGAGGGGACGGACTTCGCCCACGCACCTCTGCCAACCCTGACGCCGCACCCCCTCCCTAACCCTCCCCCGCAAGCGGGAGAGGGAACCGTCCGGCGCGATGCGGAACCACGAGGCTCCCGGGCTCCCCGTAAGGTGCATAACGCCTACGGCGTTATCCGCCAGATCGCGGACAGAGTCCGCTCCTACGGTTCCAGGAAGCACGGGCGTAGGAGCAACTGTCTATTGGGTTTGGGTGTGGCGCGCCGCTCCGAGTGCGTTGATGTTTCTTGTTTCGCCCCCTCGGGCGAGTCCCTTTTGTCAAACGGTGGAAGGCCACCCCCGCAAAAAGGAACCAAAAAGGCTTGCCCCGACATACGGGCCCGATGGAGCCGGGCTACCCTCGCGAATTCCCCCGCCACGGAGGCCC
>NZ_JAZAQP010000119.1:0-1119 GCF_036231725.1 Pseudomonas sp. JH-2 | reverse complement strand
GTACCTGGACAACCAGGCCTGGGTGAACAACGTCACCAGCGGCGCATACCGTGAATGGGTAGGTAAGCAGTACGCATAAGCCACGCCTCTCTACCTCGAATTAGAAACTGACGGATCAGATAGCGACATGAAACGCAAAGGAATCATCCTCGCCGGCGGCTCCGGCACCCGCCTCCATCCGGCGACCCTGGCCATCTCCAAGCAGCTGCTGCCGGTCTACGACAAGCCGATGATCTACTACCCGCTCAGCACCCTGATGCTGGCGGGCATCCGCGACATCCTGATCATCTCCACCCCGCAGGACACCCCGCGCTTCGAGCAACTGCTCGGCGACGGCAGCCAGTGGGGCCTGAACCTGCAGTACGCCGTGCAACTGTCCCCGGACGGCCTGGCCCAGGCATTCCTGATCGGCGAAGAGTTCATCGGCAACGACCTCTGCGCGCTAGTGCTGGGTGACAACATCTACCATGGCCACGACTTCCAGGAACTGCTGGTCAACGCCATGCAGCGCGATGCTGGTGCCAGCGTGTTCGCCTATCACGTGCATGATCCGGAACGTTACGGCGTGGTCGAGTTCGATGCCGATGGCAAGGCCATCAGCCTCGAGGAGAAACCGGCCAAGCCGAAGTCCAGCTACGCGGTGACCGGCCTGTACTTCTACGACAACCAGGTGGTCGACATCGCCAAGAGCATCAAGCCCTCCGCCCGCGGCGAACTGGAGATCACCGACGTCAACAAGGCCTACCTGGAAGCGGGCAAGCTTTCCGTGGAGATCATGGGCCGCGGCTACGCCTGGCTGGACACCGGCACCCACGACTCCCTGCTGGAGGCCAGCCACTTCATCGCCACCCTGGAAAACCGCCAGGGCCTGAAGGTCGCCTGCCCCGAAGAGATCGCCTTCCGCCAGAAGTGGATCAGCGCCGAGCAACTCGAAGCCCTGGCCGCCCCGCTGGCCAAGAATGGCTATGGCCAATACCTGAAACGCCTGCTGGTCGAGACCGTCTACTGATGAAAGCTACCCGTCTTGCAATCCCCGAAGTGATCCTGATCGAGCCCAAGGTTTTCGGTGACGACCGGGGTTTCTTCTTCGAAAGCTTCAACCACCAGCAATTCGAGGAA
>NZ_JAZAQP010000118.1:0-1157 GCF_036231725.1 Pseudomonas sp. JH-2 | reverse complement strand
GGATGCTTGATGTACTGCAGGTTCGGCCGCACGGTCAGCCAGTTGGTGACGTGCACCCCGTAGTACAGCTCGGCGTCGTACTCGCTGTGCTGCACCGGCTGGAACAGCGGGTTGTCGTAGTCGTCGATGCCGGAAACTTGGTTGATCTGCTTCTGGCGCCTGGTCACGTCGTCGTTGACGTGGATGCGCGCCACCGCCAGGCCGATGTCGTCCTTGGGCCGGGCGTCGAACAGGCCTTTGTAGACGGCGCCGACCTGCTGGTAGTTGTCCACCGTGTTGGTCGCCTGGTCGTGCACGGTGAAGTTGGCGAACAGGCTCAGCCCGCGCGAGGCGTCGCCGTCGTGGGCGGTCACCTGCTGCTGCGCCACCACCCACCAGCCGTGCTTGCTGCCGTGGGACTTGAAGGCGTCGCCGGTCAGCGCCTGGGGCTGGCCGTTGACGTCCTCGTAGACGTCGTCGGCCTTGGCGGTGCTGTAGTAGTAGCCCAGGCGGTATTCGCCCGGCAGTTGCTGCGGGCCCACCTTCGGCGACCACACCAGTTCCACCGGCAGGATGGCGCCCTGGGTGCCGCTGCCGCTGAGCTTGAAGCCGTTGCCGGTCTCCAGGTTCGAGGGGTTCTGCTCGTAGGCGCCGACCTGCACGAAGAACTCGGGGCTCAGGTTGTACTTCACCCGCAGCGCCCACTGGCTCACCGGCCAGTTGTACCAGATGCCGCCCACCCAGTTGCCCACCTGCGAGCCGCAGAACGCCAGGTTCTGGAAGTCGCAGGGGAAGCTGTTGAAGTCCTCGCCCTCGCCGAAGCGGCCGAACTTCACGTCCAGGGCGTCGTCGAGGAAGGTCTGCTTGTACCACATCTGCGTCAGCCGCCAGGTCTGGCCGCGGCCCCAGACTTCCTGCACCGAGCTGAGCTGGCCGGCGCGCGGGTCGCTGAGGCGGTCGTTGGACAGGTTGTTGCCGCTGCGCTCGGTGATGGTCAACTGGAACTCGGCGCCGTGCCAGCCGAGGATCTTCTGCAGGTCCAGGTGGCTGCCCAGCGCCCACTGGTCGGTGTAGCGCGCGGTCTTGTCGTCGTTGTAGCCGCCGTGCAGGTTGCCCGCGGCCTCGCCGACGTAGTCCAGCTTGAAGTCGTAGCCCTTCTCCAGCAGCTCGCTGCGGGT
>NZ_JAZAQP010000117.1:0-1164 GCF_036231725.1 Pseudomonas sp. JH-2 | reverse complement strand
GGGTAGAGAATACCAAGGCGCTTGAGAGAACTCGGGTGAAGGAACTAGGCAAAATGGCACCGTAACTTCGGGAGAAGGTGCGCCGGTGAGGGTGAAGTATTTACTGCGTAAGCCCACGCCGGTCGAAGATACCAGGCCGCTGCGACTGTTTATTAAAAACACAGCACTCTGCAAACACGAAAGTGGACGTATAGGGTGTGACGCCTGCCCGGTGCCGGAAGGTTAATTGATGGGGTTAGCGAAAGCGAAGCTCTTGATCGAAGCCCCGGTAAACGGCGGCCGTAACTATAACGGTCCTAAGGTAGCGAAATTCCTTGTCGGGTAAGTTCCGACCTGCACGAATGGCGTAACGATGGCGGCGCTGTCTCCACCCGAGACTCAGTGAAATTGAAATCGCTGTGAAGATGCAGTGTATCCGCGGCTAGACGGAAAGACCCCGTGAACCTTTACTGTAGCTTTGCACTGGACTTTGAGCCTGCTTGTGTAGGATAGGTGGGAGGCTTTGAAGCGTGGACGCCAGTTCGCGTGGAGCCAACCTTGAAATACCACCCTGGCATGCTTGAGGTTCTAACTCTGATCCGTTATCCGGATCGAGGACAGTGTATGGTGGGCAGTTTGACTGGGGCGGTCTCCTCCTAAAGAGTAACGGAGGAGTACGAAGGTGCGCTCAGACCGGTCGGAAATCGGTCGTAGAGTATAAAGGCAAAAGCGCGCTTGACTGCGAGACAGACACGTCGAGCAGGTACGAAAGTAGGTCTTAGTGATCCGGTGGTTCTGTATGGAAGGGCCATCGCTCAACGGATAAAAGGTACTCCGGGGATAACAGGCTGATACCGCCCAAGAGTTCATATCGACGGCGGTGTTTGGCACCTCGATGTCGGCTCATCACATCCTGGGGCTGAAGCCGGTCCCAAGGGTATGGCTGTTCGCCATTTAAAGTGGTACGCGAGCTGGGTTTAGAACGTCGTGAGACAGTTCGGTCCCTATCTGCCGTGGACGTTTGAGATTTGAGAGGGGCTGCTCCTAGTACGAGAGGACCGGAGTGGACGAACCTCTGGTGTTCCGGTTGTCACGCCAGTGGCACTGCCGGGTAGCTATGTTCGGAATAGATAACCGCTGAAAGCATCTAAGCGGGAAACTAGCCTCAAGATGAGATCTCACTGG
>NZ_JAZAQP010000116.1:0-1190 GCF_036231725.1 Pseudomonas sp. JH-2 | reverse complement strand
GGATGGTCTGAAGTAGCCATGTATTTCCCCGGCATACCACCTAGCGCAACTTTTAAACTCGCCAAATGATCAAAAAACAATCAATTCGACGAGTATTTCTTACGTTTTCGCCACCCGGACCCCACTCCGGTGGCCATTTCCCGCATTACAGGCGCACCTCTCCTGCATTCGTCAGTAAATGTCGGCGCGCCATCCACAGGTTCGACAGAGCGAACAGTGTCACCAGTTGCGCCGTGTTTTTGGCCAAGCCGCGAAAGCGCACCTTGGTGTAACCGAACTGGCGCTTGATTACCCGGAACGGATGCTCGACCTTGGCGCGCACCTGAGCCTTGGCCTTTTCAATCTTGCGCTTGGCTTTGTACAGCACGCTGCGCTTATCGAGTTTTTTGTAGGTGCTGCGGCGTGCCGCCACCTGCCAGATAACTTCACGTCCTTCATGCTCGGGCCGCTTTTCGACACCGGTGTAGCCTGCATCGGCGCAGACCACGTTTTCGTCGCCATGCAGCAATTTGTCCACCTGGGTGACATCCGCCACATTGGCCGCCGTGCCCACTACGCTGTGCACCAGACCCGATTCGTCATCGGCGCCGATGTGGGCCTTCATGCCAAAATAATACTGGTTTCCCTTCTTGGTCTGGTGCATTTCCGGGTCGCGCTTGCCGTCCTTGTTCTTGGTCGAACTGGGCGCATTGATCAGCGTTGCATCGACGATGGTGCCCTGGCGCAGCGACAGGCCGCGGTCGCCCAGATAGCCATTGATGACAGCGAGGATGCCGGCCGCCAGCTCGTGTTTCTCCAGCAAGCGGCGGAAGTTGAGAATGGTGGTTTCGTCGGGGATGCGCTCCAGGTTCAGCCCGGCAAACTGGCGCAGGATCGTGGTTTCGTACAGCGCTTCCTCCATCGCTGGATCGCTGTAGCCGAACCAGTTCTGCAGCAGATGCACACGCAGCATCGCCATCAACGGGTAGGCCGGACGGCCACCTTCACCTTTCGGATAATGTGGCTCGATCAAAGCAATCAAGCCCTTCCACGGCACCACCCGATCCATCTCGATCAGGAACAACTCCTTGCGGGTTTGCTTGCGCTTGCCAGCGTACTCGGCGTCGGCGAAGGTCATCTGCTTCATCGGGAAACTCGGTGGGTGGGGTCGCGGTATTTTGCCAAATCAGAAAGTCTTTTTCAGAGTTTCC
>NZ_JAZAQP010000115.1:0-1202 GCF_036231725.1 Pseudomonas sp. JH-2 | reverse complement strand
TGTGGGAGATTCTATGGTTGAGGGGCAACCCTCAACCAACCTTTGGCTGATATTCGCTTTGCCCTTTCAGTAGAGCGAACACCACTCGAGCAAGCTTGCGAGCCAATATTACCAACGCTTGAGTGGTGCTATAGCCTCGTGCCCTCTGTGCTTGATAAAACGCCTTCCATGTCTCTGTTCGGCTAGCCGCCATCGCGGCGTTATGCAGCAGGCGCCGGGCCTCTGAGTCGCCGCGCTTACTTAAACTACGACGACCATCTTTCTGTCCTGACTTGTTGACGCGCAAATCCATACCAAGAAAGGCGATAAACGCGTCTGAATTCCTGAATTCTCCCCGTTGGAAGGTGGCAATCAAGCGCGCGCCAGTCAAAAAGCCGATGCCTTCGACCTTCAAGCAACGCTTCAACTGCCCCAGCAAACCTGCCTCTTTCAGGCAATCACTGATCATCTTTTCAATTAACCCTTCAAGTCTCTGCATCGACTTGACCTGCTCGGCAAACGAGGCCTTAAGCAGCGGTTCATTCGCCCAGCTTTGCGTCAGGCTGACGCGCGCCTGAACCAAGGCTGCGCGCCGACGAAACAGGCTTAGAAGGTGGCGATACAGCGGCGATGGCGGTGTCCAGGGACGCAGTTCGTCTGCCTCCTTTCTCAAATAGCGGGCGAGCAGCTGGGCATCCAAAGCATCAGTCTTGGCCCGGATCTTCAAGCTTTCGCGGTAATGTTTAAGCTCATAACCTCCAACCATGTAAACCACGCAACCAGCTTCATGGGCTAGATCGGAAAACTCCAAGTGGTAGATGTTGGTGGCTTCAATTGCGATGGCCACTTTGCAGGACAGCGTTTTCAGCCATTTTTTGATAGCAGCTTTGTTGTTTGCGATCGTTTCCAGTAGATCGGCTTCAGCGTGATAAATCACCAGCTCATTCTTAGCGACATCAACGCCTACGATCGGCTTTGAGACAGAAACTGGCATTGCCATGGGGGCTTCCTCCGGGCTATGTTTTTGAGCACTTGAAGGGCTCACCCAGAGGCGCAGGCTTGTTCCTATCGTCGGTCATAGCCAGATGCATTCTTTATCGGCGCTTGGGTGAAAGGAGGAGGGGCGAAATCTCCCACGGTCTGTACTGCGTCAACAGTCAGAATCGGGCTTTGTCCCTTCTCCTCCCTTCAAGTCCTAGCATACAAGCGGGCTTGCTCGCGAA
>NZ_JAZAQP010000114.1:0-1223 GCF_036231725.1 Pseudomonas sp. JH-2 | reverse complement strand
GGTTCTTCGCGGAGTCTGGGGAAAGAGCGGATTGACAGTCAGGGAAGCGGGTAGATTGGCAGTCGCCAAACGAACCAACCCCCACCCCCTGCTGTCGCCGTGCATCCTATTGATCTTGCTGCTTTCTGGCCAGGCTACGAAGTCATCGCCTGCCACCCATCTGCCGACAGCACCCTGCTGATCGAGCTCAAGCCTCACGCCAGCGCTGTCCCCAAATGCGGGCGCTGCGGTCAGGCCAGTCCATTAATCCACGAACGGCGGATTCGCCGGGTGCGTGATCGCGATCTGTTCGACCAGCGCGTCCTGCTCCAACTGCCGGTGCGCCGCGTCGACTGCCTGCGCTGTGGTCGGGTGACCGAGCGGATCGACTGGCTGGAGCCAGCGTCGCGCTTGACCCAGCGCTTGCGCATCTGGCTCGAGGCTTTGCTGCAATTACTGCCCATCAGTCACGTCAGTCGCCTCGTCGGTCTGCATTGGCACACGCTCAAGCAGCTCGACAAACGTCGTCTAGAGGCCGCAGTCGGTGCTTTCGAGCCGGGTGACGTTCGCCGCCTGGTGATGGACGAGTTCGCTCTTCACAAAGGACATCGTTACGCCACCGTGATCATGGATGCGCAGCGGACACGCGTGCTGTGGGTCGGGCATGGCAACAGCCGCGAGGCGATTCAGCCGTTCTTCGAACTGCTCGGTGAGCGCTGCCAGCAAATCGAGGCCGTGGCGATGGACATGAACACCGCCTTCGATCTGGAAGTAAAACAGCATTGCCCCCGTGCCGAAGTGGTCTACGACCTATTCCACGTGGTGGCTCGCTATGGCCGGGAGGTGATCGACCGCATCCGTGTCGATCAGGCCAACGCGCTACGCCAGGACAAAGCGGCACGCAAGGTAATCAAGCAGAGTCGTTGGTTGCTGCTGCGCAATCGCGAAAACCTCAAGGATCAGCAAGCCGTGCAGTTGCAGGAAATCCTCGAGGCCAACCAGCCACTGGCCACGGTCTACGTGCTCAAGGATGCGCTCAAGGAAATCTGGTACGCCCCCAGCGTGCGGGAGGGTTGGCGCCGCTGGCGGGACTGGTTGCGCCACGCCAGGGACAGTGGCCTGGCCCCGCTGCAACGCTTCGCTCGCAATCTGCGCAAATACGCCCGAGGCATCCTGGCCAGCGCTCGCTTCCCCATGCACACCAGCCTGCTGGAAGGGGTAAACAACCGCATCAAGGTGATCAA
>NZ_JAZAQP010000113.1:0-1225 GCF_036231725.1 Pseudomonas sp. JH-2 | reverse complement strand
GGCGGGGCGGCCAAGGGCAAGGCGATCATCATCATGAACCCGGCCGAGCCGCCGCTGATCATGCGTGACACCGTGTATGTGCTCAGCGAATCGGTCGATCAGGCCAAGGTCGAGGCGAGCATCGAGGAGATGGCCGCCGCCGTGCAGGCCTACGTCCCCGGTTACCGGCTGAAGCAGAAGGTGCAGTTCGACGAGGTCCGCGACCTGAACATCCCCGGTCACGGCAAGTTCTCCGGGTTGAAAACCTCCGTCTTCCTCGAAGTCGAAGGCGCCGCCCACTACCTGCCGGCCTACGCCGGCAACCTCGACATCATGACCTCCGCCGCGCTGGCCACCGCCGAGCGCATGGCGCAAGCAATGGGGGCCTCGGCATGAGCCAGAAACTCTATATCTCCGACGTGACCCTGCGTGATGGCATGCATGCCATCCGCCACCAGTACAGCCTGGACGACGTGCGCGCCATCGCCGCAGCGCTGGATATGGCGAAGGTGGATTCCATCGAAGTCGCGCACGGCGATGGCCTGCAAGGTTCGTCGTTCAACTACGGCTTCGGCGCCCACACCGATCTGGAATGGATCGAAGCCGCGGCGGACTCGGTGAAGCACGCAAAGATTGCCACCTTGCTGCTGCCGGGCATCGGCACCATCCACGACCTGAAGGCTGCCTACACCGCCGGCGCCCGCGTCGTGCGCGTGGCCACCCATTGCACCGAAGCGGACGTCTCCAAGCAGCACATCGAATATGCCCGCGAGCTGGGCATGGACACCGTCGGCTTCCTGATGATGAGCCACATGCAGACCCCGGAAGGCCTCGCGCAGCAGGCCAAGCTGATGGAGAGCTACGGCGCCACCTGCATCTACGTGGTGGACTCCGGCGGGGCGATGAACATGGACGATATCCGTGCGCGTTTCCGCGCGGTGAAGGCCGTGCTCAGGCCCGAGACCGAAACCGGCATCCACGCCCACCATAACCTCAGCCTCGGCGTGGCCAACTCCATCGCTGCGGTGGAAGAGGGTTGCAACCGTATCGACGCCAGCCTGGCTGGCATGGGCGCTGGGGCGGGCAATGCGCCGCTGGAAGTATTCATCGCCGCCGCCGACAAGCTCGGCTGGCACCACGGCACCGACCTCTACGCGCTGATGGATGCCGCCGACGACCTGGTGCGCCCGCTGCAGGACCGCCCGGTGCGGGTGGACCGCGAAACCCTGGCCCTGGGCTACGCCGG
>NZ_JAZAQP010000112.1:0-1248 GCF_036231725.1 Pseudomonas sp. JH-2 | reverse complement strand
TGTGGTGGTTCAATTTCCTCGGACACCTCGATAGGTGGAAAATCCACTGAATAGAGGAGTCATTCATGAGCCGTAAACGCAGAACATTCGATGCCAGTTTCAAGCTGCAAGTCGTCCAGATGATCAAGGACCAGGGCCTGAGCATTACGCAGGTCTGCCGAGATATGGACCTGGGAGAGACGGCAGTTCGCCGCTGGGTTCAGCAATACGAAGCCGAACTGTCGGGACAGGCGGGAGTGGGTAAGCCGCTGACGCCCGAGCAGCAGCGGATTCGTCAGTTGGAGGCCGAGAATCGCCAATTGAAGCAGGACAACGACCTGCTAAAAAAGGCCTCGGCCTTCTTTGCCCGCGAACTGAAGTGATTCACCGATTGATCGCTCAGCAGCAGAAGAAGGTCGGAATTACGCGGCTATGCCGGCTGCTGGGTGTCAGTCGGTCAGGCTACTACGCCGCGCAGCGCCGCCCGTTGCGCCCATCCCTGCACTGCCCGGTAGCCGCCTCCCTGAAAGCCCTGTTCATGAGCTGCGGGCGTACCTATGGGAGTCGTCGCCTCCACGCCGCCCTCAACTCCGAAGGCGTGCGCGTAGGACGCTACCGAGTCCGCCGGCTGATGCGCGAGCACCGGCTTCGGCCTGTCTGGAAGCGCAAGTTTGTGCACACGACCAACAGCAAGCATGACCTGCCGATAGCCTCCAATCTGCTGGCCCGCCAGTTCGATCCTCCGGCCGTAAACCAGGCCTGGGTGGCGGATATCACCTACATCCGTACCCGCCGAGGTTGGCTGTACCTGGCCGCGGTGATGGACCTGTATTCGCGCAAGATCGTCGGCTGGGCGATGGCACCGAACATGCCGGCGGAACTGGTCTGTTCGGCGCTACAGATGGCGATTGCTCAGCGGCAGCCAGCACCAGGCCTGGTCGTGCACTCGGACCGTGGTAGCCAGTACGCCAGCGAGGTTTATCGTGCGCTGCTCAGGCGGCATGACCTGGTTTTGAGCATGAGCCGCAAGGGGAACTGCTGGGACAACGCCGTCATGGAACGTTTCTTCCTGAACCTGAAAATGGAGCGGGTCTGGCAACGTGACTACGCCAATCATGCCGAGGCTATGACCGACATCGCCGACTATATCGTCGGCTTCTACAACAACGTACGTCTGCACTCCAGCTTGGGCTATCTGCCACCCACCAGCTACGAGCGCAGGCCACCCAGACAACCTATCGAAGTGTCCGAAATTATTTGACCACCACA
>NZ_JAZAQP010000111.1:0-1275 GCF_036231725.1 Pseudomonas sp. JH-2 | reverse complement strand
GATCAACCGGTTCTCGTCCTGGTCCCGCTGCGTCGCCGTGCCCGAGCCGCTGACCGGCAGGCCGCTGCGCATGGTGGCGTTCTTCCAGGCCAGGCCCAGGCCCTTGAAGGTGCCCTCGGGGACCACGTAGCCCACGGCGATGTCGCGTTCCCACTCGCCCTGGTCGCCGCGGCCGGTCTTGATGTCGTCGGCGTTGAGGTAGAGCACGCTGAAGGTCAGGCCCGGCACGCCGAGCTTGGCGAAGTCGTAGGCGTAGCGGCCGATCCAGGTGCGCTCGCCGGCGTGGTTGAACTTCAGCAGCTGGGCGTCGGTGTGCAGGTAGGTGCTGGTGCCTTCGCCATCGCCGCGGTTCAGGTAGGGGAAGTCGCTGTCGCCGGTGAGCACCTGGTAGCCGGCGCCGAGGCTGTGGCCGCCGAGGCTGTAGGTGAGCAGGCCGCTGTAGACGTTGTTGTCCACCTCGCCCTTGGTCACGCCGCTGCCGTAGTAGCCGCTGCTGACGTAGCCGTCCTTGCGCCCGGCGGTGCTGCCGTTCTTGCCGTCGGAATCGCTGATGAATACCCGCAGGTCGGTCTTCAGGGTGCCCGGGCCGATCGCCCAGTTGTGCGTCAGGCCGAGGAAGTGCTGCTGGTAGAAGTCGGTCAGCTGGCCGTAGTAGTACTGCAGCGTCAGGTCCTTGGTGGCCTTGTAGTCGCCGCCGGCGAAGTAGAACTTGTTGCTGTCGCGGGAACTGGCGGTGCTGCCGTTGGCGCCGGCGATGGACATGCTGCGCCAGTCGGTGGAGTTGCGGCCCTTGGTGTGGCTGAGCTGGCCGCCGATCAGCGTCAGGTCCTTGAACTCGTTGGAGGTGACCTGGCCGCCCTCGTAGGTCATCGGCAGCAGGCGCGCGTCGTTGTAGACCACCACCGGCAGCTTGGGCTGCAGGGTGCCGTAGCGGAACTCGGTCCTGGAGACCTTGGCCTTGGCGGTCAGGCCCAGGCTGCTGAACTCGTCCACCGCGCTGCCGTCGCTCTCCAGCGGGAAGATGGTGCCCGGCTGGCGGTCGATGCCGCTCTTGCCGGACTTGCCGCCGCCGTCCAGGCGCAGGCCGAGCAGGCCCAGGGCGTCGACGCCGAAGCCGACGGTGCCCTCGGTGAAACCGGAGGCGTAGTTGAGCATGAAGCCCTGGCCCCATTCTTCCTGCTTGCTCGGCGAGGCGGGGCCGTTGCGGTTGTCGGTGTTGATGTAGAAGTTGCGCAGGCCGAGGCTGGCCTTGCTGTCCTCGATGAATCCGCCGGC
>NZ_JAZAQP010000110.1:0-1288 GCF_036231725.1 Pseudomonas sp. JH-2 | reverse complement strand
GTGTTCTGCCGGGAGACATGGGTAACAGGTGTCGGGAGACATAGGTAACGCATTTAGGATCACGGAATTGCCGTATCGGGAGATCGAGCGATGCCGTGGAAGGAGTGCACACCTGTGTCCAGTCGATATGAGTTCGTTCTCCTGGCAGAGCAGCCTGATGCCAACGTGCGTGAGCTGTGCCGGCGCTTCGAGATCAGCCCAAAGACCGCCTACAAGTGGATTGGCCGCTATCGCGAGCAAGGTGAGCCGGGGTTGCTGGATAAGTCTCGGCGTCCCTTGAGTTGCCCTCACAGCAGCAGCGAGGACCTGGAGCAGGCCGTCCTGGCCTTGCACGAGGCCTATCCCGCCTGGGGCAGCCGCAAACTGCACAGCCTGATGGCGGGCGATGAGTCTGTGCGTCCACATCACAGCACTATCGATGCGATTCTGCGTCGACATGGCCGGCAGTTGCGTTATGGGGCCGACTCCGGCCCTGCCGCGACATCGCGCTTTGAGCACGAGGCGCCAAACGACCTCTGGCAAATGGACTTCAAGGGGCACTTTGCGCTGTTCGGCCAGCGCCAGCATTGCCATCCATTGACTCTGCTCGATGACCACTCGCGCTTTGCCCTGTGCCTGGCGGCCTGTGCTGACGAGCGGCGTGAAACGGTCCGCCAACAACTGATCAGGGTATTCCGGCGCTATGGTCTACCCCTGCGTCTGACCAGCGATAACGGCCCACCCTGGGGCTCAACACGTCGCGGCGGCATCTCGGCGCTGGAAGTCTGGTTGATGCGCTTGGGCATCAAGGTCGGGCACAGTCGTCCTCACCATCCGCAGACCCAAGGCAAGCTCGAACGCTTCCATCAGACGCTCAAGCGAGAGTTGCTGCACAACGCGCACTTCCGCACCCTGGAGCAATGCCAGGCGGGTATGGACCGCTGGCTTGAACAGTACAATCAGCAACGTCCACATCAGGCGCTGGGCCAGAAGCCGCCCTTGACGCGTTATCAGAGCAGCCCCAGGCCATACCCGGAAAAGTTGCTGGAAGTGGAGTACGAGCCCGGGGAGCGGGTGCTGACGGTACATACCAAGGGCCAGATTCGCCTCAATGGCCGAATGATATTCGTCAGCGAAGGCCTGGCTGGTGAGCGAGTTGCCATCCGCCCTGCCAAGGAGGATGGCGTACTCGATATCATCTTCATCAACAAAACGGTCCGGCAGGTTGACCTCAGGCAGCCGGAATGACCATGGGAAAACCGTTACCCATGTGTCCCGACAAGCGTTACCTATGTGTCCCGGCAGAACA
>NZ_JAZAQP010000109.1:0-1323 GCF_036231725.1 Pseudomonas sp. JH-2 | reverse complement strand
GATGTGTCGGCTTGCACGACAGTCGCCGTGGATTTGGCGAAGAAGGTATTCCAGGTGGCCGGGGAAGATGCCCAGGGCCAGTTGGTGTACGAGCAGCGGATCAAGTCGCGTGAAGCGTTTCAGGTGTTCCTGCAGAAGCTGCCGAGGGGCGTGACGGTGCTGGTGGAAACCGGTCCGGGTGCGCAAGCCTGGGCCCGGTTGCTGCAGATGCAGGGCAACCCGGTGCGTATCCTGCCGGCCCAGCGTGTGGCCGAGCACCGTAGCGGGGCAAAGAATGATCGCAATGATGCCCATGCCATTCTGCGAGCGGGACGGGATTGCGGCATCGCGTCGGTGCCGGTGAAGAGTGTCGCGGCGCTGGCGATGCAGGCCTGCCACCGGATTCGGCGTGGCTATGTGCGGCGGCGTACGGCCACGGGTAATCAGATACGCGGGCTACTGCTGGAGCAGGGCATCGCCCTGGCTCAGGGGGAGGCTGCCTTGAGCCAAGGTGTCCCCCGAGTGCTGGAAGACGCCAGCCAGCCCTTGCCGGATCTGCTGCGTGAGCTGATCGACGAGATGCTGAGCGAGTGGAAGCGACTGGGCGAGCGCATCGCAGCGCTGACCGAGCGTCTGGAAGCGTGTGCCAATGCGGACCAGGCAGCGAAACGGCTGATGACGGTGCGTGGCATTGGTCCGATCACTGCCACGGCGCTGCTGGCCAAGCAGACCGAACCGGAACGTTTCGCCAATGCGCGCCAGTTCGCCGCCTACTTCGGTATCGTGCCCGACCAGCACAGCAGCGGGCAGAAGGTGCGACTGGGCAAGATGGCTAAACGTGGCGACGCCTATGTGCGCAGCCTGATGGTGGTGGGCGCGCATGCGGTATTGAAGCAACTGCGACCTGACTCCGAGCACCCGGACGACCGTCGCCTGCAACGCTGGCTACAGCGCCTGGGGCGCAAGGGGGCGGCCGTGCGACTGGCCAACCGCAACCTGCGGATCGCCTGGGTACTGTTGCGCAGCGAGCAGACCTACCAGCGCAAGCCGAACGCTTGCCAGGAGATTGAGATGAGTCACTGATCCAACGAGTTCCCGCCACCGGGGCGCCAAGCCGCTCCAACCCCTGCTGAAGAACATTGACCCCTGGTCAGACCGTCGCGGATTGATGCCTACGCTCCTACTGGCCTTCGAGGCCTCTTTGTAATCGGCATTCCGCGGGCTTACCCAATGTTGGCCAGAAGCCCGACGTGGCTTCCTCGAACAGGCCTAATACATAGATGCAATCGGGTTCCTCTGTTCAAAAGCGGGTTGACGGTGGGGGTGAGTCCATACATAGGAGCG
>NZ_JAZAQP010000108.1:0-1663 GCF_036231725.1 Pseudomonas sp. JH-2 | reverse complement strand
CCCCCGGTGTCAGGGTAGTTGTCGTGTCCCCCGCTTTTTGAAAAGCATTCCGGGGGCGGCAAGAGTATGGTCATGCCTTTCTATTCAGAAGAACGTAAAGCTGCGCTGCTGAAAATGATGCTTCCGCCCCTGAGCCTCTCGGCGGCGGAGGTCGCTCGGCGCGAAGGTTGCAGCGATATGTCTCTCCATTATTGGCGCAAACAAGCTGCCGCCAGAGGAACGCAATTGTCCGATGCCAAGCAACCGGCCGAAAATTGGTCAGCCGAATCCAAGCTGGCGATCATCATAGAAACAGGTTCGCTATCGGAACTGGAAATCGGTGAGTACTGCCGACGAAAAGGTATTTTTCCCGAGCAAATAACCGATTGGCGCAACGCTTTTATCGCCGGCAGCACGAAACAGTCAACCGCGAAAACTGCAAGCTCCGGACAGTCACGGGATGATAAAAATCGTATCCGTGAACTTGAACGTGAGTTGCGCCGCAAAGATGCAGCCCTGGCTGAAACAGCGGCCTTACTGGTACTACGAAAAAAGCTCAATGCCTACTGGGGGAGCGACGACGAGGCCACCTGACCTTGTTGCCAGAACGGTATTTACTCGTTGATTGGCTTAATGAAGCCATTCTGGCGGGCGCCCGCAGGGCGCCTGCTTGTCAGGAGGTAGGCATTTCACTGAGGACACTGCAACGCTGGAGCTTGCCGCAAGAACTCTTGGCAGATGGACGCACGACGACGCTTAGGCCGATACCGAACAACGCGCTCAGTGAGCTTGAACGGCAAGGCATCGTGACGCTGTGCAACAGCAAAGCCTATGCGCACCTCCCGCCAAGCCAGATCGTGCCGCAATTGGCCGATGAAGGAAGATATGTAGCCTCGGAGGCGACTTTTTATCGTGTGCTGCATGCGGCAGGTCAGCAGCATCACCGATCCAGAGCCAAGCGACCGCATCGCCATGAGGCACCGACCACTTACGCAGCGACTTCAGCTAATCAGGTGTGGTCATGGGACATCACCTACTTGCCGTCCCCGGTTCGCGGGAAATTTTACTACCTCTATCTGATCGAAGACATCTACAGCCGAAAAGCCGTGGGCTGGGAAGTTTATGAAGCCGAGAGCGGGGAAAAGGCAGCAGCGTTGCTGCAACGAAGCGTGACTCAGGAGAAGTGTTGGCGCCAGCCGCTGGTGCTTCACTCGGACAACGGTGCACCGATGAAATCGGTGACGTTACTGACCAAGATGTATGACCTGGGCATCACGCCGTCTCGCGGTCGACCACGGGTTAGCAACGACAACCCGTACTCGGAATCACTGTTCAGGACACTGAAATACTGCCCGCAGTGGCCACAGGCGGGGTTTACCAGCCTGGATGATGCGCGTATCTGGGTGAGGAATTTTATGACCTGGTACAACACCGTGCACCGTCATAGCCGGATCCGCTTCGTAACACCGGCTCAACGTCATGAAGGAAAAGACCGAGAAATCTTGGCTCGTCGAGATGCGATATACCGGCAGGCCAGAGAGAAAAGACCGGAACGATGGTCAGGAGAGACACGCAACTGGAACCCTATCGGGACGGTGTATCTGAACCCTGAAAGGGAACTGACCGTGGTAATAAAAATCGCGTAGCGCGACGGTGGACGCGACAACTACCTTGAAAAACGCCG
>NZ_JAZAQP010000107.1:0-1753 GCF_036231725.1 Pseudomonas sp. JH-2 | reverse complement strand
TGCGCGGGCCAGACCGTCGGAGGCCGGGTCGATGCCGACCATCGCGGCCATTTCCAGGTGCTGCGCGTTGCGCAGGATCTTGATCATCAGGTCGGTGCCGATGTTGCCGGAGCCGATGATGGCGACTTTGCGTTTGCTCATGGTTTTCTCTCTGCTCATTCGGCGCTGAAGGTCACGCCGACGCGGCCCAGGCCGTCGATCTCGGCGTCGAAGCGGTCGCCCGGGGCCACCGCCACCATGGGCCCGAGGGCGCCGGTGAGGACGATGTCGCCGGCCTTCAGCGGGTCGCCCAGACGGGCCAGGGTGCGCGCCAGCCACACCGCCGCGTTGAGCGGGTGGCCCAGGCATTCGGCGCCGCTGCCGGCGGAAGCGTCCTCGCCGTTGCGCGTCATGCGCATGGCCGCGCCGCGCAGGTCCAGGCCGTCGAGGCGGCGGGCCGGGCCGCCGAGCACGAAGCAGCCGCTGGAGGCGTTGTCGGCCACGGTGTCGGCGAAGCGGATGTTCCAGTTGGCGATGCGGCTGCCGACGATTTCCAGGGCCGGCAGCACCCAGCCGGTGGCGTTCAGCACGTCGGCGAAGGTGGTGTCGGTGCCGGGCAGGTCGCGTTCCAGCACCAGGGCGATCTCCGCCTCGATCTTCGGTTGCAGCACGCGGTTGAAGGGCACCACTTCGTTGTCGCCATAGGCCATGTCGGCGAACAGCCCGCCGAAGTCCGGCTGGTCCACGCCCAGCTGGGCCTGGACCTTGGGGTTGGTCAGGCCGATCTTGCGGCCGACCAGGCGCCGGCCGGCGGCCAGGGCGTGGGCGACGTTGAGGCGCTGGATGGCGTAGGCGGCCTCGCCGTTCTCCGCGCCGAGGGTGTCACGCAACGGGGCAATGGCCTCGCCCTGCGTTTCCGCGCGGCGCAGGTCGGCGGCCAGGCGTTCGAGGGTCTCTTGGCTGATGGTCATGGGGCACCTCGGGTTCAGTGCTGGAGGAAGTCCAGCACCAGGCGGTTGAAGGGTTCGGCGTGTTCCCACTGGGCCCAGTGGCCGCAGTTGTTGAACACGTGCAGCGTGGCATCGGGGATGCCGGCGAGCAGGCGCAGGCCGGCGTCCATGGGCACGAAGCGGTCATTGCGGCCCCAGACGATCAGGGTCTTCGCCTGGATCTCGTGCAGGCGCGGGCTGAAGTCGGGGAACTGTTTGGGGTTGGCGGCCAGGCTCTGGACGAAGTTGTCCAGGTGCTCGCGGCGGCTGAGCATGTTGTCCAGGCGCACCTGGAACAGTTCCTCGGTGAGGTCGCTGGGGTCGAAGACGAAGACGTTCATCATCCGCTTCAGGTTGTCGATGGTCGGCTCGCGGTACAGGCCGTTGAGCAGCTTGATGCCCTCGGTGGGCATCGGCACGAAGGGGCTGGCGCCGCCGGTGCCACCGCCCATGAGCACCAGCTTGCCGACGCGCTGCGGATTGGCCAGGGCGAAGGCCACGGCGCTGTGGGCACCCATGGAGTTGCCGAGCAGGTGCACGCGTTCCAGCCCCAGCACGTCGAGCAGGCCCTTGAGCGCCGTGGCGTTGAGGTCCGAGCGCGAGCCGCGGCAGACGATGGGGTCGCTCCGGCTCCAGCCGGGGCAGTCCATCAGCACCACGCGGTAGCCGGCGGCCAGCAGCGGTTCGAGGTTGCGGCTGAAGTTGGCCCAGCCGCTGGCGCCGGGGCCGGAGCCGTGGAGCATCACCACGGTCTCGGCGCCCTCGCCCAGGTCGTTGTAGTGCAG
>NZ_JAZAQP010000106.1:0-1857 GCF_036231725.1 Pseudomonas sp. JH-2 | reverse complement strand
TCGTTCTTTAAAAATTTGGGTATGTGATAGAAAGATAGACTGAACGTTACTTTCACTGGTAACGGATCAGGCTAAGGTAAAATTTGTGAGTTCTCTTAATTGAGAAATTCGAATTTTCGGCGAATGTCGTCTTCACAGTATAACCAGATTGCTTGGGGTTATATGGTCAAGTGAAGAAGCGCATACGGTGGATGCCTTGGCAGTCAGAGGCGATGAAAGACGTGGTAGCCTGCGAAAAGCTTCGGGGAGTCGGCAAACAGACTTTGATCCGGAGATGTCTGAATGGGGGAACCCAGCCATCATAAGATGGTTATCTTGTACTGAATACATAGGTGCAAGAGGCGAACCAGGGGAACTGAAACATCTAAGTACCCTGAGGAAAAGAAATCAACCGAGATTCCCTTAGTAGTGGCGAGCGAACGGGGACTAGCCCTTAAGTGGCTTTGAGATTAGCGGAACGCTCTGGAAAGTGCGGCCATAGTGGGTGATAGCCCTGTACGCGAAAATCTCTTAGTCATGAAATCGAGTAGGACGGAGCACGAGAAACTTTGTCTGAATATGGGGGGACCATCCTCCAAGGCTAAATACTACTGACTGACCGATAGTGAACTAGTACCGTGAGGGAAAGGCGAAAAGAACCCCGGAGAGGGGAGTGAAATAGATCCTGAAACCGTATGCGTACAAGCAGTGGGAGCCCACTTTGTTGGGTGACTGCGTACCTTTTGTATAATGGGTCAGCGACTTATTTTCAGTGGCGAGCTTAACCGAATAGGGGAGGCGTAGCGAAAGCGAGTCTTAATAGGGCGTCTAGTCGCTGGGAATAGACCCGAAACCGGGCGATCTATCCATGGGCAGGTTGAAGGTTGGGTAACACTAACTGGAGGACCGAACCGACTACCGTTGAAAAGTTAGCGGATGACCTGTGGATCGGAGTGAAAGGCTAATCAAGCTCGGAGATAGCTGGTTCTCCTCGAAAGCTATTTAGGTAGCGCCTCATGTATCACTGTAGGGGGTAGAGCACTGTTTCGGCTAGGGGGTCATCCCGACTTACCAAACCGATGCAAACTCCGAATACCTACAAGTGCCGAGCATGGGAGACACACGGCGGGTGCTAACGTCCGTCGTGAAAAGGGAAACAACCCAGACCGTCAGCTAAGGTCCCAAAGTTATGGTTAAGTGGTAAACGATGTGGGAAGGCTTAGACAGCTAGGAGGTTGGCTTAGAAGCAGCCACCCTTTAAAGAAAGCGTAATAGCTCACTAGTCGAGTCGGCCTGCGCGGAAGATGTAACGGGGCTCAAACCATACACCGAAGCTACGGGTGCATCGCAAGATGCGCGGTAGAGGAGCGTTCTGTAAGCCTGTGAAGGTGAGTTGAGAAGCTTGCTGGAGGTATCAGAAGTGCGAATGCTGACATGAGTAACGATAATGGGTGTGAAAAACACCCACGCCGAAAGACCAAGGTTTCCTGCGCAACGTTAATCGACGCAGGGTTAGTCGGTCCCTAAGGCGAGGCTGAAAAGCGTAGTCGATGGAAAACAGGTTAATATTCCTGTACTTCTGGTTATTGCGATGGAGGGACGGAGAAGGCTAGGCCAGCTTGGCGTTGGTTGTCCAAGTTTAAGGTGGTAGGCTGGAATCTTAGGTAAATCCGGGATTCTAAGGCCGAGAGCTGATGACGAGTTAACTTTTAGTTAACGAAGTGGTTGATGCCATGCTTCCAAGAAAAGCTTCTAAGCTTCAGGTAACCAGGAACCGTACCCCAAACCGACACAGGTGGTTGGGTAGAGAATACCAAGGCGCTTGAGAGAACTCGGGTGAAGGAACTAGGCAAAATGGCACCGTAACTTCGGGAGAAG
>NZ_JAZAQP010000105.1:0-1972 GCF_036231725.1 Pseudomonas sp. JH-2 | reverse complement strand
GTACCTGGACAACCAGGCCTGGGTGAACAACGTCACCAGCGGCGCATACCGTGAATGGGTAGGTAAGCAGTACGCATGAACAAGATCCTTCTACTCGGCGCCAACGGCCAGGTCGGCTGGGAACTCCAGCGCGCCCTGGCGCCCCTGGCGCAACTGGTGGTCTGCGACAGGCAGCGGGCCGACCTGAGTGACCTGGCGGGGCTGGCCAGGCTGGTCGCCGAAGAGCGCCCCGACGTGATCGTCAACGCCGGCGCCTACACAGCGGTGGACAAGGCCGAAAGCGACGTCGACGCCGCCCGCCGGATCAATGCCGAGGCGGTTGCTACCCTGGCCCAGGCCGCGCGGGAAATCGATGCCTGGCTGGTGCACTACTCCACCGACTACGTCTTCGACGGCAGCGGCGAAGCGCCCTTCGAGGAAGATGCCGCCACCGGCCCCCTGGGCGTCTATGGCCAGACCAAGCTGGAAGGCGAGCTCGCCATCCGCGAGAGCGGCTGCCGCCACCTGATCTTCCGTACCAGTTGGGTCTATGCCACGCGCGGGGCGAACTTCGCCAAGACCATGCTGCGCCTGGCCAAGGAGCGCGACGAACTGCGCGTCATCGCCGACCAGGTGGGCGCACCGACCAGCGCCGAGCTGATCGCCGACGTCACCGCCCTGGCGCTGCAACGCCTCGCCCATGATGCCGACCTGCGCGAGCGGGCCAGCGGCACCTATCACCTGGTAGCCAGCGGCGAGACCAGCTGGCACCGCTACGCCCAGTTCGTCATCGGCGAAGCCATCCGCCTGGGCGCCGGCCTGCGCGCCACGCCGGAGCGCATCGCCCCCATCGCCACCAGCGAATACCCGCTGCCGGCGAAACGCCCGGACAACTCGCGCCTGGCCAACGACAAGCTGCAACGCACCTTCGGCCTGGTACTGCCCGCCTGGGAGTACCATGTCCAACGCATGATCCGGGAACTGGTAGACCAGGGAGCAGTATGAAACGCAAAGGCATCATCCTCGCCGGGGGTTCCGGCACCCGCCTCCACCCGGCGACCCTGGCCATCTCCAAGCAGTTGCTGCCGGTCTACGACAAGCCGATGATCTACTACCCGCTCAGCACCCTGATGCTGGCGGGCATCCGCGACATCCTGATCATCTCCACCCCGCAGGACACCCCGCGCTTCGAGCAACTGCTCGGCGACGGCAGCCAGTGGGGCCTGAACCTGCAATACGCCGTGCAACCTTCGCCGGATGGCCTGGCCCAGGCATTCCTGATCGGCGAGGAGTTCATCGGCAACGACCTCTGCGCGCTGGTGCTGGGCGACAACATCTACCACGGCCACGACTTCCAGGAGCTGCTGCTCAACGCCATGCAGCGCGATGCTGGCGCCAGCGTCTTCGCCTATCACGTGCATGATCCGGAACGTTACGGCGTGGTCGAGTTCGACGCCGATGGCAAGGCCATCAGCCTCGAAGAGAAGCCGGCCAAGCCGAAGTCCAGCTACGCGGTGACCGGCCTGTACTTCTACGACAACCAGGTGGTCGACATCGCCAAGAACATCAAGCCCTCCGCCCGCGGCGAGCTGGAGATCACCGACGTCAACAAGGCCTACCTGGAAGCCGGCAAGCTTTCCGTGGAGATCATGGGCCGCGGCTACGCCTGGCTGGACACCGGCACCCACGACTCGCTGCTGGAGGCCAGCCACTTCATCGCCACCCTGGAAAACCGCCAGGGCCTGAAGGTCGCCTGCCCGGAAGAGATCGCCTTCCGCCAGAAGTGGATCAGCGCCGAGCAGTTGGAAGCCCTGGCCGCCCCTCTGGCCAAGAATGGCTATGGCCAATACCTGAAACGCCTGCTGGTCGAGACCGTCTACTGATGAAAGCCACCCGTCTTGCAATCCCCGAAGTGGTCCTGATCGAGCCCAAGGTTTTCGGTGACGACCGGGGTTTCTTCTTCGAAAGCTTCAACCACCAGCAATTCGAGGAA
>NZ_JAZAQP010000104.1:0-2204 GCF_036231725.1 Pseudomonas sp. JH-2 | reverse complement strand
GCCTCGCCGGCGCGGGCGGCCTCGATGGCGGCGTTGAGCGCCAGCAGGTTGGTCTGCTCGGAGATGCCCTTGATGACCTCGAGAATCTGCCCGATGTTCACCGTGCGGCTGTTCAGCGACTCGATGTGGGTGCTGGCGTAGCTGATCTTCTCCGACAGCTGGTTCATCGCGCTGATGGTCTGCTCCACCACCTGGCGGCCGTCGCCGGCCTGGTGGCTGGCGTCGCTGGCATGGTGGCTGGCGTCGGCGGCGTTGCGGGCGATCTCCTGGGCGGCGGCGCCCAGTTCGTTGATCGCCGCGGCCACGCTGTTGGTGCGGTTGGCCTGCTCGTCGGAGTTGGCCATGGACGAGTTGGAGGCGTTGACCACCAGTTGCGACACGTCATGCAGCTGGCGCGCGGTGCCGGCCACTTCGCGGATGGACTCGTGGATGCGTTCGACGAAGCGGTTGAAGGCCTCGGCCAGGGTGCCGAACTCGTCGTGGCTGTGCACCGCCAGGCGCTTGGTCAGGTCGCCCTCGCCCTGGGCGATGTCCTGCATGGCGCGGCCCATGGCGGTGAGCGGCTGCATCAGCACGCGGATCAGCATGCCGAGCAGGAGGAGGATCGCGACGATGGCGACCAGCGCGGCTATCACCGCCGAGGTGCGGAAGGTACTGAGCATGGCGTAGGCCTTGTCCTTGTCGATGGACAGGCCGATGTACCAGTTGACCGAGGGCAGGCCCTTGACCGGGGCGAAGGCGAGGATGCGGGTGGCGCCGTTGAGCTCGCTCTCGCTGAAGCCGCTGCCGATCCGCGGGGTGTTCTGCGGGTAGATCTCGCTGAGGTTCTTCATCACCTGCTGCTTGTCCGGGGCGACCAGCACCTTGCCGTCGCCGCTGACCAGGAAGGCGTAGCCCATGCCGCTGAAGTCCAGCGAGTTGATGATCTGCACGATGGCCTGCAGGTTGAGGTCGCCGCCGACCACGCCCACCGTCTTGCCGGCGGCCTGGGCCGGGGTGGCGATGGTGATGATCAGCTGGCCGGTGGCGGCGTCGACGTAGGGTTCGGTCAGGGTGGTGCCGCCGGCGGCCAGGGCGTCCTTGTACCAGGGGCGGGTACGCGGGTCGTAGCCGTCGGGCATCTTGTCGTCCGGGCGCATGGTGAAGGTACCGTCCGCCTGGCCGAGGTAGGTGAAGCTGAAGGTCGAGGTCAGCGCCTTCTGCTCCAGCAGGGCGCCGAGCGTGGCCGGAGAGCTGTCGCGGCCGATGCTCTGGGCGCTGTGCTCGACCAGCAGGATGCGCCCGCTGAGCCAGTTCTGGATGTTGCTGGCGGTCACTTCACCCATTTCCTGCAGGTAGGACTCCAGGTCTGCGCGGATGGCATTGCGCTGCAGGTAGTCGTTGTACAGGGTGAAGAGCGCGAATGCGGCGAAAACCACCAAAGAAGCGGCCAGCAGTATTTTGTGGCTGAACTTCAGGTTCTTCATCATCTTGTTTTTGCATCCAGGGAGGGGGCCAGTGATTGGGGGCCCCGACGATGGTTCGGGGCTCCCGGACTACAGACCGCGCGCCGGGTAGGGCGGCGGTGGGGGCCGCTCGCGGATGGCGTGCGGCCCATGGCACTCCTGTGCCGGTAAGCCCTTGCCCGGGGCTGAAGCGCCGGCTGATGCGGCTTTCAGACATGAAGTCGGCATTTTCCGTAGGAAGCTTTAGCGAGGCGGACGAACGGTAGCGGTCGGCGGGTGAAAGGCAGAAAGAAGCGTGGGGCGCCGATGGGCCGGGCATGGGAACGGACCGCGAATGGAACGTAGGGCGCATAACGCCTACGGCGTTATCCGCCGTTTGGTCCTGGTTCCCGGGCACTCCGCTCTCGGCCGGGAGGTCGGGCATGAGGTCGGTGTATCGGCGTATAACCGCGAACGGTTATACGCCCTACGGGTGCCCATGCCTCGCACCCTTGTAGGAGCGCGCCCTGCGCGCGATTCGCGGGCAGGGCCCGCTCCTACAGGTGGCGTCTTGCGAACATGAAAAAGGCGCCCGCAGGCGCCTTGTTCATGGATGGCGGATCAGATACGGAAGCTGTCCACCAGGTGCCGCAGGCGGCCGGCCTGGTTCTCCAGGTCGGCGCAGGCGCGCAGGGTGGCCTGCAGGTTCTCCACGCCTTCCTGGTTGAGGGTGTTGATCTCGGTGATGTCCATGTTCAGCGAGTCCACCACCGCGGTCTG
>NZ_JAZAQP010000103.1:0-2369 GCF_036231725.1 Pseudomonas sp. JH-2 | reverse complement strand
CTTCTCCCGAAGTTACGGTGCCATTTTGCCTAGTTCCTTCACCCGAGTTCTCTCAAGCGCCTTGGTATTCTCTACCCGACCACCTGTGTCGGTTTGGGGTACGGTTCCTAGTTACCTGAAGCTTAGAAGCTTTTCCTGGAAGCATGGCATCAACCACTTCGCTCTCTAAAAGAAAGCTCGTCATCAGCTCTCGGCCTTGAACACCCGGATTTGCCTAAGTGTTCGGCCTACCACCTTAAACTTGGACAACCAACGCCAAGCTGGCCTAGCCTTCTCCGTCCCTCCATCGCAGTAACTAGAAGTACAGGAATATTAACCTGTTTCCCATCGACTACGCTCTTCAGCCTCGCCTTAGGGACCGACTAACCCTGCGTCGATTAACGTTGCGCAGGAACCCTTGGTCTTTCGGCGTGGGAGTTTTTCACTCCCATTGTCGTTACTCATGTCAGCATTCGCACTTCTGATACCTCCAGCAAGCTTCTCAACTCACCTTCACAGGCTTACAGAACGCTCCTCTACCGCGCATCTTGCGATGCACCCGTAGCTTCGGTGTATGGTTTGAGCCCCGTTACATCTTCCGCGCAGGCCGACTCGACTAGTGAGCTATTACGCTTTCTTTAAAGGGTGGCTGCTTCTAAGCCAACCTCCTAGCTGTCTAAGCCTTCCCACATCGTTTACCACTTAACCATAACTTTGGGACCTTAGCTGACGGTCTGGGTTGTTTCCCTTTTCACGACGGACGTTAGCACCCGCCGTGTGTCTCCCACGCTGACACTTCCAGGTATTCGGAGTTTGCATCGGTTTGGTAAGTCGGGATGACCCCCTAGCCGAAACAGTGCTCTACCCCCTGGAGTGATACGTGAGGCGCTACCTAAATAGCTTTCGAGGAGAACCAGCTATCTCCGAGCTTGATTAGCCTTTCACTCCGATCCACAAGTCATCCCCTGCCTTTTCAACGGAAGTGGGTTCGGTCCTCCAGTCAGTGTTACCTAACCTTCAACCTGCTCATGGATAGATCGCCCGGTTTCGGGTCTATACCCAGCGACTAAACGCCCTATTAAGACTCGCTTTCGCTACGCCTCCCCTATTCGGTTAAGCTCGCCACTGAATATAAGTCGCTGACCCATTATACAAAAGGTACGCAGTCACCCAACAACGTGGGCTCCCACTGCTTGTACGCATACGGTTTCAGGTTCTATTTCACTCCCCTCTCCGGGGTTCTTTTCGCCTTTCCCTCACGGTACTGGTTCACTATCGGTCAGTCAGTAGTATTTAGCCTTGGAGGATGGTCCCCCCATGTTCAGACAACGTTTCACGTGCGCCGTCCTACTCGATTTCACTTCCTGGAACCTTTCACATACGGGGCTATCACCCACTATGGCCGCACTTTCCAGAGCGTTCTGTTAGATTCCAAGAAGCTTAAGGGCTAGTCCCCGTTCGCTCGCCACTACTAAGGGAATCTCGGTTGATTTCTGTTCCTCAGGGTACTTAGATGTTTCAGTTCCCCTGGTTCGCCTCACACACCTATGGATTCAGTGTGTGATAACCAGCTTGTGCTGGCTGGGTTCCCCCATTCAGAGATCTCCGGATCAAAGTCTGTTTGCCGACTCCCCGAAGCTTATCGCAGGCTACCACGTCTTTCATCGCCTCTGACTGCCAAGGCATCCACCGTATGCGCTTCTTCACTTGACCATATAACCCCAAGCAATCTGGTCATACGTCTCGAACGTGAAGACGACATTCGCCGAAAATTCGCGCTTGAACTCGCAAATTTTACCTTGACTTGAACAATCCCCAGTGAAAGAGATCATTCAGTCTACTTCTATCACATACCCAAATTTTTAAAGAACGGTTCTGGCACAAAGACCAGACATCAATGTTCGTTCAACACCTTGAACATTCATGTCTGAGCTTTCGACGATGCGGAGATGGTGGAGCCAAGGAGGATCGAACTCCTGACCTCCTGCGTGCAAAGCAGGCGCTCTCCCAGCTGAGCTATGGCCCCCTCTTTTCCAACGATTGGTGGGTCTGGGCAGATTCGAACTGCCGACCTCACCCTTATCAGGGGTGCGCTCTAACCGACTGAGCTACAGACCCATATAGGGTTGCCTAACCGTCGCTTACCAGTGAATCAAGCAATTCGTGTGGGAGCTTATGAGAAAGCCGGGATCTTCGATTAAGGAGGTGATCCAGCCGCAGGTTCCCCTACGGCTACCTTGTTACGACTTCACCCCAGTCATGAATCACTCCGTGGTAACCGTCCCCCCGAAGGTTAGACTAGCTACTTCTGGAGCAACCCACTCCCATGGTGTGACGGGCGGTGTGTACAAGGCCCGGGAACGTATTCACCGTGACATTCTGATTCACGA
>NZ_JAZAQP010000102.1:0-2426 GCF_036231725.1 Pseudomonas sp. JH-2 | reverse complement strand
CCACCATGCGCAGCGGCCTGCCGGTCAGCGGCTCGGGCACGGCGACGCAGCGGGACCAGGACGAGAACCGGTTGATCCTGAGCTATACGTTGCCGCTGTTCTAGGTCTTGGGTCTGGTGGGGGGGTTGTTAAGAGCAACAGAGCCAAAAGCCAAGAGCCCCTCTCCCTAACCCTCTCCCTGAAGGGAGAGGGGACCGTTCGGAGTGCTCGGGTATTTCGGAGTTAGCCGGACATTATGGCGTCCGGCTGAAGCCATGCTTTCCGCCGGCACGGACAAGCCCCCCCTCTCCCTTCAGGGCGGGGCGCGCAGCCGAGGGCTGGGGAGAGGGAACGGAGCCACCCCAAAGCCCAAAAGCCACCGGGCCACGCCGGAGGTGTTCTTCGTAGGAGCGAGCTTGCTCGCGAACCGCATGGCACCGCATTTGTTCGCGAGCAAGCTCGCTCCTACGAAAAGCCATAAAGCCATCCGCCCTCAAGCCAGCAGCGCCACCGACTTCACCTGCGCCCACACCCCCTGCCCCACCCGCAGCCCCAGCTGGTCGCAGGAATAGCGGGTGATCCGCGCCAGCAGCGGGTTGCCGCCCACGTCCAGGCGCACCAGCAGGTGCGCCGGGGTGTCGGTGGGGGCCAGTTCGGTCACGGTGGCCGGCAGCAGGTTGAGGATGCTGCTCTGCGCCGGGCGCTGCAGGGCCAGGCTGACGTCACGGGCCTGGACCTTGATGCGCAGCGCCTTGCCCGGCGGCAGAGGCTCATGGGCCAGGCGGATGCGTTCGCTGCAGCCGGGCAGGCCAAGTTCGAGCAGGCCGTAGCCGGCGTCGTGGCCCAGCACCTGGCCGTCGATCACCACGCCGGCGTCCTCCAGCAGCGAGGTGGGCAGGTCGGTGCGTGCCAGGGTCTCGCCCACCGCGCCGCTGGCCAGGGCGCGGCCGGCCTCCAGCAGCACCAGGTGGTCGGCCAGGCGCGCCACTTCGTCCGGCGAGTGGCTGACGTAGAGGATGGGGATGTCCAGCTCGTCGTGCAGGCGCTCCAGGTAGGGCAGGATTTCCGCCTTGCGCTTGAGGTCCAGGGCCGCCAGCGGCTCGTCCATCAGCAATAGCCGCGGGCTGGTCAGCAGGGCGCGGGCCATGCCCACCCGCTGGCGCTCGCCGCCGGACAGATGGCGCGGCATGCGTTCGAGCAGGTGGCCGATGCCCAATAGCTCGCAGGCCTGGTCCATGGCCACGCAGTGCTCGCGCGCCGGCACGCGCTTCATGCCGTAGCGCAGGTTGCGCCGCACCGACAGGTGCTCGAACAGGTTGGCGTCCTGGAACACATAGCCGATGGCGCGCTTGTGCGGCGCCAGGAACAGGCCCTGTGCGCTGTCCTGCCAGGTCTCGCCGTTGACCACCAGGCGCGCCTCGCGCGGCCTTTCCAGGCCGGCCACGCAGCGCAGCACTGTGGTCTTGCCCGAGCCGGAATGGCCGAACAGCGCGGTCACCCCGCGGCCCGGCAGGTGCAGGTCGACGTCCAGGGTGAAGCTGCGGTACTCGAGCAGGAAGCGCGCTTGGATGTCTGCCGGCATCTCAGTTCCAGGCCGAATGGCTGCGGCGCGTGGAGTACAGCGCCAGCAGCACGAAGAAGGAGAACACCACCATGCCGCCGGCCAGCCAGTGCGCCTGGGCGTACTCCATGGCCTCGACGTGGTCGAAGATCTGTACCGAGACCACGCGGGTCTGGCCGGGGATGTTGCCGCCGATCATCAGCACCACGCCGAACTCGCCCACGGTATGGGCGAAGCCGAGGATGGCGGCGGTGACGAAGCCCGGCCGCGCCAGCGGCAGGACCACGCTGAAGAAGCTGTCCAGGGGCCCGGCGCGCAGGGTCGCCGCGGCCTCCAGCGGGCGCGTGCCGATGGCCTCGAAGGCGTTCTGCAGCGGCTGCACCACGAAGGGCAGCGAGTAGATCACCGAGCCCACCACCAGCCCGGCGAAGCTGAACGGCAGGCGCTGCCAGCCCAGCGCGTCGGTGAGCTGACCCACCGGACCGTGGGGGCCCAGGGTGACCAGCAGGTAGAAGCCGATGACCGTCGGCGGCAGCACCAGTGGCAGGGCCACAAGCGCGCCCAGCGGGCCCTTGAGCCACGAGCGGGTGCGCGCCAGCCACCAGGCGATGGGGGTGCCCAGCAGCAACAGGATCAGGGTGCTGACGGTGGCCAGTTCGAGGGTGAGCCGGATCGCCGTGAAGTCCGCCGCGGTCAGGTGCATCGTTTTCCCTGTTTACAGCTCGTAGCCGTAGGCCTTGATCACAGCGGCCGCCTTCGGCCCCTTCAGGTAGTCCACCAGGGCCTTGGCCGCGGCGTTGTCCTTGCCTTTCTCGAGGATCACCGCGTCCTGGCGGATCGGTTCGTAGAGGTCGGCCGGGACTATCCAGGCCGAACCGCCGGTCAC
>NZ_JAZAQP010000101.1:0-2457 GCF_036231725.1 Pseudomonas sp. JH-2 | reverse complement strand
CGAAGCGGCTGGTCAGGCGGCCCTGGGTGCGCAGCACTTCGCGGTGCAGGTCGTCGCGCTCGAAGTCGCTGATGACGCGGCCGTCGAGGTTGAGTTGGTGCAGGTGGCCGCTGCCGTAGTACAGGTGGTTGAGGTGGCGGCCGTCCGGCAGTTGCAGGCTGAGCAGGTTGCCCAGGGCGTCGTACTGGTAGCCCAGTTCGCCCAGCGGGGTGCTTTCGCCGAGCAGGCGGCCGTTGGCGTCGTAGGCGAAGGCCAGGCGTTCGGCCTGCAGGCCCTGGCGTTTGCCCTGTTCGCTGGGCAGGCGGTCGATGCCTTGCAGGCGGTCGCCGGCGTCGTACTGGTAGTCGTAGCGGGCGTCGTCGGTGAGCTTGGCCAGCAGCCGGCCGATAGCGTCGCGTTCGAACCGGGTGCATCGCGTGGGGCGTTCGCCCTGCTGGCCGTAGCCGGTTTCCTCGACTTCCACCAGGTGGCCGCCGGCGTTGTAGCGGAACCGGCGGGTGAGGTTGTCGATGCGCTGCTCTTCCACCAGGCGGTCGCTGGCGTCGTAGGCGAAGCGGTAGGCCGCGCCGTTCTCGTTGACCAGCGCGGCCAGGCGCAGGGCGCGGTCGTATTCGTAGCGGACGATCTGCCCCTTGGCGTCCTGGCGGCTTTGCGGCAGGCCGCGGGCGGTGCGGATCAGGCGGGTGCTCTGGCCCTTGCCGTCGGTGTGCCCGAGCAGTTGGCCGAGGGCGTTGTAGCTGAAGGCCTCGCGGCTGCCGTCGGCGTGCTCGATGGCCAGCACTTCGCCGTTGGGCTTGCGCTGCAGGCGGGTGGTCTGGCCGAGGGCATCGGTGATGGCCACCAGGTGCTGGCGGTCGTCGTATGCGTAGCGGGTCTGCTGGCCGGAGCAGTCCTGGTAGCGCTCCACCTGGGCCAGGCCGTTCCACCACAGGTGCTTGCGCTTGCGCAGGGCGTCGACGATGGTGTGCGGCAGGCCGTCCTCGCCGTTGAAGTATTCGGTGCTGTGGCCTTCGGCGTCGGTTTCCTCGATGAGGGTGCCCCGGGCGTCGTAGCGGGCCTTCCAGGTGCTGCCGTCGGGATAGGCCACTTCGCTCACGAGGTTCGTCGCGAGGTGGTGCCGGTAGCGGATGCTGCGGCCCAGCGGGTCGATTTCCTCGACCAGGCGCGAATACTCGTCGTACTTGAGCTGCACGCGGTTGCCGTCGGGCAGCTGCAGGCCGGTCATGTTGCCGGCGTCGTCCAGCTCGATGCGGTATTCCTCGCCGCCGAAGTCGCGGCTGGCCACCACCCGGTGGTCGGCGTTGTAGTGGATGCGCGCCTCGCGCTGCAGGGCGTCGCTGACCGTGGTGACGCGGGCCTCGAGGTCGTAGTGGAAGTGGTAGTGCTCGCCGTCGCTGGTCCAGTGCTCGACCACCCGTGGACGTCCGCCGAGGTTTTCCCAGCGGTATTCGCAGCGCAGCCCCAGGGCGTTCTCGTGGCGCACCATCAGGCCGTCCTGGTAGGCGAAGCGGCGGCTGGTGTCGCCGTTGCGGTTGTGCACTTCGCTGAGCTGGCCCTGCGCGTCGTAGCGGTAGCGCACCAGGCTTTCCACCGCCTGGTCGCCGACCACCCGCACCACCTCGGTGAGGCGCTGCAGCGGGTGGTCGTAGTGCAGGTGCAGGCGCAGCCCGCCGCTGGCGGTGATGTCCAGCAGGCGGCCATCGGCGCCGCGGTTGAAGTGCAGGTAGTGGCCCAGGGCGTTCTCGAGGCGTTGCAGCGGGGCGGGGCTGCCGTCCGCGGGCAGTTCGCCGAAGTAGAAGAACTGATTGTCGAGGCTCTGCAGCAGGTAGTGGCCGCCCTGGCTGCGCACCAGGTAGACCTGCTCGTTGGCGGCGAACACCCGCTCGCCCGGTTCCAGGGCGACGAAGGGCACGCTGCGGCCCTGGTTGTCGCTCAGGTAGACGAACTCGCCGGCCTGGCGCAGGCTCTGGTCCCAGGGCGGCACCCAGCCGCGGCCGAGCACGCTGTCCGCGTCCAGGTCGCTGGCGTAGAAGCGCGACCACTGGATGGGCATCAGCCCGGGCAGGCTGAAGTCGGTTTCCCCCGCCTCGGTGAGCAGCTTGCGCCCGGTGGTGGCGTCCACCGGGTTGCCGAACAGGCCGCCCACCGCGCGGTTGATCGCCGGACCGAGAACGTAGCGGCTGGCCACCTCGCCGGCGACGAAGCCGGCGGTGAATTTCAGCACGCAGGGCATGATCGCCTTCATCCCGGCCTGGGTGCCGGCCTTGATCAGCTGGGCGATGCCGCCGGCGGCGCCGGCCACGGCCATGAGGATGTCCACGGTGGTGCGCAGCCAGCCGGGGACTTCGTCGTCCACCGGCAGGTACTGCACGGTGCCGCCGCCGATGAAGACGTCGGAGGAACCGCCATCGATCTTGGCGCCGCAGGTGAGCTTGTCGCCCTTGCGCGCGGCGGCGA
>NZ_JAZAQP010000100.1:0-2522 GCF_036231725.1 Pseudomonas sp. JH-2 | reverse complement strand
AGCGGCCTGCACTACAACTACTTCCGCGATTACGACCCGCAGACCGGGCGGTATGTGGAGAGTGATCCGATTGGGCTGGATGGGGGGCTGAATACCTACGGGTATGTAAATGGAAATCCTATAAGTTTCCTAGATAGTTATGGCCTTGCTAGCTCTGGTGTTCCTGGCAAGATTCCAGGAACTCAGATAACGGTGCGAATCGACAAGCCCCATGTGCCCGGACAGCAAGAGCATGCGCACATTAATCAAAAGGGAAAGCCCGAGGTGGTAATAAATAAAGATGGTTCAGGAAGTCACGGTACAGATCCGAAGAAGGCGCCTCGGAATAAGAAATTATTAGATTTTTTGAGAAAGCAAGGCTTCAAGCTTGGTCTTCCCTATCCATGGCCATCCTATGATGACATCATGCAGGAATACTGTGTCCAAAATCCTTATGATAGCCAATGCATGATGAGGAATTCTGATAGTTGCATATAGGAGAGCCTTCATGAAGCTATATGGGTACGAAGATGCTGGTGCGTTGAAGGAACTTCAAGAGGTTTCTATTGTTGCCACAGCTTCGGAGCTTCGAAGCTTGGCTGATATGCTTGTGCTGGCGGCTAAGAAGATAGAAGGTTTGGCGGAGGATACGTCTGATCATATCCACTTTAGTGACTTTTTTAAGGGGATGGATTCTGACTCTGCGGATATTGTTGTCATGACGGTGGCTTCATAAGAACTCTGAAGCTTTTTGTGGAGGGCAGTAATTCCAGAGCGCTATTGTTTTGCAATAGCGCTCTTTTTTAGGGGGATTTGGGATGAGTGGACTCAGAACCGAATCCGCCCCGTAAAGGCATCCTTGAGCATCACCCAGTCGCCCATGAACGACCACAGCGGGTACTTGAAGGTGGCCGGGCGGTTTTTCTCGAAGACGAAGTGGCCGACCCAGGCGAAGCCGTAGCCGGCGAAGGGGAGGGCGATGAGCCACAGCAGGTTGCCGCTGGCGATGGCGTAGGCGAGGATCGCCAGCACCAGCAGGCTGCCCACGTAGTGCAGGCGGCGGCAGGTGGGGTTGCTGTGTTCCTGCAGGTAATAGGGGTAGAACTCGGCGAAGCTGTGGAAACGCTCGGCGGTGTCGGTGGCCATGGCGCACCTCCTGTTGTTGTGATGGCCGCAGTCTACGAAGGCGGCCGGTGACTTGCAGATGACCCCTGCAGCCAGTTTAGTATCCATCCCCGCCATTCCTTGCGCGCCCTGACAACAAGAAGAACCGAGATGCCTGAGCGTACCACCCTGTCCAGTTGGGTTCGTGGAATCCTCCTCGCCATCGAGCTGGAGGGGCTGGACAGCCGCGAGCTGTTCGCCGAGCTGGGCCTGGACCTGGCGGCCCTGGCCGATCCGGACGCGCGTTTTCCCCAGGACGACATGACGCGCCTGTGGCACCTGGCCGTGCAGCGCAGCGGCAACCCGGCCATCGCTCTGAACTTCGCCCGCGTGCATACCCCGGCGTTCCCGGTGCTGGGCTATTCGATGATGTCCAGCCGCACCCTGGCCGAGGCTTTCGAGCGCCTGGAGCGTTACCAGCGGATCATCGCCGAGGGGGCGGACGTGAGTTTTCGCCGCCTGCCCGAGGGCTGCCTGTACAGCGTGCAGGTGCACGGCGACCGCCTGTTGCCGCCGCGGCAGAGCGCGGAGAGCGCGCTGGCGAGCATGATCGCCCTGGTGCGCTGGATCACCGGGCGCGACATCCGCCCGCTGGAGGTGCGCCTGGCCGGCGAGCCGCCGCTGGACCCGGCGCCCTACCAGGCGCTGTTCCAGGCGCCGATGAGTTTTGGCCACGAGCAATGCGCCCTGCTGTTTTCCCATGAGGACATGAACGCCCCGCTGCCGACGGCCAATGCCGAGCTGGCGCACCTGCACGACCGCTTCGCCGGCGAGTACCTGGCGCGCTTCGCCAGCAGCCGCTTCAGCCACCAGACGCGCCAGGTGCTGTGCCGCCTGCTGCCCCAGGGCGAGCCGCGGCGCGAGGTGGTGGCGGAGATTCTCCACCTGTCCGAGCGCACCCTGCAGCGGCGCCTGCAGGAGGAGGGCAGCAGCTACCAGCAACTGCTCGACGATACCCGTCGCGAGCTGGCCCAGCAGTACCTGGCGACGCCGCACATGACGCTGTTGGAGATCGCCTACCTGCTGGGGTTTTCCGAGCCGAGCAACTTTTTCCGCGCGTTCCGCCGCTGGTTCGGGGTGACGCCGGGGGAGTATCGGGAGCGGTTGTAGGGGCGGGGGAATTGCGGATGGAGTCCTACGGCTGTGCTCACCGTAGGGCGAATAACCGTTCGCGGTTATCCGCCGTTGGTCGAGCCTCCGGGGCGTCCGGTGTGGCCGGTGAAGCTCATCGTCATTCCCGCGAATGCGGAAACCCCAAAAAAATACGTCGGGGTTGGGTGTAGCGCGCCGCACCGAGTGCGTTGATGTTTCTTGTTTCGCCCCCTCGGGCGAGTCACTTTTGTCAGTCGCCACAAAAGTAACCAAAAAGGCTTGCCCCG
>NZ_JAZAQP010000099.1:0-2946 GCF_036231725.1 Pseudomonas sp. JH-2 | reverse complement strand
GGCCTGCCGATCATCCGTCACCAGGACGTGGCGCGCCGGCTGTTCCACATGCTGCGCAAGGTCGAGGCGGCCCAGGCGCTGACCCGCCGCGTGGCCCGCTTCAACGCCCTGGCGCCGGTGCCGGCGCTGCAGGCGGCGATGCTGGCCAAGGTCACTGCCACCGAGCACGCCTTCGAGGTGGCCAGTGACGCCATCCAGATGTTCGGCGGCAACGGCCTGACCCGCGAGTACCCGGTGGAGAAGATCTTCCGCGACGCCCGCGCCTCGATGATCGAGGACGGCTGCAACCAGGTCCTGGCGATCAAGGGTGGCTACAGCCTGCTCGATCCGGAGTGGCTGTAACGGACGACGCGATGGCGCTGGCATGAGTTCATCGCTGCTGAAGCCCTTCCGGTAGCGCGTGCCGGCACGGCATGCTGCGCACTGACGCCGATCCCTCATGGCAGTGGCCGTCGCGGCACTGCTCTCCCTGTCGTGTCCCGCTCGATACCCGGGTGGCACCGCCCCGGTGCCACCTGTTTTTTTAGTTACCCGACATTCCTGGCGGCCTGCCGCATCGATCGAGGGAGGCCGTAATCACCCTTCACCTGGGAGCTGATCATGTATCTGTTTTCTTCTGCAGTTCTGGTTCGCAACCTGCTGCGCCGGCTTGTTGCCCTGATGGGGAACGACGCCACGGTCACGGGTTCCGACCGTCAGTTGGCCTTGCAGGCGGAAAGCGCCGTGCAACGCCTCCAACAGCGCCTGGCCGAACTCGATTCGCAGGTCGAGCAGGCGGTGGCCGAGCGGCGAGCTGCCTATGAGGCGAATGCGCGCCTGGCAGCCAGCCTCTCCCATGAGCGGAGCCGCTGCGAACTCCTGGCGGCCTGCGCCGAGGGTTGCTGGGAAGTGCTGGTTGCGGCGGGGGAGTCGCTGCCGATGGAGGCTGGGCTGGCGTCGTCGGCAAACCTGCAGGCGCTGCTCGGGCTCGGTCCGTCGGCCCGGCTGGGCGACTTCTTCGCCAGCGCGCATCCCGAGGACAGGGCAGGCCTGCAGCGGGCCGTTCTCGACAGCCTGAAGACGGAAATCGCGCACCACCCGCTGGAGTGCCGTCTACGGGGGGCGGAGGGTGGCTACCGCTGGTTCCGGACCCACTACGCCAGCCTGCGGGGGGAAGAGGGCAAGAGCACCCGCCTGGTGTGCACGCTGCGCGACATCCAGGATGAACGGCGCCAGGCCGAGGCGCTGGAGACCTGCGAGCAGCGTTTCCGGCTGATGGGCGAAACCATCCGCGAGGCGCTGTGGGAGATGGAAGTGGTCGAGGGCGACCCGGTGAACCCGCACAATAGGCTCTGGTGGTCGCCGCAGTACATCCGGCTGCTCGGCTTCGACGAGGCCGAAGCCTTTCCCGCGGAACTGGACAGCTGGGCTTCGCGCCTGCATCCGGAAGACAGCCGGCAGGCCCTGCAGGCCTTCGCCGAGTACATGACCCGCCGCGAGGCCTCCGGCCCGTTGGAGCTCATGTACCGGCTGCGGCTCAAGAGCGGCGACTACAGCTGGTTCCGCGCCCGCGGCATGGCGCATCGCGACGAGCATGGCGTGCCCCTGCGGGTGATGGGCTCGCTGGTCGATGCCCAGGGCGAGCACGAGGAGAACGAGCTGCGCCGCCTGCAGGCGCGGCAGCATGAAGTGCTGCAGGACAACCTGCAGAAGCTCGGGATGATCGTCGGCACCATCCAGGGGATTGCCACCCAGACCAACCTGCTGGCCCTCAATGCCGCCATCGAGGCAGCCCGTGCCGGTGATCTGGGGCGTGGCTTCGCGGTAGTCGCGGACGAGGTGCGCACCCTGGCGATCCGTACCACCGAGGCGACCCAGCAGGCCAAGGCGATGATGAACAGCGGCGCCCTGTAAGGCCGCCGATAGGGGGGAACTCCCCCCATCGGCCACCACTGCCGGGGGGACGTAGGCGTTCGGGTGAGTGGGCATGATCGTTCCCACATACAAGAACAATTAGCAGGTAGCACCCATGCCACGCCTACGAGCCGCACCCGCTGTTCGTCCAGCGGATGCCTTCGGCGCCCCCCGGTCCGCCGGCCATGGCGCCGACCACCCGTCCTTTTCCATGCAATGGCTCGACCGCCTGTTCGGCGCCCTCGGCCCGTCGCTGACACGACTGCCCCGTCCATTCCGTCATCCGGCGCCGGCTCCATGCCTGGCCCTGGCCACGACCGGCAAGTGATTTCACTGCCGCCGGCTGGCCGGCGGCCTCAGCACAACAGGAGTCAATCTCATGAACCCTTCCAACCTGCCCCCGCAGCAATGGCCTGCCGAGCCCAAGGTACAGTTCGGTCCCTGGGCCTGCGAGCCGCCGCTGGACGAGGAATCCGAAGCGTTCCGCCAGAGCCTGCGCCAGTTCGCCGGCAAGGTCATGCGCCCCATCGGCCAGGAGCTGGACCGCCTGAGCGCCGAGCAGGTGGCGGCCAAGGGCTCGCGCCTGTACGAATTCTTCGCCGAGTACGACAAGCTCGGCATCAGCCAGGAACTGCTGGCCAGCCTGAGCGACGAGCAGCGTGCGGTGATGTTCCCGCTGCTGTTCGAGGAACTCGGCTGGGGCGACGCCGGCCTGGCGATTTCCGCCGGGGTGCGCATGCTGCCGCTGTACATGGCGGCCAAGCTGGGCAACCGGTTCGTGCTCGATGAATATTCCGAGCAGTTGATCGGCTGCTGGGGCATCACCGAACCGGACCATGGCAGCGACTCGCTGGACGCCAGCCGGCAGATCTTCCACCCCCAGGGCAGCTATGGCCGGCCCAACTGCGTGGCGCGGGTCAGCGACGGGCAACTGGTGATCAACGGGCAGAAATCCGCCTGGGTCTCCAACGGCTGCATCGCCGACCTCTGCGTGCTCTATTGCGCCGCCGACACGCCCAACGGCCCGGATACCCAGCGCGGTTACTGCGTGGT
>NZ_JAZAQP010000098.1:0-3181 GCF_036231725.1 Pseudomonas sp. JH-2 | reverse complement strand
GATACGGCAATTCCGTGATCCTAAATGCGTTACCTATGTCTCCCGACACCTGTTACCCATGTCTCCCGGCAGAACACGAAGCGATACCCATCGCCATGGCCGCATGGGTTTCGCCCAGGCTCAACCCATCCTACGAGGAACACTTCGGCGCCATGCCCGGGCAGTTGCAGCTTCGCTGGCACCCGGCGCCGACCCCCCGGCTACAGAACGCCGCATCGCCCGTCTATGCTTGCCCACACGGAAACGGCAAAATCGTCGACTCCGCGCCCGTTCGCCATCGAGGGACCTTCATGGGCATGCGCCACCCATTCTCCTGCCTGGCCGTCATCGGCCTGCCGCTGTACCTGGCCGGCTGCGCCAGCCATGACGCCGAGGAGCAGCACCAGCTGTACCGCAACGACATGCTCGAGGCGAAGCTGCTGATCGCCTCGGCCGACCCGGGCAACTACGCCCGCGCCAACGACCTGCTGGCGCATGCCCGCGCTGCCGACCAGCGCGGCGAGGTGGCCTTCTACGAGGCGCTGCTGAAGATCCGCCAGCAGGCCCCGGCGGACCAGGCCCTGCCCCTGCTGGAGCGCGCCGCCAAGGCCGGCCAGCCCTATGCCATCGCCCTGCTCTACCGCGTCTACAGCCAGCCCATGCTCGGCCAGGATGCCGACGCGCTGAAGGCCGAGGAATACCGCAAGGCCTACGCCGAGCTGGACGTGGCCAAGAGCGGCTACCCGAACTTCGAGCGCGCCGGGCAGATCGTCGAGCAGTTGCTGAGCCAGCAGCCGGCGCAGTGAGCCTCAGCCCTCCTCGGGGCTGCGCGCCTCGGCCTGTTCGAAGGTGCGCTCGCCGGGGTTCTTGCCGTGGGGCAGGTGGTGTTCGATCACCGCGTTGAGCTCGGCGCCCAGCAGCAGCACCGCGGCGGAGATGTAGAAGTACAGCAGCAGCACGATGATGGCGCCGACGCTGCCGTACATGGCGTTGTAGTCGGCGAAGTTCTTCACGTAGAAGCCGAAGGCCAGGGACGCCGCCACCCAGGCCACCACCGCCAGCACCGAGCCGGGGGTGATGAAGCGGAACTTCTGCTTCACGTTGGGGGTGGCGTAGTAGATCACCGCCACCGCCATCATCATCAGCAGGATCACCACCGGCCAGCGCAGCAGCGACCAGAGCACCACCACGTATTCCTGCAGGCCGATCCGCTCGGCGATCCAGCCCATCACCTGCGGCCCGAGGATCATCAGCGCGGCCACCAGCATCAGCATCACCGCCAGGCCCAGGGTGTAGAACAGCGACAGCGGCACGCGCTTCCACACCGGGCGCATCTCGCGCACGTCGTAGGCGGCGTTGAGCGCATTCATCAACGAGCGCACCGCCGCCGAGGACGACCAGAGCGCGACCACGATCCCCACCGAGAGCAGCCCGCCCTGGCGCTGCTGCAGCTGGTCGATGATCGGGTTGACCTGCTCCAGGGCCTGGCCCGGCAGCACGTAGGCGGCCTGCTCGCGCAGCCAGTCGAAGAATTCCGGCAGGTGCAGGAAGCCCAGCAGGGCGATGAGGAACAGCAGGAACGGGAACAGCGAGAACAGCCCCTGGTAGGCCAGCGCCGCCGCGTAGGTGGGCATCTCGTCGTCGAGGAATTCCTTGACGGTCAGTTTCAGCAGTTGCCAGGGGCCCAGGCTCAGGCCCCGAAGATCCATGAATTGCATGCCAGGTTTCCTTCCTCCACATCCGGCCGCGGCGCGGCCCCGTATCGACGGTTGACCCGCCGGCACGGCTCAAGTTCGGTCGTTTCGGCCAAGCCTAGCCACTCGGCGCGGCCAGGGGAAGTTTCCCCCGGGGCGGGCAGGTGTAGGAAATGGCCTATACACTTCAGCGCAACCACAGCCGGAGGAACCCCGCATGCCCATCCCGATGCTCCGCCCCGCCCGCCGCCTCGGCGCCACCCTGCTGCTCGCCGCCGCGGCCTTCGCCAGCCTGCAACCCCAGGCCCGGGCCGAGGACGAAGCCACCTTCCTCAAGGAGTCGGCCGCCTTCTTCGAGCAGCAGAGCAAGCAGCTGCCGGTGCAGGTGGACCAGGTGACGCGCCTGGAGAACGTGCGCCTGGACACCGACAGCAAGGTGCTGCACTACCGCTACGGCCTCTCCAGCATGAAGGCCGAGGGCATGCAGGCCAGCGCCCTGGACAAGTTCAAGAGCGAGCAGCGCACCCGCCTGGAGCGCGCCACCTGCCAGCAGCCGGCGCTGCTGCAGCGCATCCGCGAGCACGGCATCCGCGTCGCCCACGACTACGACGGCAGCGATGGCAAGCCGCTGGCGAGCATCGAGATCGACCCGCAGACACTCCAGTGCCAGGGATGAGCCGCGCCGACTACCACCGCGAAAACGCAACCCGGGCCGAAGCCGAGGCCCGCCGGCTGCTGGCCGAGCGCCAGGCCATGGGCGGGCGCTGGCTGGCCTGGGTGGCCGGCGAGCTCTACCGCCTGGGCCCGCCGCAGTACGCGGCCATGGTCCGCCGCGAACTGGAGCGCCTGAGCGGCGACGCCTGAAACGCCCGGCAGGTCTATGCTGTAGGAGCACCGGCCTCCTCCACGGGCCGGCGGAACGACGACCGCAGGGATGCCAAAGCTTCCCAGTCCACGAGGTGACGGTCATGAGCAAAGGTCTGAACGCCCACAAGGAAGGCAAGAAGAAGCCCCTGAAGACGGCCCACGAGAAACGCATGGCGAAGAAACAGAAGAAAGCCGGCAATGCGCTGCTCGGCAGCCACGGGCAAACCTCCTGAGTCCAGCGGCGGACGGCCGCCGGGGGCGGTTGTCCGCGATTTATTTCGTGCCTGGTTCCCTGCATCCCGCGCTTGGCAGGAGCGAGGGGGATGCCTGGTTTTTGCTCGTGAACCTTCGGCCTGTGCTCCGATCTCCCCCTCGTCATTCCCGATTCCCACGAATGCGGGAACCCAAAAAGATGTCAGGTTTGGGTGTAGCGCGCCGCTCCGAGTGCTCGGATGTCTCTCGTTTCGCCCCCTCGGGCGAGTCCCTTTTGTCAAACGCCACAAAAGGAACCAAAAAGGCTTGCCCCGCATACGGGCCCGATGGAGCCGGGCTACCCTCACGAACTCCCCCGCCACGGAGGCCCGCCCCGAGGGTACGTCCCTGTAGCCCATCGGGGCTCTCGCGACATCCATGTCGCATGA
>NZ_JAZAQP010000097.1:2888-3304 GCF_036231725.1 Pseudomonas sp. JH-2 | reverse complement strand
AAGGCGCGAGCGGAGCCACCCCAGGTCTCGGAGCAGACCTTGGTCAGAGCAGCGGTCAGAGTGGTCTTACCGTGGTCGACGTGGCCGATGGTACCGACGTTGACGTGCGGTTTGTTACGTTCAAACTTCTCTTTAGCCATTTTGACCGTCTCCCACTAGGAATTGAGAAAGCCGTATCACCGATAAAACAAAGGCAGATACTTTCATATCTGCCTTTGTTAAGTGGAGCTCATGAGCGGATTTGAACCGCTGACCTCACCCTTACCAAGGGTGTGCTCTACCAGCTGAGCTACATGAGCAAACATAAGCAGCAAGTCTGGAGCGGGTAGCGGGAATCGAACCCGCATCATCAGCTTGGAAGGCTGAGGTTCTACCACTGAACTATACCCGCGGAGCCTGACGCTCACGCTTGAAAC
>NZ_JAZAQP010000097.1:0-2806 GCF_036231725.1 Pseudomonas sp. JH-2 | reverse complement strand
TCCGAGTGAGGCGGCATTCTACAGAGTGCCACCGCGTTGTCAACAGTTTTTTCTTTAAAAACTTGAGCTTAGCTCTTCGACAACGGCTTCTAGAAATTCCCCTTTCAGGTCCCCCCTTCGAAGCGGGCGCCATTCTATGCAAACTATTCGGCGGTTGCAACGCTTTTGCACGGCATTGTTTGCCTTTGCAATTCAGGGAAGTCCACGACCAACTGACGCAGCAGACTGTCGTCCGCCAGGCGCCGACTCTCGGGGGCGACCTGTACCCAGAACTCATGGCGGTTGCGCCCCAGTTCCCGCACCAGGGCGTCGTACCCGGCGGCCTTCAGGCGCTCGACGACCCCGTCGGCCGAATCCTTGCGCTGGAAGATTCCCAGGGAAATGCCGTCAGCGAGGTCACCCTCGGTGATGATGTAGCTGTCGATCTTGCGCGCCTGCAGTTCGCGCAGCTGCCAGAGCGAGGCCTGGCGCGATGCCAGGGGCGGCAGGTAGACCCAGTAGTCGGTCCCGGCGGCGGCGTCGACCTTCTGCCGGCTCACGTGCATGTCGAGACTGGTGAGGCGCTGCTCGAGCGCCCCGGCCCGGTTCTCGTCGGAAAAGGGGCCGAAGTAGAGGCATGCGCTCTCCTGCGCCGTTGGCGCCCCGGCCGCCTCCGACTGGCGTCGCTGCGCGGACTCCGGCGACTCGCTGAGCAGGCGGATGTTCTTCTGCTCGCTGCGGTACAGGCTCAGGGGCGCGATCTCCTTCGCCCGCAGGGGCGTCTGCTGCTGATGCCAGATGAAGTAGAAGGCGTTCAGCACCAGGAGGAACAGAAAGAACCAACGCATGAGGGGCACTACTCCAGCGGGCAGGCGATGGCCAGCCCGGTAAAGACCAGGTCGGGCAGGATCCGCGCCTGGGGCAGTTCGTCCTTGACCAACTCGGCATCTCCGCCGGTGAGGAACACGGCGCAGTCGCCGCCGAGCAGCTCGCGGGCCAGGTGATATTGCTCGCGCACGAAACCACGCAGCATCAGCAGGCAGCCCCGCTCCACCGCCTCGGCGGTCTCACGCCCCGGCGACAGCCCCTGCAGGGCTTCGCGAGCTGCAGCGTCGTCGTAGCGGATACGCCGGGTATGGGTGCGCAACTGGCTGCGCATCAAGGGCATGCCCGGGCAGATATAGCCCCCCAGGTGCTGCCCGGCCGCATCCACCAGGTCGGAGGTGACCGCGGTGCCCAGGTCCAGCACCAGGCACGCACCACCCGCCAGCTTGTAGCCGGCCACCAGGGCCACCCAGCGATCCAGGCCGAGCCGCTGGTATTCACGATAGCCATTGCGGACGCCGGCCAGGACCTCGGCCGGTTGCGCGATGCTGGCGACTATGCCGAAAGCGTCATTCAACGCCTGCACGAGCGATGCCGTTTCCTGTTCGCTCCGCACGCTGACCAGGCGGCAATGACGCAGCACGAGCCCCTCGCAGCCACGCAGCCGCTCGAGCAGCTCGGCGTCGGAGTCCGCGACGCCGAAGGCTACGGTCGTCAGCCCCGCGACGCGGATCACCCGCCATTTGATCAGGCTATTGCCACAGTCCAGTTCAAGAATCATCAGACAACCTCAGGCTCAACTCGCCCCCGCTGAAGCGGATTTCCACGCCATCGACCTCGAGGCGCAACGCCCCCTGCTCGTCGATCCCCAGCGTACGGCCGACGATACGTTTGGCAGCGGTCGAAAGCACGACATCGCGCCCCTGCCACAGATGGAAGGACTCCCACTCCCGCTGGCTGGCCGCGAAGCCCTGTTCGCGATGACGAGCCAGGTGCCACTCCAGCTCCTTGCTCAGCGCGGCGAGCAGTTCGTTGCGATCCACCGGACGCCCCGCAGCTTCGCGCAAGGACGTCCAGGGCTGGTCGATACCTTCCGCCGCGCGCATGTTCACATTGATGCCGATGCCGATGGCCACGCTGCACAGGTCCGCAGGGTCGCCGGTCAACTCCAGGAGGATGCCGGCCAGCTTCTTGCCGTCGAGCAGAATGTCGTTCGGCCACTTCAGGCCGACACCGGCAATACCGAGCGACTGGATGGCGCGTACCACGGCAAGGCCGACGACCAGGCTCAACCCCTCCAACTCCTTGGGCCCACCCCTCACGGAGATGCCAAGGGTGCAATAAAGGTTGGCACCGAACGGGCTCACCCAGGCGCGCCCACGCCGCCCCCGCCCCGCCGTCTGCCGCTCGGCCACTATGGCGAAGGGCGTGGCGGCGCCAGCATCCAGGCGGCGCATGACTTCGGCATTGGTCGAGTCGACCGAGAACAGCACGTCCAGCGGCCAGGGTGCCCCCACCCGCTGCGGCTCGATGGCCATCAGCGGCTCCGCCAGGCGATAGCCGCGACCGCGCACGGACTGCACTTCCAGCCCGAACTCGCTCTCCAGGCCCTGCAGGCGCTTCCAGACGGCACTGCGACTGACACCCAGCGCCGCCCCCAGCTCCTCACCGGAATGGAATCGACCATCGCCCAGCAATTTCAGCAATGTCTGCATATCGCGTCCCGCCACAATAAGGCACGCATGATATAGAGGCGCTTTCCGCTTGCCTATGCACTAGCGGCGAGCGAAACGACGGGAGACGCCCGGAATCGGGCAATGGGCCGGATAGAAATCGGAAAGACCGGAAGCAGGAGGAGCCGCTGCAGCTCCTGCAGGGTGAATAACCGTTCGCAGTTATCCGCCGGTGGGCCTGGCGCGGGGGCCGGCGGCGGATAACGCCTGGGGCGTTATGCGCCCTACGATGCTTGCCAGCGGCAGCGGTATTTCGGTCAGACGTAGGG
>NZ_JAZAQP010000096.1:0-3541 GCF_036231725.1 Pseudomonas sp. JH-2 | reverse complement strand
CAGGCAGCCGGAATGACCATGGGAAAACCGTTACCCATGTGTCCCGACAAGCGTTACCTATGTGTCCCGGCAGAACAGATAGCACGGCCAACGCCTGAGACAGAAACAACAGCTCGAAATACTCGGGGGCGCATAGCTTCCAGATCTTGCGCTCCGTCAGGGGCGAAGCTTCACCAATGCCCTCTGCGCAGCGGTTGACCGACTCGACCACCATCCGCAGGTAAGGCGCGATCTTTTCCGCCTTGGTGGTAGGTTTCAGTCCCCCTTGCGACGAAGCAAACAATGCGTCGTCGAAGCAACTGCGCAAGCGCTTGAGGCAGTAGCTAACAGTGGGCTGACTGACGTTCATGAGCTCGGCGGTACGCTTGGCGCTACGCTGCTCCAACAGGTTGAGGAACACCACGATGTCCTGCAAATCCAGCTGCTTCAGATAATTGCTGTGAAGCATGAAAATTCCTCCTGAACTTTCTGGCTCATTCGGCTGTGCAAATCCTCGGTGGGATGGGCAGCAAACATCTGCTTCAACAGCTTCAACAATCGACAAAAACCTCTAGTCGATCAACAGCTTATCCTGCGTGATCAGAGCAACTGATAAGCTGCATTCGGTGCAGTCGTCAGCAATAGGTTCAACCATGGCCATACGATCGAGCCTGGCAAGATGGCCTATCATGCCCCTGCAGCGATAGGCGGCTCGGTCAGTGCGAGCAGATGGCTGGCTCTTGCACTGCCCTTCCTCAGGAACAACAAGACTCTGCCGCTGAGCTGGACCAAACATTGAGGATTCATCCTATCCCCGGTCAATGCAAAGTAAGTGAGGCACTGAGATATAAGAGACTCCTTAAAGGGATGACCATCGGAACAAGCCTATATTCCCGTATGTATTTTCCTGCCATGTGTGGGAATGCGATCTAACACCCTCATCATTACTCACCATCTCACGATGACCCAATACCCGCATCAACAAGATGCAGCTCTAGCACAGCGGCAAGTTGGTGGCCGACTTCCCGGCGAGTTGCCCACCGACTAGGCGTGCTACTAGTTGCAGCCCCCAATGGCAAGCCACCGAGCCCAGCAGTACTACTTTCCGACAATAGCTGCTGGCTACCACTGGTGGTGGCCTAGGCAGCCACTAGCCGATCCGGCATCGGGAAGCCCGGATCGGCCGGCCTCTCGATCACTCCAGCACGTTGAACTGGATGCGCTGGTTGCGTGCCCTGCCCGCCTCGGTGGCGTTGCTGAACAGCGGCTGGCTGCGCCCGTAGCCCCTGGCCTGCAGGCGGTCGGGCGTCACGCCCAGTTCCACCAGGCGCGCCACCACGGCCTCGGCGCGGGCATGGGAGGCCTGCTGGCTGCTTTGCGAATCGCCGCTGTCGTCGGTGTGCCCGCCGACTTCCACGCGGGTGCCCGGCGGCGCCTGGCGGATGGCTTCGGCGGCCTCGGCCAGCACCTCGTCGCTGTCGCGGCTGATGGTGATCGACTGGTTGTCGAAACGGATGCCCAGCTGGTTCAGGGCATCCGCCAGCTGCTGGGCGCCGGAACCCGGCGGCAGGCCGCTGAGGGCGGCCAGGGTGCGGTTCCACAGCCCCAGGAACTCGAAGCCGCCGAAGGTCTCGCGCAGCTTCTGCGACAGCTCGATGCGCTCCGCCTGGGTCAGCAGGGTGGAATCCATGCGGATGCGCTCGCCGTTGAAGCCCAGCTTCAGCCCTTCCACCTTCAGTTCCGGCAGCAGCTCCAGCAGGCCATCGAGCCAGGCCGCCGGCGCGGTTTCCCGCTTGACGCGGATGTCGCCCCTCAGGTGCTCCGCGCCGAAGACCTCCTTCAGGCGCCCCAGCAGCGAGGCGCGCTCGTCGATGCTGGCGAGCTGGCCGTTGATGCGGACCTTGCCCTCGCGCAGTTCGAGCATGAAGCGCGGGGCCTCCGCGACCGCGCTGGCCTCGGGCTGCGGCGCCACCTCCACGGCGGCGGCCACCCGTTCCTGGGCCACAGGCATGGGCGAGCACTGGCGAAGCGACAGGCCCACGGTGAGCAGCGACAGCACCAGCACCCCGCCGAGCCATGGCGCCAATAGCAGCCGCCGCCCATTGTGCCGCGGCTGCACCGGCTCGGGGGCCGGTGCCTGCAACGCCGGCAGAAGCTCCGCGGTGTCGGCCATCAGCACCGTCAGGCCGGAGGCCCCGGCGTCGGCCTGCCCACCCGCGGCGTCGATGCCGGCCAGCAGCTCCGGCAGGCAGGCGGCGACCGCCTCGGCCAGCTGCTCGTCGGGCAGCCCCAGGTGACGGGCGAAGCGGCCCAGGGTCGTGGCATCGAACACCTGCTCCAGTTGGGCGCGGTCGAGCCCCCGGGACGGGTCGCCCTCGAGCCAGGCCCCCAGCCCCTGCCGCTGCAGGTGCTGGACGAAGCCATGCCAGCCGCCACGCTGCTCGTCGAGCACCCGGTGGGCCAGCAGGCCCAGGAGCTTGCCGGCGCTGTCCGGCGCCATGCCGAAACGGCGGACGAGCGCCTCCAGGAGCCGCCCAATGAAATCGTCATGCATAGAAGAACCACTCGAAATATCGATCGACCCGTGCGGGGTCTTGCGGCCGCACGGTCCTGCGCTGCCGCCCGGGCGAGGGTGCGCGCCGGGCAAGCCTGGCTATCACAGCAAATCCCCCCGGCGGACCAAATAAGGGCAATCCGAATTCACCCGCCGGCGCCCGCATTGCCAGGGGCGCGAGGAAACGTCTCACCGCTGGCCGCGCCCGCGCCTTATTCCACCGGCCGGGCAAGCCTTGCCAAGCTGGCGGAACACTTCGCCCAGGCGCTCTCGCAGGACACCCCAGATGCCCCACCTCCCTCCGATGACCACCGGCCATGGCGGCCTGCGGCTGCGCTCGGGCAGCGTCCTCGTCCTGCTGCTGGTGCTGCTGGCGGGCCTGGCGCCCAGCAGCCAGGGCCAGAGCGGCCAGCGCACGGCGAAGGGCGAGGTGGAAAGCTTCGTGCGCCGGCTGTATGGCGACGAGGGCCCGGGGGCGTTCTCCGCCGATAGCGGCGAGGCGCGGGCCCGGCGCTGGCTGAGCCCCGCACTGGCGCAGGCGCTGGCGGCCTACCGTTCGGCCCGCCACGCGGGGCCGGGGCTGCTGGAGAAGGACCCGCTATGCCTCTGCCGGCGCTCGCGGGCGCTGGAGCTCGAGCAACTGGACGTCAGCCTGGCCGGCGACGGCCGGGCCACGGCCCGGGTGGTCCTGGTGCACGAGCAGTGGCGGCGCGGCGTGCGGCTGCACCTGGTCAGGCGGGGGAAGGCCTGGCGCCTGGACGACCTCGCGCAACCGGCCCTGCCGAGCCTGCGCCGGGCGCTGGAGCGCGCAACGCGGGGCACGCCGGCCAGCGGGGGGCCGCCTGCCGATGGAGGAAGGGGAAGCGGAAACGAAAAAAGGCTGCCCTGAGGCAGCCTTTTTTGCTTGGATCACCGCGAGGGCGATCCGGATTGGAGCGGGAAACGAGACTCGAACTCGCGACCCCGACCTTGGCAAGGTCGTGCTCTACCAACTGAGCTATTCCCGCA
>NZ_JAZAQP010000095.1:0-3701 GCF_036231725.1 Pseudomonas sp. JH-2 | reverse complement strand
GGCTAAACCGGCATCCCTGCCGGTTTACCCCCCAAATCCCTGTCGAATTCCGGCCAGCGTGGTTTAACGGGGCGCCTGAGATCAAGATCACAAGCAGATCAAGATCACAGGCAGAGCAAGAGCAAGAGCGGCTCGCTCCCACAGTAGGCCGAATTGTCTGACTAGACACGGACACTGTGGGAGCTGGCTTGCCTGCGAAGGCGGCCTAACAGTCAACACAGTTGGACCGGGTACATATCCGTTGTTTAGGTAACGGCCACTTAGGGTTCCGCCCTGACGGCGGCTCACTTTTGAACAGCGCAAAAGTAAGCAAAACGCTCTTGCCCCACCACTCGGCACCTCGCTTGGGCTCGGTGTGCCCGTAATCCGCCAGTGATTTGGGGGGCCGCCGCCACGCGCCATCCATGGCGCGGGGCGGCTAAACCGGCATCCCTGCCGGTTTACCCCCCAAATCCCTGTCGAATTCCGGCCAGCGTGGTTTAACGGGGCGCCTGAGATCAACGGCAAGAGCAAGAGCAAGAGCAAGAGCAAGAGCAGTTCCCTTGCTTCAGGCATAAAAAAGGCGACTGGGCCATGGGGCCGCAGTCGCCTTTATTCTTTTGGAAGAGGTGCTTACTGCACTTCTACCGCCAGGCTGTCACTGATCTTTTTCTGCCAGATGGCAGGACCGGTGATGTGGACTGACTCGCCTTTGCTGTCCACGGCAACGGTGACCGGCATGTCTTTGACGTCGAACTCGTAGATGGCTTCCATGCCCAGTTCGGCGAAGGCAACCACGCGCGACTTCTTGATGGCCTGGGCCACCAGGTAAGCGGCGCCGCCCACGGCCATCAGGTACACGGCCTTGTGGTCCTTGATCGCTTCGATGGCGGTCGGGCCGCGCTCGGACTTGCCGATCATGCCCAGCAGGCCGGTTTGCTCGAGGATCTGACGGGTGAACTTGTCCATCCGCGTCGCGGTGGTCGGGCCCGCTGGGCCAACCACTTCTTCGCGCACCGGATCAACCGGGCCGACGTAGTAGATAAAGCGGCCCTTGAGGTCCACCGGCAAGGTTTCGCCCTTGTTCAGCATCTCGACCATGCGCTTGTGCGCCGCGTCGCGACCGGTGAGCATCTTGCCGTTGAGCAGTACGGTTTCGCCCGGCTTCCAGCTCTGCACTTCTTCCGGGGTCAGGGTGTCGAGGTTGACGCGACGGGCCGATGGGCCGGCTTCCCAGACGATTTCCGGGTAGGCGTCCAGCGGTGGCGCTTCCAGCGACGCCGGGCCCGAACCGTCGAGCACGAAGTGCGCGTGACGGGTGGCGGCGCAGTTGGGGATCATGCACACCGGCAGGGAAGCGGCGTGGGTCGGGTAGTCCATGATCTTCACGTCGAGCACGGTGGTCAGGCCACCCAGGCCCTGGGCACCGATGCCCAGTTGGTTGACCTTCTCGAACAGCTCCAGGCGCATTTCTTCGATACGGTTCTGCGGGCCGCGCTTTTTCAGCTCGTGGATGTCGATGGACTCCATCAACACTTCCTTGGCCATTACTGCGGCTTTCTCGGCGGTGCCGCCGATGCCGATGCCGAGCATGCCCGGTGGGCACCAGCCGGCGCCCATGGTCGGAACGGTCTTTAGCACCCAGTCTACGATCGAGTCGGACGGGTTGAGCATGGCCATCTTCGACTTGTTCTCGGAACCGCCACCCTTGGCCGCCACGTCCACTTCCACGGTGTTACCCGGGACGATGGAGTAGTGGATGACCGCTGGGGTGTTGTCCTTGGTGTTCTTGCGAGCACCGGCCGGGTCGGCGAGGATCGAGGCGCGCAGGACGTTTTCCGGCAGGTTGTAGGCGCGACGCACGCCTTCGTTGATCATGTCGTCCAGGCCCATGGTGGCGCCGTCCCAACGCACGTCCATACCCACGCGCACGAACACGGTGACGATACCGGTGTCCTGGCAGATCGGGCGGTGGCCGGTGGCACACATGCGCGAGTTGATCAGGATCTGGGCGATGGAGTCACGGGCTGCCGGCGATTCTTCGCGCAGGTAGGCTTCGTGCATGGCCTGGATGAAGTCAACGGGGTGGTAGTAGGAAATGAATTGCAGGGCGTCGGCAACGCTCTGAATCAGGTCGTCTTGCTTGATCACGGTCATGAGTCGCGCTCCTCTATAAGGGAACATTCAATAAAGATGGCGTCAGTGTTGCATCGGTCGGCTGACGCCATCTTTCCAAGGCACGCCAGAATGGTGCAGGCGCGACGCTAAAAAGGCGCGGCAGTATAACCCGGCACGGTGGCCGATACACCCGACTATGGTCAAACTCTGAGGAGTGTGAACACAGGCCAATGTGGGAGCGGGCTTGCTCGCGAAGGCGGTGTACGCTTCGACGTAGGTGGTTGCTGATACTCTGCCTTCGCGAGCAAGCCCGCTCCCACCAAACGCTACCCGCATTATGGATTAGCCCTTTGCAATGATTGAGTCCTTATATGCCTGAACTGTACGTCGGCGAACGCCACTGGTCGGTCACCTCCGGCAGCAACCTGCTGGATGCCTTGAATCAGGCCGGCGTGGCCGTGCCCTTCAGTTGCCGGGCCGGCAGTTGCCATGCGTGCCTGGTGCGTTGCGAGGGTGAGGTTGACGACCAGCAGCCCGATGCCCTGAGCCCGACGCAGCGCCAGCAAGGTTGGCGCCTGGCGTGCCAGTGTCGGGTGAGTGCAAACCTGAAGGTCGAAGCGTTTGACCCTCAGCGCGATGGCCTGCCCGCCCAGGTGGTGGGCGTCGATTGGCTGAGTTCGACGGTACTGCGTCTGCGCCTGCAACCGGAACGTGCCCTGCGGTACAGCGCCGGGCAGCATCTGGTGCTGTGGGCGGGGCAGGTGGCACGTCCGTATTCCCTGGCGAGCTTGCCCCAGGAAGAGCCGTACTTGGAGTTTCATATCGAGTGCCGCCAGCCTGGTGCATTCAGCGATGCCGCGCGACAGTTCAAGGTCGGTGAGCCTCTACGGCTGGGCGAACTGCGGGGTGGAGCGCTGCACTATGATCCTGACTGGCAATCGCGGCCATTGTGGCTGCTGGCTTCCGGTACCGGCCTGGGCCCCTTGTGGGGCGTGTTGCGCGAGGCTCTGCGCCAGGATCATCAAGGCGAGATTCGCGTGATTCACCTGGCCCATGAGGCCGAGGCTCATTATCTGGCCGAACCTCTGACGGCGCTTGCCGCGCAGCATGGGAACCTTGCCGTGGAGCTATGGACTACAGCGCAGTTGCAGCCGGCATTGGCACAACTGCGGCTTGTTTCCCGGCACACCCTGGCCTTGCTCTGCGGGCACCCCGCCAACGTCGAGGCTTTTTCCAAGCGCTTGTTCCTGGCAGGGCTGCCGCGTAATCAACGGCTGGCGGATGTGTTTCTGTCCCGCCCTTCCACTTTATGAAAAGCCAGCTGCCACAGTAGACCGAGTTGTCTGACTAGACACGGACAATGTGGGAGCTGGCTTGCCTGCGAAGGCGGCCTAACAGTCAACACAGTTGGACAGGGTACATATCCGTTGTTTAGGTAACGGCCACTTAGGGTTCCGCCCTGACGGCGGCTCACTTTTGAACAGCGCAAAAGTAAGCAAAACGCTCTTGCCCCACCACTCGGCACCTCGCTTGGGCTCGGTGTGCCCGTAATCCGCCAGTGATTTGGGGGGCCGCCGCCACGCGCCATCCATGGCGCGGGGCGG
>NZ_JAZAQP010000094.1:0-4916 GCF_036231725.1 Pseudomonas sp. JH-2 | reverse complement strand
TCGCGACATCCATGTCGCATGACCTCCTGAGCGCCGGTTTCGCTCGGCCTTCTGAAGGGGCGTTCCGGTGCGCTCGGATATTTCTCTGGAAACCCGTAGGGCGCATAACGCCTACGGCGTTATCCGCCATCGTCGTCGGGCATCGGTGTTTGGGCTAACGGCGGATAACCGCGAACGGTTATTCGCCCTACGAGTTTGCCGGCTGACTCTGCGTTATCCGCCCACGCCGAACGGCCCCCTCTCCCTTCAGGGCGGGCCGCGTAGGCGAGGGTTGGGGAGAGGGGACGGACTTCGCTCTGGCACCTCTGCCAAACCTTGACTCCGCTCCCCCTCCCTAACCCTCCCCCGCAAGCGGGAGAGGGGACCGTTCGGTCTGGTGCGGAACCCCGAAGCTCCCGGGCTCCCCGTAGGGCGCATAACGCCTACGGCGTTATCCGCCAAATCGCGGACAAGGTCCGCTCCTACGGGGGTAGGAAAACGCTGTCGTAGAATGGGTTGAGCCTGCGAAACCCATGGGGCCGCCCCGGGCTATTTCTTCAAACAACCGCTCATGAACGTCTTGCGCTCGTCGCCCTTGAGCGCCTTGGCCGAGGCGTCCTTGTTGCACTGGGCCATCTTCTCCTGCTGCGGGGTGAGTTTCTTGCCGGTGTCGCCGCCGCCGGCCTTCAGGCAGTTGCTCATGAAGGACTTGCGCTCGTCGCCCTTGAGCGCCTTGGCGGTGGCGTCGGCGTTGCAGGTCTTCATCTTTTCCTGCTGGGCGGTGTTGGCGGCGAAACCCTGCACCGAGAACAACAGGGCGCACAGCAGCAGGGGAAGGCGGAGCTTGATCATGGAGCGGTCTCCTCGAATGATGATCGCTTCCTGAGCGTAGCCTGCTGTTACATTTGTGCGAGCCCACCTCCGCGCGCGCTACCCGGCTGACAGCGCCCCGGCAGCGGTTATAATCGCGCCTGCTATGCTTTTCCCGCATATCCCCATCCATCAGCCACACGCCATCAGGAACACAGGTGACGAAAGACGAACTGCGCGCCGAACTGGAGCGCCAGGAACAGCGTTACAAGGATGTCTACGGCGGCGAGGTCACCCTCTACGCCGCCCAGCCCGACCCCGACAAGAAGCCCTGGCGCAAGCGCCCGTCCGTGCAGGACAAGGCCTTCGACCGGGAACTGGAGAAGATGCAGAGCGACCTGCAGAAGGCGCAACAACGCCAGGCCGAACAGGACGCGACCTGAGCGGCGGCGGCCCCGCGAAAACGTTGCAGCGCATTGCCCGCAGCGCTGCAAGCCCCGTGCGACCGGGTGTCGCGAGATTCCGAGAATCGCTTCAGGTTTCAGACGACATCCTATCGCTTCTGGCATAATCGCCGCCCCGTCACCGACCGGTCACAGAAACTTCATGTTCGATCTCTTCAGCGGACTCGACCTCTGGGTAGGCATCAGCCTGGTGCTGGCGCTGGGCTTCGTCCTGGCCTTCGAGTTCATCAACGGCTTCCATGACACCGCCAACGCGGTGGCCACGGTGATCTACACCAAAGCCATGTCGCCCTACCGCGCGGTCATTCTCTCCGGCATCTTCAACTTCCTCGGCGTGCTGCTCGGTGGCGTCGGCGTGGCCTATGCCATCGTCCATCTGTTGCCGGTCGAACTGCTGATCAACGTCAACAGCGGCCACGGCCTGGCCATGGTGTTCTCCCTGCTGGCCGCGGCCATCGCCTGGAACCTGGGCACCTGGTACTTCGGCATCCCCGCCTCCAGCTCGCACACCCTGATCGGCTCGATCCTCGGCGTGGGCCTGGCCAATGCGGTGATCACCGGCGTGCCGCTGGCCGACGGGGTGAACTGGCAGAAGGCGATCGACATCGCCATGTCGCTGATCTTCTCGCCGCTGGCCGGCTTCTTCGTCGCCGCCCTGGTGCTGATCGGACTGAAGTGGATGTACCCGCTGTCGAAGATGCACAAGACCCCGGAAACCCGCCGCGAGGTCGACGAGAAGAAACACCCGCCGTTCTGGAACCGCCTGGTGCTGGTGCTCTCGGCCATGACCGTGAGCTTCGTCCACGGCTCCAACGACGGCCAGAAGGGCATCGGCCTGATCATGCTGGTGCTGATCGGCATCGTCCCGGCCAAGTTCGTCCTCGACCTCAACAGCACCACCTACCAGATCGAACGCACCCGCGACGCCGCCATCCACCTGAACCAGTTCTACCAGCGCCACACCGACGTGCTCGGCGACATGCTGGCCCTGGGCAAGGGCGCCGACGGCGAGATGCCCGAGCTGTACCGCTGCGAGCCGAAGCAGACCGAGTCCACCCTCAAGGGCCTGCTGAGCGACATCAAGGGCATCTCCAGCTACAACGAACTGTCCGCCGACAGCCGCGTGCAGGTGCGCCGCTACCTGCTGTGCCTGGACGACACCGCGAAGAAGGTCGGCAAGCTCGACAGCCTGCCGGCGCGCGAGAAGGCCGACCTGGAGAAGCTGCGCAAGGACCTGACCAGCACCACCGAATACGCGCCCTTCTGGGTGATCATCGCGGTGGCCCTGGCCCTGGGCGTGGGCACCATGGTCGGCTGGAAGCGCGTGGTGCTCACCGTCGGCGAGAAGATCGGCAAGCAGGGCATGACCTATGCCCAGGGCATCAGCGCCCAGCTCACCGCCACCGCGGCGATCGGCATGGCCAACCTCTACAGCCTGCCGGTGTCCACCACCCACGTGCTGTCCTCCGGCGTGGCCGGCACCATGGTCGCCAACCGCAGCGGCCTGCAGGGCGGCACCGTGCGCAACATCCTGATGGCCTGGATCCTCACCCTGCCCACGTCCATGGCCCTGGCCGCCGGCATGTTCTGGCTGGCGTCGCGCTTCTACTGACAGCCAGGGGATGCTGACGACACTGGCGCTGTGCGCCTGGCTGGCCGCCTGTGCCGTCCAGGACCTGCGCCGCCGCCAGGTGGACAACCTGCTCACCCTCGGCGGCCTGGCCATGGCCGCCGGCCAGTTGCTCCTCACCGGCCACAGCCTGACCCAGCACGCCCCTGCCGCCGCCCTCGCCGCGGCCGGCCTGGGCCTGCTGCTGAGCCTGCCCGGCTACCTGCTGGGCAAGCTGGGCGCCGCGGACGTCAAGCTGCTCGCCGCGCTGGGCCTGGCCAGCGATCCCTACAGCCTGCTCTACGGCCTGGCCCTGGCCTGCCTGGTGACGGTGGCGTTGATGCTGGCGAGCAAGCTTTCCCTTGAGTCGCAACGGCTGCCGAAGGCCTTCGAAAGCTGCCTGAAACCCTTCGACCTGAGCCGCTCGAAGTCCTTTCCCTTCATCTTCTCGATCTTCTGCGGCTACCTGCTGCAACTGTCATTCCTCTGACGCCAATCATCCGCGCCGCCGGCTAAAGTTCCGCCCAGCGCCGCCGATACAGCCTGCCCACTCCGTCGTTCCCGCAGGATGCTCTACCCATGCTTCGCTCGCTGTCCTTCGCCAAGAAGATCCTTCTGGCAGCCTCCCTCGTGGTGATCTTCGCCTTCGCCTGCTTCATCCTCTTCAACGACTTCCGCCAGAGCCGCGCCATCCAGGAGGACACCGAGACCTCCCTGCGCGAGATCGGCAGCCTCACCGCCAGCAACATCCAGAGCTGGCTGGAAGGCCGCATCCACCTGGTGGAGATGGAGGCCGCGCAACTGGCCGACGGCGAGCCGACCGCCGAGCGCATCCAGCACGTGCTGGAGCAGCAGGTGCTGCAGCGCAACTTCGAATCGGTGTACCTGGGCGAGGCCGCCAGCGGCGTCTTCACCATGCGCCCCTACTCGCCCATGCCCGACGGCTACGACCCGCGCCAGCGCGGCTGGTACAAGGACGCCGTGGCCGCCGGCCGGCTGATCGTCACCGAGCCCTTCCTCGACGCCGGCACCAAGGAGCAGATCCTCGCCATGTCGGTGCCGGTCATGCGCAACGGCCAGCTGCTCGGCGTGGCCGCCGGCGACATGAAGCTGGAGACCATCACCGCCATCCTCAACTCGCTGAAGTTCGACGGCGACGGCTACGCCTTCCTGGTCAGCGACGCCGGCAAGGTCCTGCTGCACCCGGATGCCGGCAAGGTGTTCAAGAACCTCGCGGAAATCTACCCGCACGGCGCGCCGCAGGTCCGCCCGGGGGTCCAGGAGGTCGACGTCGACGGCCGCACCCAGCTGGTCTCCATGACCCGCGTCGAGGGCCTGCCGGGCGTGTCCTGGTACGTCGCCCTGGTACTGGACAAGAGCGCCGCCTACGCCATGCTCAGCGACTTCCGCACCTCGGCCATCATCGCCACCCTGGTGGCCATCGTCGCCATCATCTTCCTGCTCGGCATGCTCATCCGCGTGCTGATGCAGCCGCTCACCGCCATGGGCCGCGCCATGCAGGACATCGCCCAGGGCGAGGGCGACCTGACCAAGCGCCTGAAGGTCGACAGCCGCGACGAGTTCGGCATGCTGGCCGAGGCCTTCAACCGCTTCGTCGAGCGCATCCACGAATCCATCCGCGAGGTGGCCGGCACCGCGCGCCAGCTGCATGACGTGTCGCAACTGGTGGTCAACGCCTCCAACTCCTCCATGGCCAATTCCGACGAGCAGGCCACCCGCACCAACAGCGTGGCCGCGGCGATCAACGAGCTGGGCGCCGCCGCCCAGGAAATCGCCCGCAACGCCGCCGACGCCTCGCACCACGCCAGCGACGCCAGCCACCAGGCCGGCGATGGCCGCCAGGTGGTGGAACAGAGCATCGCCGCGATGAACCTGCTGTCGGAGAAGATCAGCTACGCCAGCACCCACATCGAGGCGCTGAACAGCCGCACGGTGAACATCGGGCAGATTCTCGAAGTCATCAAGGGCATCTCCGAGCAGACCAACCTGCTGGCGCTCAACGCCGCCATCGAGGCCGCCCGCGCCGGCGAGGC
>NZ_JAZAQP010000093.1:0-7187 GCF_036231725.1 Pseudomonas sp. JH-2 | reverse complement strand
GGCAGTCGTGTTTCGGGTTGACGCCGTTCCCTCTCCCCAGCCCTCTCCCGCAAGCGGGAGAGGGGGCCGTTCGGCGTTGTTGGGGCGTTCGGTGTCAGCCTGGAACATCGGTTCGAATACGCAATCGTAGGGCGCATAACGCCCCAAGCGTTATCCGCCGTCGGCCCCACACCAGGCCCACCGGCGGATAACCGCGAACGGTTATTCGCCCTACGCCTGACCGAAATCCGCTGCCGTCGGCCCCCACACCAGACCCACCGGCGCGACCCTGCTTGCCCCTCAGTTCAACTCGACCTTCTCCCCCTTCGCACTCAACTGCTCGAACGCCTGGTCCAGGCGCTGGCGGAGTTGTTCCGCATCGGGCGTACGGCGGGAGACGATGAGCTTGAGCGGCAGGCGGTAGAGGGTGTCGTAGGCCAGCGGTGGCAGGCCGGCGGCGTTGCGGGCTTCTTCGACCGGGGCCTGGTAGTCCAGCAGGTAGTCGCCGCGGTCGCGCAGCAGCATCTGCAGCGCTGCGTTGTGGGTGGTGGTGCGGTGCACCTCCAGGTTGAGGCCGGGGTCGTCCAGCAACTGGGTGGCGGGCCGCCAGTAGCTGTAGCCGCTGATCAGGATCACCCGGCTGCCGGCCAGCCCCTGGGGCAGGTGAGGCGCGGGTTGGGAGGCCAGGCGATAGAGGTTGAGGGTGACCTGGCCGAGCACGTGCTCGCACTCCAGGGTGCTTTCGGCCAGCTCGGGCTTGCCGGGCGCCCCGGCCCACAGCTGGACGCTGCCGTCGCGCAGGCCCTGATAGAGGCGGGCACTGGGCAGGGCCCGGAGCTCGGCGCGGTAGCCGGCCTGGCGCAGCAGCTTGCGGATCAACTCGGCCCCTTCGCCCTGGGTGCTGCCGTCATCGTCGGTATAGATGTACGGCGGGAACTCGTAATAGCCGACCGCCAGCGACTGGGGGCCACCGGCAGGGCCTGGCAGGGCATGGGCCAGTGACGCCGGAAGCAGCGACGAGGCCAACGGGAGCAGGAGTTTCTTGAGCATTGCTGCGCCGCACCTTTATCGTTCTTGTGTTGGTGTCTGCATTGAGCATGAGTCGCCAACCGGGGCTTGTCCAGTCCGTGGCCGGCAAAGCGGCGGCGACATTCCCGGGCTGCGACCAGCGGCACACGGAGCGGCCGGCGCAGCCTTCGCCGCGCTCCCCCGGGGCTATGCTTGAGGGGCGCCCGGCACCGCCGCCGCGCCTGGCCGAGGGCTCCGCACATGCCACGCAAGGTCTTTTCCAGCAAGGTCTACCTGCACAAGACGGTCCTGGTGACCGGCGGTTGCTCGGGCATCGGCCGTGCGCTGGTCTTGCGTTTCGCCCAGGCGGGCGCCCGGCCGGTGATCCTCGACCTGGACCAGGCCGCGCTCGACAGCCTGGTGCATCACCTGCAGCAACACCTCAACGTCGAGGCCCTGGGGCTGCGTTGCGACATCACCGACCCCGCCGCCGTGGAGCAGGCCGTGGCCGGGGCCATCGAGCGCTTCGGCGGCATCGACGTGCTGGTCAACAATGCCGGCATCACCCACCGCAGCCTGTTCGCCGAGACCGACCTGAAGGTGTTCCAGCGGGTGATGGCGGTGAACTTCTACGGCGCCCTGCATTGCACCCGGGCGGCGCTGCCCAGCCTGATCGCCCGCCAGGGGCAGATCGTCGTGCTCAGCTCGCTCACCGGCTTCGCCCCCTTGCTCTATCGCAGCGCCTACAACGCCAGCAAACACGCCCTGCATGGCCTGTTCGACACCCTGCGCATGGAGCTGGAAGGCACCGGCGTCTCGGTGACCCTCGCCTGCCCCGGCTTCACCGCCACCGACTTGCGCAAGAACGCCCTAGTCGGCGACGGATCGGTGATCCGCCAGCCGGCCGCGGTCCTGGGCAGCGAAGTGGCCTCCCCGCGCGACGTGGCCGAGGCGATCTACCAGGGCGCCCTGCAGCGCAAGCGCTTGCTGGTGCTGTCCAACGTCAACTGGCGCGCGCGCCTCCTGGCCCGCTACTGCCCCCGGCTATTCGAACGCCTGCTGGTGCCGCGCATGTCCGGGCTGAAACCGGGCCAGCGCTGAGCCGCTCCCCTCAGTGGCTGTGCGGTACGGCCTTGCCCAGGTCCTAGAAGGTGGCCTCGACCTTGTGCCCGTCCGGATCGCGGACGAAGCAGCCGTAGTAGGGTTCGCCATAGTGCGGGCGCGGGCCCGGCGCGCCGTCGTCGTGGCCGCCATTGGCCAGGGCCGCGGCGTGGAAGGCATCCACCGCTTCGCGGCTGTTGGCGATGAAGCCTATGTGGGTACCGTTGCCGACACTGGCCGGCGCACCGTCCAGCGGCGTCTGCACCCAGAACTCCGGGAACTCGCGGCCATAGGCCACGGCGCCGGGATGCTCCATCACCCGGCGGCAGCCGAGCGTGGCCAGCACCGCGTCATAGAAGGCGCGGGCACGGTCGTAGTCATTGGTGCCGATGGATACGTGGGAAATGCAGCTCGGCGGGATGAGGTCGTCGCTCATGGCAGCTTCCTGGCGCGGTCGGGAGGGACAAGGTTAGCCGCCCGCGCCGGAGTCTGCCTCAGGCTTCCTCGCGCTCCGGGCCGAGGATGTAGATGCGGTAGGCGGCGACGGTCAGCAGCAACTGGAAGAAACCGCTGAGGGCGCTGAGCGCCAGGCTGTAGCCGAGAGCGTTCTCGCTCAGCTGCTCGATCCAGCCCTGCAGGGCCCAGGTGGGGGCGAGGATCACCAGCACGGTGGTGAGCAGCAGGAAGAAGTGCCCGCCGGTGAGGCGGAAGCTCTCGCGCATGGCGTCGATCGGCCGCAGGCCGCGCTTGACCAGCAGCACCTCGGCGAAGGCCAGCTTGATCATCACGTAGATGCCCGGCAGCACCATCAGCGACAGGCCGATGACGATCAGCAGCGAACTCAGCGCCGAGAGCAGGGCGAAGGCCGGCCACAGGCGCAGCGCCGCGCGCCACAGCTCGCCGACGCCGCGCTGGCGGCCCTCGCCGAAGTCGACCAGGTAGAGCAGCAGGCTGGCGGTGTAGATGGGGTAGAAGATCAATCCGGCGGCCATGCCCCAGGGCGCGAACTGCTGGGAATTGGCGGCCATGCTCAGCTGCTGCTGGGTGAGCGTCTCCAGGACGATCCAGGGCAGGCAGAGCGGCAGCAGCGTGCCGATGTGGCGGCTGAAGAAGTACCAGGTGTCGCGCAGGATGGAGATGGGATTCATCGGCTCGTCTAGAAGGCCAGGTGGCAATCGACTCTAACCCAAGCCCGACGGCCCAGACCAGAGCCCCCGATAGCGCGGATGAAGAAGATTTCATCGACCGGAACTTGTTTTTTCGCCGGCCGATCCAATCTTGTGATCGTTCCCACCCCCGGTGCTCACTCGAGGCCCCAGATGAATTCCGAAGAGCAAACCCTGATCGATGGCCTGTTCACCCGCCTGCAGGAAGCCGAGCGGCAATCCGCGCCGCGCGACGCCCAGGCCGAGGCGCAGATCAACCAGCACCTCGTGCGCCAGCCGGCCGCGCCCTACTACATGGCGCAGGCGATGCTGATCCAGGAAGCGGCGATCAAGCGCCTGGACCAGCGCGTAAGGGAACTGGAAGCCCAGGTCGCCAGCCTGCAGCAGAACCGCCCCAGCAGCGGCGGCTTCCTCGCCGGCCTGTTCGGCGGCGGCCAGCGCGAGGCGGCGCCGCAGCCGCAACAGGCACAACAGCGCCCGGATGGCTGGGGCCAGACGCGCTTCTCCCAGCCCGGCGGCAATGCCGGCTACGCCAGCAACCCCAACGACTTCCGCCCCGCCGCGCCGCAGGCTGCGCCCGCCCAGGGCGGCGGCTTCCTGCGTGGCGCCCTGCAGACCGCCGCGGGCGTGGCCGGCGGCATGGTGGTGGCGGACCTGCTGACCAACATGTTCCACCACTCGCAGCCGCAGGAAATCGTCGAGGTGATCCAGGAAGAGGTGCCGGCCGAGCAGCCCACCGGGCTGGACGACTCCGGCCAGTCCTTCCTCGACGGTGATCGCTATGCCGACAACGGCTTCACCGACACCAACTACGACGATGGCGGCTTCGCCGACGACTCCAGCTTCTTCGACGACGACGGCGACATGTTCAGCTGAGTGGATGCCCCACGCCGACGACGCGGGGCTGGCGGCGCGGCGGTGGGCTGCGATAATGCGCGCCCACCGCCTGATCCGGAGCCGCCGTTGAAAACCCTCGCCCTGTTCGCCGATGTGCAGAACCTCTACTACACGGTTCGCCAGGCCTACGGCTGCCATTTCAACTACGCCGCCCTGTGGGCCGAGTTGAGCCGCGAAGGCCGCATCGTCGAGGCCTACGCCTATGCCATCGACCGTGGCGACCCGCGCCAGCAGCAGTTCCAGCAGATCCTCCGCAACCTCGGCTTCGAGGTGAAGCTCAAGCCCTACATCCAGCGCAGCGACGGCTCGGCCAAGGGCGACTGGGACGTGGGCATCACCATCGACGTGCTCGATGCCGTGGCGCGGGTGGACGAGATCGTCCTGTGCTCCGGCGACGGCGACTTCGACCTGCTGCTGCAACGCGTCCGCGCCCAGGGCAAGGCGGCCACCGCCTATGGCGTGCCCGGCCTGACCGCCCAGGCGCTGATCCGCTCGGCGACGCGCTACGTGCCCATCGAAGGCGAGCTGCTGCTGCGCCACTAGCGGCTACAATGCCGGCCATTCCACCTTCCGTTGCGTGAGTGCTCCATGACCTTCGCCGCCCTCGGCCTGATCGAACCCCTGCTGCGCGCCCTCGACGGCCTCGGCTACCAGAACCCGACCCCGGTGCAGGCCCAGGCCATCCCGGCGGTGCTCAAGGGCCGCGACCTGCTGGCCGCGGCGCAGACCGGCACCGGCAAGACCGCCGGCTTCGCCCTGCCGCTGCTGCAGAAGCTGCTGCAGGAAGGCCCGCAGGTGGCCGCCAACTCGGTGCGCGCCCTGGTGCTGGTGCCCACTCGCGAACTGGCCGAGCAGGTGCACGACAGCTTCCGCGCCTACGGCCAGCATGTGCCGCTGCGCACCGCAGTGGCCTACGGCGGGGTGAGCATCAACCCGCAGATGATGAAGCTGCGCAAGGGCGTCGACGTGCTGGTGGCCACGCCCGGCCGGCTGCTCGACCTGTACCGGCAGAACGCATTGAAGTTCGGCCAGCTGCAGGCGCTGGTGCTGGACGAGGCCGACCGCATGCTCGACCTGGGCTTCGCCCGCGAGCTGGAAGAGGTCTTCGCCGCGCTGCCGGCGCGGCGCCAGACCCTGCTGTTCTCCGCCACCTTCTCCGAGGTCATCCGGCAGATGGCCAAGGGGCTGTTGCGCGACCCGCTGACCATCGAGGTGGCACCGCGCAACACCGCGGCGAAGACGGTGAAGCAGCACCTGGTGCCGGTGGACAAGAAGCGCAAGGCCGAGCTGTTCCTGCACCTGCTGCACAGCCGGGGCTGGCGCCAGGCCCTGGTGTTCGCCAAGACGCGCAAGGGCGTCGACGAACTGGTCGGCGTGCTCCAGGCCGAAGGCATCGCCGCCGACTCCATCCACGGCGACAAGCCGCAGCCGGCGCGCCTGCGCGCGCTGCAGCGGTTCAAGGACGGCGAGGTGGACTTCCTGGTGGCCACCGACGTCGCCGCCCGCGGCCTGGACATCGACCAGATGCCGCTGGTGGTCAACTTCGACCTGCCGATCGTCGCCGAGGACTACGTGCACCGTATCGGCCGCACCGGCCGCGCCGGGGCCAGCGGCCAGGCGCTGTCGCTGGTGTGCGCCGACGAGGTGCAGCAGTTGGCGGCCATCGAGACGCTGATCGGCCAGACCCTGCCGCGCCGCGAGGAAGAGGGCTTCGAGCCGGACCACCGGGTGCCGCAGACCGTGCCCGGCGGCCAGGTGCTGAAGAAGCCGAAGAAACCCAAGCAGCCCAAGGTGCCCGAGGCCAAGCCAGGCAAGATCCACCTGGGCGACCTGCTGGCCGACAAGCCGCAGGTGAAGGCGGTGCGCAAGGCGCCGGGCTTCGCCAAGGCGCCGGCGGGCAAGGGCAAGCCGAAGGGCCGCTGAGGGGCGGGGCGCCTCGTGCTGGTGCGCCGGCCCGCTGGCCTTCGCGCTGCGGGCCGCGGCTGGCGGGCTTTCAGGATACTGGCGCAAAACCTGCATTTCCGTGCGGAATCCTGAACGCCTATAGTGTGTGCACCGCGCACACAACAAGAACGACAGCCTATGCGCCACAAGGAACTCAAAGCCTGGACCGGCGGGCTTGCCCAGCTGCTCCCGCTCGCCCCCGGACGCCCGCGCCTGCTCGGCCTCAGCCAGTGGCTGCAGCAGGCCTGCCCGGTGGACCACTTCGTGCTCTTCGTCTACGAGGGCAACCACCGCCCGCTGGACCTGTTCGACACCTTCCCGGCGGACGTGCGCCACGTCTACGTGCAGGACTACCAGGTCGGCCCCTACCTGCTCGACCCCTTCTACCTCGCCTGCACCCGCAACCAGGCGCCGGGCCTGTGGCGCCTGCGCCAGTTCGCCCCGGACCACTTCTACCTGGGCGAGTACTACCAGACCTACTACCAGCAGACCGGCCTGACCGAGGAGATCGCCTTCTTCGTCGATCTGGCCGGCGGCGCCAAGGCGGTGCTGTCGCTGATGCGCAAGGCTTCGAGCCCGGCCTACAGCCGCGACGAGATGCAGTTGCTGGACTGCGCCCGCCCGGCGGTGGAGCAGGTGGTGCGCGAGGCCTGGGAACTGCGCCGCGCCCAGCCGCGCCCGGCGCAGGACCTGGACTACAAGATCCGCGAGGCCTTCGACCAGTTCGGCGCGCAGCTGCTCACCGCGCGCGAGCAGGAGATCGTCCAGCTGCTGCTGCGCGGCCACTCCAGCGCCTCGGTGGCCGAACAGCTGGACATCAGCCCCGGCACGGTGAAGATCCACCGCAAGAACATCTACGCCAAGCTCGGCATCGGCAGCCAGTCGGAGCTGCTGGGCCTGTTCATCCGCGAGCTGGCCGGGCAGGACGATGCCGGCGAGATGCGCGCCACGGGCTGATAGCCCGCGCCATGCCCATGTAGGAGCGCGCCCTGCGCGCGAAATCGCGGGCAGGGCCCGCTCCTATGTATGGACTCACCCCCACCGTCAACCCGCTTTTGAACAGAGGAACCCGATTGCATCTATGTATTAGGC
>NZ_JAZAQP010000092.1:0-7536 GCF_036231725.1 Pseudomonas sp. JH-2 | reverse complement strand
CCCTGCGCGCGATTTCGCGGGCAGGGCCCGCTCCTACAGGTTGCCGGGAAACACGGTATTTCTCCCCCGTAGGAGCGAGCTTGCTCGCGAACAAACGCGGTGCCATGCGGTTCGCGAGCAAGAACCAGGCGTCCCCCTCGCTCCTATGAAGAGCGCTCCGACACACCTACCCCGGCAACCAGATGCGGAAACAGGCCCCGCCCAGCTCGGCGTCGTCCAGCGCCAGGTTGCCGCCATAGCTGTCGATGATGTCCTTCACCACCGCCGTGCCTATGCCCTGTCCCGGGTGCTGGGTGTCCAGCCTCTCGCCGCGCTGGAGGATGCGCTGGCGCTGGTCCGGCGGGATGCCCGGGCCGTCGTCCTCCACCCGCAGTTCGTAGCCGCCGTCCCGCTGGCGGGCGCTGACGCGCACGCGGGCCAGGCACAGGCGGTAGGCGTTCTCCAGCAGGTTGCCGAGCAGCTCCAGCAAGGCGCCCTGCTCCAGCGGCAGGCTCAGGCCCTCGGGGAAGTCGCGTTCGAGGATCACCCGCTTGTCGCGGTAGACCTTCTCCAGCGCGCCGGCCAGGGTGTCGAGCAGCGGCGCCAGCTGCACGCGGTGGCGCACCAGGCCGCTCTTGCGCAGGCTGGCGCGCTGCAGCTGGTAGCCGATCTGCTGGCTCATGCGCTCGATCTGGCTCTGCAGCACCTGCACCTGCTCGCGGTTGCCCGGCGCGTTGGCCAGGTTCTCGCTCACCCCCTGCAGCACCGCCAGCGGCGTCTTCAGGCTGTGCGCCAGGTCCGCCAGGGAGTTGCGGTAGCGCTCGCGCTGGCTGCGCTCGCTGGCCAGCAGGCGGTTGAGGGAGTCGGTCAGGCGCAGCATCTCGCTGGGGTGCTCGTCGCTCAGGCTTTCGCGCTCGCCGGCCTCGATCTGGTCCAGTTCCTCGCGCAACCCGCGCATGGAGCGGAAGCCCCAGCCCAGGCCGAGCCAGAGCAGCCCGAGCAGCAATAACAGCGCACCGCCAAGCCAGATGTACAACTGCTCGCGGAAGCCGTGCACCAGCTCGCGGAAGGCGCTCACCGGCTGCATGGTGACGATGCTGTAGGCGGCCTGCTTGCCGCCCACCAGGTCGATCTCCACGTCGTAGACGAAGAACTCGTTGCCATGGTCGTCGCGGGCGCGGGTGAAGACGTCGGGCTCGCCGTCGTACAGCGGCACGTACTGCACGCTCTCGTCCTGGGTCGAGGTGGAGCGCCAGACCATCTGCCCGTCGCGGTCGTAGATGTAGCCCAGCAGCTTGGACTCCGGCAGGTTGAAGTCCTCCACCGCCAGGTGCTCGGGCATGCTCAGGCGGTCGCCGTCGATGCGCGCGGAAGACACCAGGGTGGCGACGTCCGAGGCCAGGCGCTGCTGGATGGCATTCACCAGGGCGATGCTGAAGGCCCGCTGCAGGGCCGGCAGCAGCGCCAGCATGAACAGGATCGCCAGGGCCGCGGCCCCGAGCATCAGACGCAGGCGCAGCGAGCGCATCAGCGGCAGCGCTCGGTGAACAGGTAGCCCTGGCCGCGCACGGTGTCGATCGGGCGGAAGCCCTCGTGGCTCTCCAGCTTGCGCCGCAAGCGGCCGACCAGCACCTCGATGACGTTGGGATCGCGCTCGTCGTCGTCCGGGTAGAGCTGCTCGATCAGCCGCTCCTTGCTCACCACCTGCTGGTGATGGCGCATGAGGTATTCGAGGATGCGGTACTCGAAGGCGGTCAGGCCCAGCGCCTGGCCGTCCACCGTGGCCTGCTTGCGGTTGAGGTCCAGCAGCAGCGGGCCGGCCTCGATGGTGGCCTGGACGAACCCGCTGGAACGCCGCAGCAGGGCGTTCAGGCGCGCCTCCAGTTCCTCGAACTGGAACGGCTTGACCACGTAGTCGTCGGCGCCGGCGGCCAGGCCCTCGACCTTGTCCTGCCAGTTGCCGCGGGCGGTGAGGATGAGGATCGGGAAGGTCTTGCCCTGGCTGCGGAACTCGCGGATCAGGTCCAGGCCGCTCATGCCCGGCAGGCCGAGGTCGATGACCGCCAGGTCGTGATGGTATTCGCCGGCCCGGTACAGGGCCTCTTCGGCATTGCCCACGGCGTCGACCACATGGCCCTGTTCGCCGAGGCGGGTGTACAGGTGATGGCGCAACAGCGCCTCATCTTCCACCACCAGTAGTTTCATGGAACTTCCTCCTTATGCGGGGCCGGGCTTCGGGCCCGGCCCCCTGCCAGTCAGAACCGGTAGTTGGCGCCCAGGTAGAGCTGCGAGCTGCTGTGCAGGTCCAGCGATCCGACCTTGTCGCCGCCGTGGGGGCTCATCTCCGTGCTGGCATTGGTACGCAGGTAACGATAGCCGCCTTCCAGCGAGGCGTTCCTGCCGATGTCCTGGAGGATACCGGCCTGGGCGCCGATGGCGTAGCCGATGTCGCTGTCGCGGCTGTAGCCGCGGGAGTCCTGCTCCAGCTTGGTCAGGCCGAGGGTGCCGCCGCCGAAGACCTTGGTGCCCTGGTCGTTCAGCGGCAGGAAGGCGTCGTAGCTGCCGAGCAGGTTCTGCTGGCGCAGCTTCAGGCCGCGGTAGGTGTCGGAGGTGTTCTCGTAGGTGGCGTAGTAGCGGCCGTTGTCGTTCTGCTGGCCGGCGCGCACGCCCCAGGTGCTGCTGTTGTCGATCACGCTGTCCAGCTTCGGGTCGTTGAGGTTGCGGTTCAGCGCGCCGGATTTCTGGATGTTGTTGCTGGTTTCGCCCCAGGTCAGGCCGGCGAAGTTTTCCGAGGCCTGGGCGAGGCCCGCGGTGGCGCCGAGGATGGCGGTGGCGAGGGTGAGCTGCTTCAGCATGTTCATGGTGTCTCTCCGTCAGGGATGTCTGTAACTGGTTGACGGAGTGCAGGTTAAGGGGCGGCCACTGAACGCTACCTGACGCGCCGCTGAACCTTGCCTGAACGGAAAACGGTTGTAGGGCGCATAACGCCTACGGCGTTATCCGCCGTTTGGCCTCGGTGCCCGGCGGCTCCGGGGTTGACCTGGGCGTTGGCTGTGGCCTCGGCGTATCGGCGGATAACCGCGAACGGTTATTCGCCCTACGTCAAGGTCGGGCCTGGTGTAGGGCGGATAACGTTCGGCGTTATCCGCCGTTTGGCCTCGGTGCCCGGCGGCTCCGGGGTTGACCTGGGCGTTGGCTGCGGCCTCGGTGTATCGGCGGATAACCGCGAACGGTTATTCGCCCTACGAAAAGCGGCGGTTCAGTGCGCGGCTTGCAGGGCCTTGAGGATCTTCTGTCCGGCGCGGCCGTCGGCCGGTTGCAGGCCCAGGCGTTGCTGCTCGGCCTGGATGGCGCGGCGGGTGTTGTCGCCGATCAGCCCGTCCGGCTCGCCGATGGCGTGGCCGCGGGCCAGCAACAGTTGCTGCAGCTCCTTGCGCTGGGCGCGGCTCAGGCCCGGGTCGTCGGTCGGCCAGGGGGTGCGCAGGCCGGGTTCGCCGCGCAGGCGGTCGGACAGCAGGGCGATGGCCAGGGCGTAGCTCTCGGCGGCGTTGTAGGAGTAGATGGCGTCGTAGTTGCGCAGCACCAGGAAGGCCGGGCCGGCCTTGCCGGTGGGCAGCAGGATGGCGGCGCGGGCGTCGCCGGCCGGCAGCGGCCCGCCGTCGATGCGCTTCACGCCCAGGGCCTGCCAGTCCGCCACCGTGCGCCGCTTGGTGCGCCCGGCCTGGGATTCGTCGAAGTTCGCCGGCAGCTTCACCTCGTAGCCCCAGGCCGCGCCCGGCACCCAGCCGGCCTTGCGCAGGTAGTTGGCGGTGGAGGCCAGGGCGTCGGGCACGCTGCTGACCAGGTCGCGGTGGCCGTCGCCATCGAAGTCCTCGGCGATGCGCGCGTAGGTGCTGGGCATGAACTGTGTCTGGCCGAAGGCGCCGGCCCAGGAGCCGGTGATGCCGGCATCGCGCAGGTCGCCCTGCTGCAGCAGCTTGAGGGTGGCGAAGAACTCGCCCTGGAAGAACGCCTGGCGCCGCCCGTAGCACGACAGCGTGCCGAGGGAGACCAGCAGCGGGCGCTTGCCGGTGATGCGGCCGAAGTCGCTCTCCACGCCCCACACCGCCGCCACCGTGTACTTGTCCACCCGGTACTGGCGGGCGACGCGCTCGAACAGCTCGGCGTGCTGCGCCAGCATGGCCTTGCCGTCGGCCACCCGCTGCTCGTCCACCAGGCCGGCCAGGTAGTCCCACAGCGGGGTGACGAATTCCGGCTGGGCGTTGAGCAGATCGAGCACGCTGAGGTCAGCCGCCAGGCCGCCGGTGTAGCGCTGGTAGGCGGCGGCGCTCACGCCCTTGGCGGCGGCCTGCGGCTGCAGGCGCGCGAGGCAGGCGGAGAAGTCGTCGGCCACGGCGCCCGAGGCCTGGGACAGGCCGGCGGCGAGCAGCAGGGCCGGGAGGATTCGGGAAGGCAGCATGGGGCGGTTCCTCAACGGTGCATGATCGACAGGGCGCTGAAGGTCGCCCGCCCGCCTTCGCTGGCGGGGCCGCGATTATCCTGCAGGTACAGCCCCGCCTTGAAGTACAGGCCCTGGCGCGCCCACCGCGGGTCGAGCTGGCGGACCAGGCGCTGGTCGTTGACCTCGATGCTCAGCACGCCGGTGCGCGAGACGCCGATGCGGTAGTCGAAGCTGCGCCCCAGGGGAATGCCGTCGAGCACCGTGTAGGTGATGGCGGTGGCGTCGCCCGGGCGCTCGCGGATCTGCGCCAGCACCCGGCCCTGGTCCAGGCGCAGCTGGTAGACCAGCTTCAGCAGCGGCGCGGCATCCCCGCTGCCGGCACCGTCGCTGTGGACCTGGCCGATCACCATGCGGCGCATGGAGGGCACCGCGTCCACCTTCAATGTAGCGCGCAGCAGGCTGTCGACGTTCGGGTAGCGCCAGGTGTAGGGCGTGCCGTCGCTGCGCGTCTCGCGCAGTTCGGTGCGCGGGAACTCGCTGTTGGGCGTGTGGCTGCCGTTGACCGGCACCCAGAACTCCACGCCGTCGATGCTGCGGTGGAAGTACGGGCTCTGGTAGTCGCGCTGCAGCGCCGGGGTGGAGATGGTCCTGGCCGGGCGGCCTTCGGGGAGGGTGAGGTTCCAGGTACTGAGGTCGAACATCCGTTGTGGGTCCCGCACGGCTGACTGGCCCGGCAAGGGTAGCCGATGGCGCCGCGGCTTTCACGCGATGCCGCGGGCTTGAGCGGTTGCGCCGGGAAAATCCGACCGCCGCCGCACAACCGGCTATCTTTTTCAGTCCACCCTCTGGAGAAAACGCCCATGCGCCTGCTCGCCACCCTGCTGCTGCTCGGCCTGGGCTTCGCCGCCCAGGCGGAGGTCAAGACCCAGGAAATCCCCTACCAGGCCACCGACGGCACCAAGCTGGTCGGCTACTTCGCCTACGACGACGCCCAGGCCGGCATCCGCCCGGGGATCATCGTGGTCCACGAATGGTGGGGCCTGAACGACTACGCCAAGCGCCGCGCCCGCGACCTCGCCGCGCTGGGCTACGCGGCGCTGTCCATCGACATGTACGGCGAGGGCAAGGTGGCCGAGCACCCCGAGCAGGCCCAGGCCTTCATGCAGGAGGCGCTGAAGAACGCCGACGCCGCCAAGGCGCGCTTCCAGGCCGGCCTGGACCTGCTGAAGAAACAGCCGCAGACCGACCCGGCGAAGATCGCCGCCATCGGCTACTGCTTCGGCGGCAAGGTGGTGCTGGACATGGCCCGCCAGGGCCTGCCGCTGCTGGGCGTGGCCAGCTTCCACGGGGTGCTGGCCACCGCCACTCCGGCGCAGCCGGGCGCGGTCACCGCCAAGGTGCTGGTGGAGCACGGCGGCGCCGACAGCCTGGTGCCGGCCGACAGCGTGGCCGCCTTCAAGCAGGAGATGGACGCCGCCAAGGTGGACTACAGGTTCGTCGTCCAGCCCAACGCCAAGCACAGCTTCACCAACCCCGACGCCGACAAGCACAAGGGCCACGGCCTGGACGTGGGCTACGACAAGACCGCCGACCAGAAGTCCTGGGCCGACCTGCAGGCCTTCCTCAAGGACATCTTCCAGCAGAAGGCTGACTGAAGCGGGATGCTCTTCGCAGGATGGGTTGAGCCTGCGAAACCCATGCGGTCGTGGCGATGGGTATCGCTTCGCTCAACCCATCCTACGAGGGTGTTGGCGTTTGGCCGGGCAAAAAAAAACGAGAGCCCGAAAAGGGGCTCCCGCCACGATCTGTGAAAAAGCCGGAGCACGCGGCTCCGACAACAACCTCACCTGCGTTCCGGCAAAGGAACGCGAGGCGCAGTGTGGCAAATTCCCCGGGCGCCGATCCGTAGCGCTTCGGTAAACCTTTGCAAGCGAATGTAAAGGCTTCGTGACCGCCCGGACGCGACTGGACGGTCACTCGCCACACGAATCCACTGGCACCGCGTCCGGCGGCCGGGCAGAATCCCCGCCATGCTCGACACCGACGACTTCCTCACCCCGCCCCAGGCGCACTGGCCGCTGCCCCAGGCACTGCCCGGAGCCCTCCTCCACAGCTGCCGCTTCCAGCCGCAGAAGCTCGACGCCCAGGCCTTCGGCCGCCATGGCGTGGACCTGCCGCCGAACATCGGCCGCGCGGTGGCCAAGCGCCGCGCCGAGTTCCTCGCCGGGCGCCTGTGCGCCCGCGCCGGCATCCAGCGCCTGACCGGGCTGCCACAGACGCCGGGCCTGGCGGCCGACCGCTCGCCGATCTGGCCGGGCGGCCTGGCCGGCTCCATCACCCATGGCGACGACTGGGCCGCCGCCGTGGTGGCCCGCCGCGACGCCTGGCGCAGCCTGGGCCTGGACGTCGAGACGCTGCTCGACGCGGCCCGCGCCAACCGCCTGCTGGAGGAAATCCTCACCCCCGCCGAGCGCGAGCGCCTGGCACCGGAGCAGCTGGGCCTGGGCGTGACCCTGACTTTCTCGCTCAAGGAGAGCCTGTTCAAGGCCCTCTACCCCCTGGTGGGCCGGCGCTTCTACTTCGAGGACGCCGAGCTGCTGGCCTGGGACGCCGAGGGCCGCGCGCGCCTGCGCCTGCTCTGCGACCTGTCCGGGGAATGGCACCGCGGCCGCGAACTGGATGCGCAGTACGTCCTGTTCGACGGGCGCCTGCTGAGCCTGGTGGCGGTGCCGGCCTGAACGGCCGCCGCGGGATTTATTGACTTTAAAGTCAGAATCTGGCGTCATGCACGCCGTCCCGCCACCCGGCGGTAGCCCTCCGCTAGCCTGAAGACGCCACCCCCATGACGACCAGCGCCACGCCATTCGCTATATAAAAAAACACATAGCGATAGCGGAAAAGCCCGGCTACCCTGCCCAATCCGGCGTCGGCAAGCCCCGCCCAGCAGGACAGAACAAGAACGGACCAAGGAGCATGACAATGAAGCGATCCACCCTCGCCCTGGCCATCGCCACGGCGGCCCTCGCCCAGCAGGCCAGTGCCGGCGGATTCATCGAGGACAGCAAGGCCAGCCTCGGCCTGCGCAACTTCTACATCAACACCGACAACCGCAACGG
>NZ_JAZAQP010000091.1:0-8204 GCF_036231725.1 Pseudomonas sp. JH-2 | reverse complement strand
ACGCCGTCCCACCGACACCATTCCCATGTAGGAGCGCGCCCTGCGCGCGATTTCGCGGGCAGGGCCCGCTCCTACAGGTTGCCGGGAAACACGGTATTGCTCCCCCGTAGGAGCGGACCTTGTCCGCGATCGGATTCACCGGCCACGCCGGACGCCCCGGTGGCACGGATGGCGGCGGATAACCGCGAACGGTTATTCGCCCTACGTCAGATCTCCCGCGTCGGCACGTGCCCGAACAGCTTCTGGGAGAAGCGCACGCGCTCTTCCGGGGTTTCCTGCACGCCCTTGGCCTGCAGCTCCACCAGGTGGGCTTCCACCGCCTGGGCGCGGCCGGTCAGGCCGCAGTCGTTGGCGATCTGGATGTTCAGGCCGGGGCGGGCGTTGAGTTCGAGGATCAGCGGGCCCTTGTCCTGGTCCAGCACCATGTCCACGCCGATGTAGCCCAGGCCGCACAGCTCGTAGCAGCCGGCGGCCAGCTTCATGAAGCCGTCCCAGTGCGGCAGCTGCACGCCGTCCACCGCGTTGGTGGTGTCCGGGTGCTTGGCGATCTTGCGGTTCAGCCAGGTGCCTTGCAGGGTGATGCCGGTGGCCAGGTCCACGCCCACGCCGATGGCGCCCTGGTGCAGGTTGGCCTTGCCGTTGGACTGGCGCGTCGGCAGGCGCAGCATGGCCATCACCGGGTAGCCCATGAGGACGATGATGCGGATGTCCGGCACGCCCTCGTAGCTGATGCTGCGGAAGATCTGGTCGGGGGTGACGCGGTACTCGATCAGCGCGCGGTCGCGGTGGCCGCCCAGGGAGTACAGGCCGGTGAGGATGCTGGAGAGCTGGTACTCGATCTCCTCGCGGCTGATGATGCGCCCGGAGACGGTCTTGAAGTTGCCCTCGAAGCGGTCGGCGATCACCAGGATGCCGTCGCCGCCCGCGCCCTGCGCCGGCTTGATGACGAAGTCGTTGCGCTCGCCGATGATGCTGTCGAGCTTCTCGATCTCCTTCTCGGTGGAGATGATCCCGTACATCTCCGGCACGTGGATGCCCGCCGCGATGGCGCGCTCCTTGGTGATGATCTTGTCGTCGACGATCGGGTATAGGTGGCGCTTGTTGTACTTCAGCACGAAGTCCGCGTTGCGCCGGTTGATGCCCATGATGCCCTTGGCTTCCAGGGCTTTCCACCGCTTGATCAGGCCGAACATGGCTCAGTCCTTCAGGAAGGCTTTGAAGCGGAACAGCTCGGTCAGGCGGTAGCCGCGGTAACGGCCCATTGCCAGCATGAAGGCCACCAGGAGCAGCAGCACCGCCGGGAAGGTGAACACGAAGTACACCAGCTCCGGCACGCGCATCAGGATGTGCGCCAGGGCCGCGGCGAACAGGGTGCCGATGGCGGCCTTCATGGCGTGGGCGGCGCCGCGTTCTTCCCAGGTGATCGACAGGCGTTCGATGCTCATGGTCAGGATCACCATGGGGAACAGCGCCACCGACAGGCCGCTCTCGAAGCCCAGGCGGTGGCTGAGCAGGCTGATGGCGGCGATCATCACCACCACGAAGGTCAGCACCACCGACAGCCGCGGCAGCATCTGCAGCTTCAGGTGCTCCAGGTACGAGCGCAGCGACAGGCCCAGGGCGGTGATCACGGTGAACAGGCCGATGCCCCACTGCAGGCCGGTCTCGCGGAAGGCGAGGGCGATCAGCACCGGGGTGAAGGTGCCGAGGGTCTGGATGCCGATCAGGTTGCGCAGGACCAGGATCACCAGCACACCGAAGGGGATCATGATCATGATCTGGAAGGTCTGCTGGGTGGACAGCGGCAGGCCGTACAGCGAGTAGTCGAGGAAGGAGGCGTCGGTGTTCTCGTTGGTCAGCTTGGCCAGGCGGATGGCGTTCATCTCGCTGTTGTTCAGGCTGAAGCTGATCAGCGCCTTCTTGCCGCCTTCCACCGCCAGCAGCGGCTCGTCGCCCAGCCACCAGATCAGGCGGTCGGCGGGCAGGCCGCGTTCGCCGGTTTCCGGGTTGAAGTACAGCCAGTCCTTGCCGTTGTAGCTGCGCAGCCACAGTTCCGGGCTCTGCGCCTGGTTGGCCAGCAGGCGCAGGGTGTGCACGCGCTCCATGGGCACGTGGGCCTGGGCCAGCAGGGTCTCGACGATGTAGGAGCGCTTCTCCAGGCTGGTGTCGCCGGCCAGCAGCAGCTTGACGTTGTCGTCGGCCAGGTTGTTGGCGCGCTTGATGGTTTCGCTGACGAAGGTCTCGATGTCCGCCGAATGCTGGCGGATGGGCGCGATCAGCGCCTCGGCGGCGATCTTCTCCGGGCCTTCCAGGGGCGGGCTGTCACGGAAGATCGGGCCTTTCTCCTTGGGCTGCTCGCCGCTGAAGCGCTTGGTCAGCACCAGGCGGTAGTAGAGCGTCTGCTTGCCGTTGGCGCGGCGCGAGGACCAGGTCACCTTGCGGTTGCCGTCGGCGCGGTTGATGCTCACCCCGTAGTTGTTCGAGACGAAGCTCTCGTTGAGGCTGACGTAGCCCTGGGTCAGCGGCGGCACGAACATCTGCACCTTGACCGGGGTCTTCGGCGTGGCGACGAACTCGACCTTGGCGTCGATGTTCCACAGGTCGTCGGTTTCCGCCTCGGTCATGGGTATGCCGAGGATGAAGATCTGGTAGGCGGTGATGGAAACGCCCAGGACCACCAGGATGGCGATCAGGATCTTCAGGTGCAGGTTGATGGAGCGCATGGGCTTTACTCGGCAGGTTTCGCAACGGGGCAGCCGGGCTGGCCGGCGGCGTATTTCAGGCTGGGGTCGACCAGGGCGCCGAAGCGCTTGAGCGCGTCGGAACCGATCAGCAGGGGGTATTGGAATGCGCTGCGGTCGGTAAGGTTCACTTCGATGGTGCGGCGCAGCCTGCCCAGGCAGACGTCCAGCTCGATGACCGGGCGGGCGGTGTAGGCCTTGTCCTCGTCGGGGTCGAAGTCGCCGTGGCGGCGCTTGATCTTGCTGATGCGTGCCAGCGGCCGCTCCAGCGGCTGGCTGTCGGCGGTGTCGGTGGCCAGGTAGAAGCGCACCCAGGTCTCGCCGTCGCGCTTGAAGCGCTTGATGTCGCGGGCGCTCAGGGAGGCGGTCTTGGCGCCGGTGTCGAGCTTGGCCGCCAGCACCTGGTCGAGCTGGCCGACGTGGGCGTATTCGATGAGCCCGTAGACGGTCTTGCCGGCGGCGCCGGCGGGGCCGCCGAAGGCTGCCAGGAAAAGCAGGAGCAGCAGGGCTGTGGGCTTGAGTCTCATAAGTCCTGAGCGCTGGGGGCCGTAGGCCAGTGAACGGGGGCATCCGGCAAACGCCACGGCCTGCGGGCGAGTCATCCTTGGCTGGGCGGGTGGGCCCCCAGGAGGGATGCGGGGGCGCGATTCTAGCACGCAGGTCCCGTGTGACGACACCCGCCGGGCCCCGGCGGGCGGCAGCGTGAGCCGTGTCACAGGGCCGGGCGGGGCTACTTCAGGCGGCGCTCGACGCCTTTCTCCACCATGATCTTGGCGGCGATCTCCTCCACCGAGAAATGGGTGGAGTTGATGTAGGCGATGTTCTCGCGGCGGAACAGGTTCTCCACCTCGCGCACCTCGAACTCGCACTGGGCGAAGCTGGCGTAGCGGCTGTTGGGCTTGCGCTCGTTGCGGATGGCGGTGAGCCGGTCGGGGTCGATGGTCAGGCCGAACAGCTTGCCCTTGTAGGGCTTGAGGGCGTTGGGCAGCTGCAGGCGCTCCATGTCCTCCTCGGTCAGCGGGTAGTTCGCCGCACGAATGCCATATTGCATTGCCATATAGAGGCAGGTGGGCGTCTTGCCGCAGCGCGACACGCCGACCAGGATCAGGTCGGCCTTGTCGTAGTAGTGGGTGCGGGCGCCGTCGTCGTTGTCGAGGGCGAAGTTCACCGCGTCGATCCGCTCCATGTAGTGCGGATTGTGGCCGATGCTGTGGGATTTTCCGACGGAATACGAGGAGTCCGCGGATAATTCCTGCTCCAGAGGGGACAAAAAGGTCGAGAAGATGTCGATCATGAAGCCGTTCGACTGGGCCAGGACCGCCCGGATCTCACGGTTGACGATGGTGTCGAAGATGATCGGGCGGGCACCGTCCGCCTGCGCAGCCGCGTTGATTTGCTGTACCATTACGCGCGCTTTTTCTTCGGTGTCGATGTACGGCCGCGTCAGTTTGTGGAAATGGATGTTCTCGAACTGCGCAAGGAGACTCTGGCCGAGGGTTTCGGCGGTGATGCCGGTTCCGTCGGAAATGAAGAAAGCCGTACGTTTCATTGCGCTGCGGGCCTTAATGTAGGAAAGAATCCTGAGTATGATAGGCCGCGCTTTTGCAAGGCCTCCTGCCGGGGCATTGTCACTTATTTTTCTGGCGTCGGCCAGAAAAGGGGCAGCGTCGCGGTGGCCCGTTTGAGCTTTTCCAACATTCAGTGGAGAGATCACCTTGGTAGAGTACGTAGTTTCCCTCGATAAGCTCGGCGTCCATGATGTCGAACATGTGGGGGGCAAGAACGCATCCCTGGGCGAAATGATCAGCAACCTCGCCGGTGCTGGGGTTTCCGTGCCCGGTGGCTTCGCCACCACCGCCCAGGCCTACCGTGACTTCCTCGAGCAGAGTGGCCTGAACGACCGCATTCACGCCGCCCTGGACGCCCTCGACGTCGACGACGTCAACGCCCTGGCCAAGACCGGCGCGCAGATCCGCCAGTGGGTGATGGACGCCGAGTTCCCCGCCCAGCTGGACGCCGACATCCGCAAGGCCTTCGCCGAGATGGCCGGCGGCAACGCCAACATGGCCGTCGCCGTGCGTTCCTCGGCCACCGCCGAGGACCTGCCGGACGCCTCCTTCGCCGGCCAGCAGGAGACCTTCCTGAACATCCGCGGCGTGGACAACGTGATCCGCGCGGCCAAGGAAGTCTTCGCCTCCCTGTTCAACGACCGCGCCATCGCCTACCGCGTGCACCAGGGCTTCGACCACAAGCTGGTCGCCCTGTCCGCCGGCGTACAGCGCATGGTCCGCTCGGAAACCGGCACCGCCGGGGTGATGTTCACCCTGGACACCGAGTCCGGCTTCCGTGACGTGGTGTTCATCACCGGCGCCTACGGCCTCGGCGAGACCGTGGTGCAGGGCGCGGTGAACCCCGACGAGTTCTACGTGCACAAGCCCACCCTGGAGGCCGGCCGCCCGGCGATCCTGCGCCGCAACCTGGGCAGCAAGGCGATCAAGATGATCTACGGCGACGAAGCCAAGGCCGGCAAGTCGGTCAAGGTGGTCGACGTGGAGAAGGCCGACCGCGCGCGCTTCGCCCTGAGCGACGCCGAGGTCACCGAGCTGGCCAAGCAGGCGCTGATCATCGAGAAGCACTACCAGCGCCCGATGGACATCGAGTGGGCGAAGGACGGCGACGACGGCAAGCTGTACATCGTCCAGGCCCGTCCGGAAACCGTGAAGAGCCGTTCCAGCGCCAACGTCATGGAACGCTACCTGCTGAAAGAGAAGGGCAAGGTCCTGGTCGAAGGCCGCGCCATCGGCCAGCGCATCGGCGCCGGCCCGGTCAAGGTGATCCACGACGTTTCCGAGATGGACAAGGTGCAGCCGGGCGACGTGCTGGTCTCCGACATGACCGACCCGGACTGGGAACCGGTGATGAAGCGCGCCAGCGCCATCGTCACCAACCGCGGCGGGCGTACCTGCCACGCGGCGATCATCGCCCGTGAACTGGGCATCCCGGCCGTGGTCGGCTGCGGCAACGCCACCGCGGTGCTGAAGGACGGCCAGCGCGTCACCGTGTCCTGCGCCGAAGGCGATACCGGCCTGATCTACGAAGGCGAACTGGGCTTCGACGTGCGCCAGAACTCGGTGGACGCCATGCCCGAGCTGCCGTTCAAGATCATGATGAACGTCGGCAACCCGGACCGCGCCTTCGACTTCGCCCAGCTGCCCAACGAGGGCGTGGGCCTGGCCCGCCTGGAATTCATCATCAACCGCATGATCGGCGTGCACCCCAAGGCGCTGCTGAACTTCGCCAGCCTGCCGGCGGACATCAAGGACAGCGTCGAGAAGCGCATCGCCGGTTACGACGACCCGGTCGGCTTCTACGTCGAGAAGCTGGTCGAGGGCGTCAGCACCCTGGCCGCGGCCTTCTGGCCGAAGAAGGTCATCGTGCGCCTGTCGGACTTCAAGTCCAACGAATACGCCAACCTGATCGGCGGCAAGCTCTACGAGCCGGAAGAAGAGAACCCGATGCTCGGCTTCCGCGGCGCCTCGCGCTACATCAGCGAATCCTTCCGCGACTGCTTCGAGCTGGAATGCCGGGCGATGAAGAAGGTCCGCAACGAGATGGGCCTGACCAACGTCGAGCTGATGGTGCCCTTCGTGCGTACCCTCGGCGAGGCCTCCCAGGTGGTCGAGCTGCTCGCCACCAACGGCCTGAAGCGCGGCGAGAACGGCCTGAAGGTCATCATGATGTGCGAGCTGCCGTCCAACGCCCTGCTGGCCGACGAGTTCCTCGAGTTCTTCGACGGCTTCTCCATCGGTTCCAACGACCTGACCCAGCTGACCCTGGGCCTGGACCGCGACTCCGGCATCGTCGCGCACCTGTTCGACGAGCGTAACCCGGCGGTCAAGAAGCTGCTGGCCAACGCCATCCAGGCGTGCAACAAGGCCGGCAAGTACATCGGCATCTGCGGCCAGGGCCCCTCGGACCACCCGGACCTGGCCAAGTGGCTGATGGAACAGGGCATCGAGAGCGTGTCGCTGAACCCCGACTCGGTGCTCGACACCTGGTTCTTCCTGGCCGAAGGCCAGGCCTGACGCCAACCGGACCTCCGGGTTCAGGAAGGGCGGGTGCTTGCACCCGCCCTTTTTCGTGCCAGCTCATTCAACGATATGCACAGCAGTAGCCGACTCTTCCCCGTGGCGCTCGTCAGCGCCGAACTGCGTGGCGACCTCACCGAGGACGTCTACCGCCTGAAACCCAACAACAGCCCGGACCCCAGCGTCGAGCTGGCGCTGACCCGCCTGGGCCTGCCGGACCGCGAGCAGCGCGGCGTGCCGGTGATCCTGGTGCACGGCAGCTTCTCCAACCGGCGCTTCTGGTACTCGCCCAGGGCCATCGGCCTTGGGCCCTACCTGGCGCGCGCCGGCTTCGACGTATGGATACCGGAGATGCGCGGCCACGGCCTGTCGCCGCGCAACCTCGACTATTCGCGCAACAGCGTCGCCGCCTACGCGCGCTTCGACCTGCCGGCCATCGCCGCCTTCGTCGTCGAGCAGAGCGGCCAGGCGCCGCACTGGATCGGCCATTCCCTGGGCGGCACCAGCCTGGCCGCGGCCCTGGGCGGCGGCTACCTGGCGCCGCAGCAGGTCGCCAGCGTGGCGCTGTTCGGCAGCCAGGTCAGCCGCGACTACTGGGCACTGAAGCTGCCGCCGGTGGCCTGGAGCGGGCGCTTCCTGCTCAAGCGCATGGGCGTGATCCCCGGCCCGCGCCTGCGCCGCGGCCCGGAGGACGAGCCCATCGGCCTGGCCCTGGAGGCCCTGCGCTGGTACGGCCTGTTCGGCCGCTTCGGCGAGCGCGGCAACGACTGGTGGGCCGGCCTGGCCGAGGTGCGGGCGCCGGTGCTGGCGGTCAGCGCCGAGGGCGACCGCCAGGACCCGCCCTGGGCCTGCCGCAAGCTGTTCGAGCAGTTCGGCTCCGAGGTCCGCGAATACCTCTGTTTGGGGCGCCGGCAGGGCTTTTCGGAAAACTTCGGGCACGTCGAGATGCTGGTGAGCAAGGCTGCCCAGCGCGAGGTCTGGCCGCAGGTCCTGCACTGGCTGCAACACCAGGCGCTGCCCCGGCAGGCGAATGGCGCGGGTGGGGCGGCGCAGGGCGGATAATTGGTGTCCGGCGAAAACGGCGGATAACGCCGTAGGCGTTATGCGCCCTACGGGATGGCGTGGGTGGGGCCGTTGGCCGTGCCGCCGGGGCGTCCGGCGTGGCCGGTGAATCCAATCGCGGACGGAGTCCGCTCCTGCGGGAGAAATGCCATGCCTCACGGCAGCCTGTAGGAGCGGGCCCTGCCCGCGATTCGCGCGCAGGGCGCGCTCCTACAGGGAAATGGCGTGGGTGGGGTGGCGTAGGAGCGGATCTCATCCGCGAATCGCGCCTGAACCTCCGGCTATCGCGGACAAGGTCCGCTCCTACGGGGGA
>NZ_JAZAQP010000090.1:0-9933 GCF_036231725.1 Pseudomonas sp. JH-2 | reverse complement strand
GACTCGCCCGAGGGGGCGAAACAAGAAACATCAACGCACTCGGAGCGGCGCGCTACACCCAAACCCAATAGACAGTTGCTCCTACAGGGGAATGGCGTTGGGGCACCGTCGTAGGATGGTGTTGAGCGAAGCGATACCCATCGCCACGGCCGCATGGGTTCGCCGACGACCGTAGGGCGAATAACCGTTCGCGGTTATCCGCCGTTGGCAGTGCACCGAGGCCCGTGAACGACGGCGGATAACGCCGGAGGCGTTATGCGCCCCACGGTTTGCCTCGCTATTCACGGCGGCAAGAAAAAGCCCCGCGAGGCAGGCTGTGTGAAAAACCGAGCGGCTCTTCGAAGAGCGCGTTCCTACGTGAAATCTGAAGAGGCTTGGCTATTCAGCCAATCCAGAATCCACGTAGAAACGCGAAATCCAGGTTGTTTTTTAACCAGTGGGACCGATCCTGAGGTTTTCACACAGCCTGGAGGGCGGGGCTTCTGCATTGCGGGGGGATCAGCCGCGGCGCGACAGCGGCTGGCGCTCGAAGCGCACGCCGGCCAGGCCGGTGTTCTGCAGGGCGCGGATGTTGGCGTGGTCGGTGCCCTCGGGGGTGTCGCGCACCGCGCGATAGTGTTCACCGAAGGCCAGCAGGGTTTCCTCCAGGCTCAGGCCCTCGAGGATGGCGAAGCCGAGGGTCTTGCAGGAGCCCTCGTTCTGCCCGGCCGGGTTTTCCACCGGGCCGTTGCTGAAGGCGCTGGGGCTGTAGCTGTAGTGCTCGGCGATGAACGCCAGGGTATCGGTGAACAGGTGCTGCTCGCTGCGCAGGCGCGCGCGGAAATCGGTGAGGGTCATCAAGGCGGGCTCGTCAGTGTTTCTTGGCGGTGTCGAAGGCGGCCTGCTGCTCGGGCGAGGCTTCCTTCTGGTATTTCGCCTTCCATTCGGCGTAAGGCATGCCGTAGATCTCCTCGCGGGCCTGTTCCGGGCTCAGTTCCAGGCCCATGTCGTCGGCCGCGGCCTTGTACCACTTGGACAGGCAGTTGCGGCAGAAGCCGGCGAGGTTCATCAGGTCGATGTTCTGCACGTCCTTGCGGGTGCGCAGGTGCTGCACCAGGGTGCGGAAGGCCGCGGCCTCCAGCTCGGTGCGTTGTTCCTGGGTCAGGTCGAGGATGCTGTGTTCGGGCTTGCTCATGGTTCGGGCTCTCGCTTGGCGCGTCGTCGCGGGACGCCGGGGCAATTCGGGGCTGCGCAGATGATAAGAGCCGGGGCAGGCGCCAGCAATGGCCGCCGGCTCGAAGGCGCCGCCCGGTTCAGCGCCGGGCGGCCAGGGCGATGGACACCGACTCGGCGAAGCGCAGGGCGTGGGGCTTGTCCACTTCCACCTCGGCGTAGTGCACTGCCGGGTGGGCCATGACCAGGTCGAGGATTTCCTGGGTCAGGCGCTCCAGCAGGGCGAAGCGGTTCTCCTCGACGTGGGCGATGATCGCCTTGGTGATGGTGCGGTAGTTCAGCGCGTGCTCGATGTCGTTGACCTGCACCGCCTCCTGCGAGGGGTAGAGGATGGTCAGGTTGATCAGCACGTCCTGCTTGTTGAGGATTTCCTCTTCCTTGATGCCGATGTAGGTGCGCACGCGCAGGTCCTTCACGCGGATCCGCGCCATGCCCGGCTGCAATTGCGTCATTTCACTTGCTCCGTCCGATCAGTTGCAGGAATTCCTGGCGGGTGTTGCTGGAGTCGCGGAAGGCGCCGAGCATCACCGAGGTGAACATCTGCGAGTTCTGCTTCTCCACGCCGCGCATCATCATGCACATGTGCTGCGCCTCGATCACCACCGCCACGCCGGCGGCGCCGGTGATGCGCTCGATGGCCTCGGCGATCTGCCGCGTCAGGTTCTCCTGGATCTGCAGGCGCCGCGCGAACATGTCGACGATGCGCGCCACCTTCGACAGCCCCAGCACCCGTCCGGTGGGAATGTACGCCACATGGGCCTTGCCGATGAAGGGCAGCAGGTGGTGTTCGCACAGCGAATACAGCTCGATGTCGCGGACGATCACCATTTCGTCGTTGTCCGAGGCGAACAGCGCGCCGTTGACGATCTCCTCCAGGCTCAGCTCGTAGCCGTGGCACAGGTAGCGCATGGCCTTGGCGGCGCGCTTGGGGGTGTCGAGCAGGCCTTCGCGGTCGGGGTTCTCGCCCAGGCCCAGGAGTATCTCGCGGTAGTTCGCGGACAGGGAATCGGTCATTGCAGGGTTCCTCGCGCCACGGCGGGCGGTCATTTGAGGTGCCGGCCGCCGTTGACGGTCAAGGTGGTGCCGGTGACGTAGGGGGTGTCCAGCAGGTAGCGGATGGCCTGGTAGACGACGTCCGGCCCGGGTTCGATGCCCAGGGCGGATTTCGCCAGGGTGCGCGCGCGGTAGTCGGCGTCGTCCCCGGTGTTGAACATGACCAGCGCCGGGGCGATGGTGTTGACCTTGATGCGCGGCGCGAAGCGCGCGGCGAAGGACAGCGTCAGGCTGTCCAGCCCGGCCTTGCTGGCGCAGTAGGCGACGTGCTTGGCGCTGCCCCTGCGCACCACGTCGTCGCTGACGTGGATGATGTCGGCCGGCAGCGAGCGCTCCAGCAGCGGCGCGCAGTGCAGGTTGATCAGGTAGGGGGCGAGCATGTGCACGCTGAACAGCGCGCGGAAGGCCTCGGCCTCGTGGCCGGGCGTCTCGGCGAGCCAGGTGGAGGCGTTGTGGACGATGGCGCGCAGGCTGTCGGTGTGGGCCTTGAGCGCGTCGATGAAGGCGAGGATGCCGGCCTCGTCGGCGAAGTCGCCGTGCAGGCAGGTCGCGCCGCGCTCGCGCAGTTGCTGCAGCCCGGGCTTCTCGCTGCGGTAGCTGACGATCACCGGCTGGCCCGCGTCGAGCAGGCGCAGGGCGCAGTGCAGGCCGACGCGCTGGCTGGCGCCGGTGATCAGGATGGGGGCCGGGGATGCGCTCATGCGAGCCTCGTGGCTGGTGGAAAACGGCCGGCGGAGGCATATCCGAGCGGCGCGGTGGGAAAAAACTATACCAGCCCGGCGGCGCCGGCGAACACCCGTGGCCGGCTTGCGGCATAATGGGCGTTTGTCGCATGAACCGGGAGTTTCCATGAAAGTCGCCATTCTGTCCGGGTCGGTCTACGGCACCGCCGAGGAGGTCGCGCGCCATGCCAAGCGCCTGCTGGAGGCCGCGGGCCTAGAGACCTGGTTCGAGCCGCGCGCCGGCCTGGACGCGCTGGTCGAGGCCGCGCCCGACGCCTTCCTGACGGTCACCTCGACCACCGGCCTGGGCGAGCTGCCGGACAACATCCAGCCGCTGTACTACGCCCTGCGCGACCGCCTGCCGAACTGGCGCGGCCTGCCCGGCGCGGTGATCGGCCTGGGCGACTCCAGCTACGGCGACACCTATTGCGGCGGCGGCGAGCAGGTGCGCGAGCTGTACGCCGAGCTGGGCCTGCGCGAGGTGCTGCCGATGCTGCGCCTGGACGCCAGCGAGACGGTCACCCCGGAGACCGACGCCGAGCCCTGGATCGCCGATTTCATCGCTGCGTTGAAAGGCTGATCCATCCCCCGGCGTTGGCTGTGGCCCCGGCGTATCGGCGGATAACCGCGAACGGTTATCCGCCGTTTGGCCGTGATCCTCGGCGGCTCCGGGGTTGACCTTGGCGTTGGCTATGGCCCCGGTGTATCGGCGGATAACCGCGAACGGTTATTCGCCCTACGACGCGGGTAGGCCTGGTGTAGGGCGAATAACGCCTACGGCGTTATCCGCCGTTTGGCCGTGATCCTCGGCGGCTCCGGGGTTGACCTTGGCGTTGGCTATGGCCCCGGTGTATCGGCGGATAACCGCGAACGGTTATTCGCCCTACGACGCGGGTAGGCCTGGTGTAGGGCGAATAACGCCTACGGCGTTATCCGCCGTTTGGCCGTGATCCTCGGCGGCTCCGGGGTTGACCTTGGCGTTGGCTATGGCCCCGGTGTATCGGCGGATAACCGCGAACGGTTATTCGCCCTACGGATGCAGCGGAAACTCCTCCAGCAGCGCCAGCCAGGCCTTGGCCGCGTGGGACAGGTAGGCGTCGCGGCGCCAGATGAAGCAGATGTCCCAGCGCAGGTCCGGTTCGCTCAGCAGCACCCGTGCCACCCCTGGCCGTACCACTTCCTCGGCCACTGCCCGTGGCAACAGCACCACGCCCTGGCCGGCGGCGACCAGCGCGCCGAGGAAGTCGGCCTGGCCGCTGCGGCCGCCTTCGCGGGGTTCGAAGCCGGCCTCGTGGCAGGCGCGCAGCAGGCGGTCGTTGAGGGTGAAGCTCTGTTGGTAGAGCAGGAAGGGGGTGTCGGCCAGTTCGGCCAGGGCGATGCGCTCGCGCCCGGCCAGCGGGTGCTCGGCCGGCAGCAGGGCGTCCAGCGGTTCGTTGCAGAACCGCTGCCAGTCGAAGCCGGGGTCGCTGGGGGTGAGGGCGCCGGCCAGTTCCAGTTCGCCGGCGTGCACCGCCTGCTCCAGGCTCTTGCTGCCGCCTTCCACCAGGTGCACCTGGATGTGCGGGTAGCGCTTGCGGTACTCGGCGAAGCGCCAGGCGAACAGGGCGTCGGCGCCCAGCAGCGGCAGGCCCAGGCGCAGCTCGCCGCGCTTCATCTGGCTGAGGTCGTCCAGTTCGGTCAGCAGTTCGCGGCGCAGGCGCAGCATGTCCTCGGCGCGGCGCAGCACCACTTCGCCGGCGGCGGTCAGGCGCACGTGCGGGCCGCTGCGCTCCAGCAACTGCACCTGCAGGCTCTGCTCCAGCTGGGCCACCTGCTTGCTCACGGCCGACTGGCTGGCATGCAGGCGTACCGCGGCCTGGGTGAAGCTGCCCTGGCGCACCACCTCGACGAAGCTGCGTAGCTGCTTGAATTCCATTCTGGAATGGCTCCGATTCGAACAATTCGCTTTGGGGATAGTACCCCCGGGCTTAACCTGAGCGCCATCCACTCCGCAGCGCCACGCAGGCACCCGAAATGACTCGCCGCATCCTCCGACTGGGCTTCGAACTCGCCGTCCTCATCGCCTTCTGGTGGTTCGGCGGCTGGCTGGCCAGGGCCACCGGCCTGCCGCTGCCCGGCGGGGTGGTGGGGCTCGGCCTGCTGCTGGCGCTGTTCGCCAGCGGGGCGGTGCGCCCGGCCCTGCTGCAGGGCGGCGCCGGGCTGCTGCTGGCGGAGATGCTGCTGTTCTTCATCCCCGCGCTGATGAGCCTGCTGGACTACGGCCCACTGCTGCGCAGCGAGGGCTGGAAGATATTGCTGGTGATCATGTGCAGCACCCTGCTGGTGATGCTGGTCACCGCGCTGTCGGTGGAAGGCATGTACCGCTGGAGGTCGCGCCATGAGTCTCGATAAGCAAGCCCTGTTCTGGTTGGCCCTGACCCTCGGCGGCTACCTGTTCAGCCGCCAGTTGTACAAGCGCGTGCGCTGGTACGGCTTCGCGCCCATCGTGTTCGTCCCGGTGCTGCTGTTCGCCGTGGCCATCCCGCTGCACGCCCGCTACGCCGACTACGCCCGCGACACCAACTGGCTGGTGGCGCTGCTGGGCCCGGCCACCGTGGCCTTCGCCGTGCCCATCTGGCAGCAGCGGGCGCTGCTCGCCCGGCACTGGCCGGCGCTGCTGGTGGGCATGTGCGCCGGCTCCGCGGTGGCCATCGGCAGCTCCTGGGCGCTGGCCAATGCCCTGGCCCTGGACGGCCAGGTGGCGCTGTCGCTGGTGCCGCGCTCGATCACCACGCCGCTGGCCATGGAGATGTCCCACGACCTGGGCGGGGTGCCGGAGCTGACCGCGGCCTTCGTGATGATCACCGGGGTGTTCGGCGCCCTGGCCGGCGGCCTGCTGATGAAGCTGCTGCCGCTGCGCTCGACCCTCGCCCGCGGCGCCCTGCTGGGCGTCGGCGCCCACGGCGCGGGCACCAGCCGGGCCTACGAGTTCGGCGGCGAGGAGGGTTCCACCGCCGGGCTGCTGATGGTCCTCACCGGGCTGTTCAACCTGTTGCTGGCGCCCGCCGTCGCACTGGTCCTGTAGGAGCGAGGTGTCTTTCGCAGGATGGGTTGAGTTTACGAAACCCGTGCGGTCGTGGTGATGGGTATCGCTTCGCTCCACCCATCCTACAAGTCTGGCAGAGTGCGGTTCGCGAGCAAGCTCGCTCCTACAATTCAATTCCTAAGATGCGACTGTCAGACCTCCGACAGTCGCGGCGCCCCCGGCTGACTAGACTGGCCCCATCGAACAACAACAACCGATGAGGACCGCCCCATGAACGCCGCCGCTCCCGCACCCTCCGTGAAAGACCAGGTCTCCGAGGCCGAATGGCAGACCCGCGTCGACCTCGCCGCCTGCTACCGGCTGATCGCCCTGCACGGCTGGGACGACCTGATCTTCACCCACATCTCGGCCAAGGTCCCGGGCACCGAGGACTTCCTCATCAACCCCTACGGCATGATGTTCCACGAGATCACCGCCTCCAGCCTGGTGAAGGTGGACCTGGCCGGCAGAAAGCTGATGGACAGCCCCTACGACATCAACCCGGCCGGCTACACCATCCACAGCGCGGTCCACGAGGTGCGCCACGACGTCGGTTGCGTGCTGCACATCCACACCCCCGCCGGCATCGCCGTGTCGGCGCAGAAGAACGGCCTGCTGCCGCTGTCGCAGCAATCGCTGTTCGTGCTCTCCAGCCTGGCCTACCACGGCTACGAGGGCGTGGCCCTGAACCACGACGAGAAGGCCCGCCTGCAGGCCGACCTGGGCGACAAGAACTTCATGATCCTGCCCAACCACGGCCTGCTGACCGCCTTCGGCACCGTCGCCGACGCCTTCCTCGGCATGTTCACCCTGCAGCGCGCCTGCGAGGCGCAGATCATGGCGCAGAGCGGCGGCGGCGAGCTGATCCACATCCCGCAGCAGATCCTCGACGGCGCCCGGGCGATGCTCGCCGGGGTGATGAAGACCTCCCAGGGCATGGGCGGGCAGCTGGCCTGGCCGGCGCTGCTGCGCAAGCTCGACCTGCAGAACCCCGGCTACCGCGACTGATGGCCGGCATCGCCATCCCCCTGCGCGACTGGCGCGCGCAGGGGCGCAGCTTCGACTTCCACGGCCACGCCATCCGTTACTGGGAGGCCGGCGCCGGCGAGCCTCTGCTGCTGATCCACGGCTTCCCCAGCGCCTCCTGGGACTGGAACAAGCTGTGGCAACCGCTGGCCGGGCGCTACCGGGTGATCGCCTGCGACATGCTCGGCTTCGGCGACTCGGCCAAGCCGCGCGGCCACGCCTACCGCATCCACGAGCAGGCCGACCTGCAGCAGGCGCTGCTGGCCCACCTGGAGCTGCGCGGGCCGCTGCACCTGCTGGTCCACGACTACGGCAACAGCGTCGGCCAGGAACTGCTGGCGCGGCACCTCGAAGGACGCATCCAGCTGGCCTCGGTGGTGTTCCTCAATGGCGGGCTGTTCCCCGAGACGCACCGCCCGGTGCTCTCGCAGAAGCTGCTGCTCAGCCCCCTGGGCGGCTTCTTCGGGCGCTTCTTCGACCGTGGCAAGCTGGCCGCCAACTTCGCCAAGGTGTTCGGCCCGCGCACCCGGCCGAGCGAGGAGGAACTGGACGCCTTCTGGAGCCTGATCGCCTGCAACGACGGGCCGAAGGTGATGCACCGGCTGATCCACTACATCCTCGACCGCCGCGAACACCGCGAGCGCTGGGTCGGCGCCATGCAGCGCGCCGGCGTGCCGCTGCGGCTGATCGACGGGCCGCTGGACCCGATCTCCGGCGCGCACATGGTCGAGCGCTACCGCCAGTTGATCCCGCAGCCGGACACGGTGATGCTCGACGGCATCGGCCACTACCCGCAGACCGAGGCGCCGGAGCAGGTACTGGCGCACTACCTGGCGTTCCGCGCGCGCCTGGCCGGGCAGGTGCAGCCGGCGGCCTGAAGGGGCCGCCGGTATCATCCCCGGACCTTATCGGGGCATATTCAGCCCCGGCGTCTTGGTTGTGACCGTCAAACGTCTGTTTGACACTCCGTAGCCATCAACCTGCCTGGGAGTACCAACCATGAGTGATGCCGTTCGTTTCGACGACAAGGTCGTGATCGTCACCGGTGCCGGCGGCGGTCTCGGCCGTGCCCACGCCCTGTTGTTCGCCAGGCATGGCGCCAAGGTGGTGGTGAACGACCTGGGCGGCAGCACCCACGGCGAGGGCGCCAACGCCTCGGCGGCCGACCGCGTGGTGGCGGAGATCCGCGCCGCCGGCGGCACCGCCATCGCCAACCACGACTCGGTGACCGACGGCGAGAACATCGTGCGCCAGGCCGTGGAAGCCTTCGGCCGCGTCGACGTGGTGGTGAACAACGCCGGCATCCTGCGCGACAAGACCTTCCACAAGATGGAAGACGCCGACTGGGACCTGGTCTACAAGGTCCACGTCGAGGGCGCCTACAAGGTGACCCGCGCCGCCTGGCCGCTGATGCGCGAGCAGGGCTACGGGCGGGTGATCTTCACCGCCTCCACCTCGGGCATCTACGGCAACTTCGGGCAGAGCAACTATGGCATGGCCAAGCTCGGCCTCTACGGCCTGACCCGCACCCTGGCCCTGGAGGGCCGCAAGAACAACATCCTGGTCAACGCCATCGCCCCCACCGGCGGCACTCGCATGACCGAGGGGCTGATCCCGCCGCAGGTGTTCGAGCAGCTCAAGCCCGAGCTGGTCAGCCCGCTGGTGGTCTACCTGGGCAGCGAGGCCTGCCAGGACACCTCCGGCCTCTATGAAGTGGGCGGCGGCTGGATGGGCAAGGTGCGCTGGGAGCGCAGCCTGGGCTTCGGCTTCGACCCGCGCGAAGGCTTCGATGCCGAGGACGTGGCGGCGCACTGGCAGCAGATCAGCAGCTTCGAGAACGCGGTGCACCCGGCGGACAACGTCGAGGCCCTGCGCGAGATGATGGCCAACCTGCAGAAATACGTCGGCTGATCGCGACAGCCTGACGGGCGGAACGGCCAGGGTGCTGCTCCGCGCTCCGTGACGCAGTAAGGTGGAGGGCCGGCGCAAGTCGGCCTTCGTCCTTTCCGTCAGCCTGGAGTCCAGCATGAGCGTGATCGTCGAGCACAACGGCCCGGTAACCACCCTGATCATCGATCGTCCCGAGGCGCGCAACGCCGTCGACCGGCCCACCGCCGACGCCCTGGCCGAGGCCCTGCGCGCCTTCGAGGCCGACGAGCAGGCGAAGGTGGCGGTGCTCACCGGCGCCGGCGGCACCTTCTGCGCCGGCGCGGACCTCACTGCGGTGGCGCAGGACAGCGAACGGCGCAACCGCCTGGAAAACGAAGGCGACGCCCCCATGGGCCCCAGCCGCATGCAGCTGAACAAGCCACTGATCGCCGCCATCGAGGGCTACGCGGTGGCCGGCGGCCTGGAGCTGGCGCTGCTCGCCGACCTGCGGGTGATGGCCGAGGACGCGGTATGCGGGGTGTTCTGCCGGCGCTTCGGCGTGCCGCTGATCGACGGCGGCACCGTGCGCCTGCCGCGCATCATCGGCCAGGGCAGGGCGCTGGACCTGATCCTCACCGGCCGCCCGGTGGCCGCCCAGGAAGCCCTGGGCATGGGCCTGGCCAACCGCGTGGTGGCCAAGGGCGAGGCCCGCGCCGCCGCCGAGGACCTGGCCCGGCAGATCGCCGACTTCCCCCAGGCCTGCATGCTGGCCGACCGCGGCAGCGTCTACGCGCAGTGGAACCAGTCGTTCGACGTGGCCATGGCCAACGAATTCCAGGGAGGGCTGATGGTGATCCTCAGTGGCGAGACCCAGGCCGGGGCGCAACGCTTTGCGCGGGGCGAAGGGCGGCACGGGAAGTTTTGAGGGGTGGGGCGGGGTTGCTTTTCGTAGGAGCGAGCTTGCTCGCGAACGGTGTTTCCCGGCGG
>NZ_JAZAQP010000089.1:0-9990 GCF_036231725.1 Pseudomonas sp. JH-2 | reverse complement strand
GCTTGATTTTCAAGCTCTTTCAGCGCTTCGTCGCTGGGAGTGGTGCGCATTATAGGGACTTCAGAATGCCCGTCAACACTTTTCTGAAAGTTTTCACTCGGCCAACAGAGTGACCTTCGCGAACGCCTTCTTGCCAGCCTGCACTATATGAGTAGCGCCTACCTTGAAGACGAAGCTGCGATCCACGGCATGACCATCGACACGCACGCCGCCGGCGCCCAGCAGGTCGCGCGCCACGGCGGAGTTCTTCACCAGGCCGGCGCGGTTCAGCACGGCGCCGATGGGCAGGTCTTCGGTGGCAGCCACTTCCACTTCCGGGATGTCTTCCGGCAGCTCGCCTTCCTTGAGACGGTTGCCCGCGGACTTGTGGGCGCTGGCGGCGGCTTCTTCGCCATGGAAGCGAGCGACGATCTCCTCTGCCAGCTTGATCTTGACGTCGCGCGGGTTGGCACCGGCCTCGACGTCCTTGCGCAGGGCATTGATCTCGTCCATCGAACGGAAGCTGAGCAACTCGAAGTAACGCCACATCAGCGTGTCCGGAATGGAAACGAGCTTGCTGTACATGACGCCCGGCGCTTCCTGGATGCCGATGTAGTTGCCCAGGGACTTGGACATCTTCTTCACCCCGTCCAGCCCTTCCAGCAGCGGCATGGTCAGGATGCACTGCGGCTCCTGGTCGTAGGCGCGCTGCAGCTCGCGCCCCATGAGCAGGTTGAACTTCTGGTCGGTACCGCCCAGCTCGACGTCGGCGCGCAGCGCTACCGAGTCGTAGCCCTGCACCAGCGGATAGAGGAACTCGTGGATGGCGATGGACTGGTTGCTGGCATAGCGTTTGCTGAAGTCATCGCGCTCGAGCATGCGGGCAACGGTGTACTGGGAGGCGAGACGAATGAAATCGGCCGGAGTCAGCTTGTCCATCCAGGTGGAGTTGAACGCCACCTCGGTCCTGGCCGGGTCAAGGATCTTGAAGACCTGGGACTTGTACGTCTCGGCGTTCTCCAGCACCTGCTCGCGGGTCAGCGGCGGACGGGTGGCGCTCTTGCCGCTGGGGTCGCCGATCATCCCGGTGAAGTCACCGATGAGGAAGATCACCTGATGACCCAGGTCCTGGAGTTGGCGCAGCTTATTGATAAGGACGGTGTGACCGAGGTGCAGGTCCGGCGCGGTCGGGTCGAAGCCCGCCTTGATCCGCAGCGGCTGGCCGCGCTTGAGCTTTTCGACCAGCTCGGCTTCCACCAGGAGTTCATCCGCACCACGCTTGATCAGCGCCAGCTGCTCTTCGACCGACTTCATCACAGTTCCCGTTCCGTTTTTCCGGCAATCAAAAGGGAACCAACCATACAAGATCGGACACTAAAAACAAGTTTTGCCCGGCGTACGGGGAAATGGCGTCAAACCCTGGGCGATAGACTTGCTTCGAGGGGAATTTGGTTATATTTTAGGCAGTTATTTCACATTCCAAAAACACCACTCACGCCATGACGCAATCGAATCAGAAAGCGCCCTACTATCCGAAGAGCCATCTGCTGGCCGCAAGCGGTGTAGCAGCGCTCCTCAGCCTGGCTCTGCTGGTGTTCCCCTCGAGTGAAGTCGAGGCGAAGAAGACCACGCTCAATCTGGAGCTGGACAGCGGTGCCGACCGCATCATTCAGGAAAAAGACGACCTGCGAAGCCCGCAGGTCACCGAGGGCGAAGGCTCCCCCTTCGCCCGGATCGAAGGTCAGAACGAAAACGACAGCGCCGGAAAAGACGCGGAAGAAGAAAAGAAAGAACTCAAGGCTTCCAACGACAGCCAACCCGCCACGCCCGCCGAACCGGCCTGGAAGCGCGTGACCGTGGGCAAGGGCGACACCCTCTCCACCGTCTTCGCCAAGGCGGGCCTGCCGGCCGGCCTGGTGCACGACGTGCTGGCCAGCAGCAAGGACGCCAAGCAGTTCACCCGCCTGGACGTCGGCCATGAAGTCGAGTTCCTGGTCAGCCCGCAAGGCGAGCTGCAGAGCCTGCGCATCAAGCAGAGCGACCTGGAGACCATCAGCCTGAACAAGTCCGCCAAGGGCTATGCGTTCAAGCGCGACCTGGTCAAGCCGGACGTGCACACCGCCTATGCCCATGGCCGCATCGACAGCTCGCTGTTCACCGCGGGCAAAGAAGCCGGCCTGTCCCATGACCTGATCATGGCCCTGGCGAACATCTTCGGCTACGACATCGACTTCGCCCTCGACCTGCGCGAAGGCGACCAGTTCGACGTGATCTACGAGAAGAAGGTGGTCAACGGCCGCCAGGTGGACACCGGCAACATCCTCGCCGCGCGCTTCATCAACCGCGGCAAGGAATACACCGCGGTGCGCTTCACCAACAAGACCGGCAACACCAGCTACTACCGCGCCGACGGCACCAGCATGCGCAAGGCGTTCATCCGCACCCCGGTGGACTTCGCCCGCATCAGCTCGCGCTTCTCCATGGGGCGCCTGCACCCGATCCTGAACAAGATCCGCGCACACAAGGGCGTCGACTACGCCGCCCCCATCGGCACGCCGATCAAGGCCACCGGCGACGGCAAGGTGGTCGAGGCCGGGCGCAAGGGCGGCTACGGCAACGCCGTGGTCATCCAGCACGGTTCGACCTACCAGACCGTCTACGGCCACATGAGCCGCTTCGCCAAGGGCATCCGCAGCGGCGTCGCGGTCAAGCAGGGGCAGATCATCGGCTACGTCGGCATGACCGGCCTGGCCACCGGCCCGCACCTGCACTACGAGTTCCATGTGAACGGCCAGTATGTCGACCCGCTTAGCGCCAAGCTGCCGATGGCCGACCCGCTGGCCGGTCCGGACCGCAAGCGTTTCATGGCCCAGACCCAGCCGCTGATGGCGCGCATGGACCAGGAGAAGCCCACCTCCCTGGCCATGAACAAGCAGCAAGAGCAGCAGCGCTGAGCCATGGCGCTCTACCTGGGGGTGATGTCCGGCACCAGCCTCGATGGCCTGGACATCGCCCTGGTCGAGCAGGGTAAAAACGCCACCACCCTGCTCGCCTCCCACTACATCCCCATGCCCCCGGACCTGCGCGCCGAGCTGCTGGCCCTGTGCACCAGCGGCCCCGACGAGATAGCCCGCGGCGCCTGCGCCGAGAACGCCTGGGTGCGCCTGGCCGCCCAGGGTATCCAGGAACTGCTGCAACGCCAGCGACTGACACCCGCTGCCATCCGCGCCGTCGGCAGCCACGGCCAGACCGTGCGCCACGAACCGCAGCGCGGCTTCACCGTGCAGATCGACAACCCCGCCCTGCTCGCCGAGCTGACCGGCATCGACGTGGTGGCCGACTTCCGCCGCCGCGACGTCGCGGCAGGCGGCCAGGGCGCGCCGCTGGTACCGGCCTTCCACCAGGCACTGTTCGGCAACGAAAGGCAGCGAGCCGTGCTGAACGTCGGCGGCTTCAGCAACGTCTCGCTGCTCGCCCCCGGCGAGCCGGTACACGGCTTCGACTGCGGCCCGGGCAACGTGCTGCTGGACAGCTGGATCCACGACCAGCGCGGCGACGCCTACGACCGCGACGGCGCCTGGGCGGCCAGCGGCCAGGTGAATGCCGAACTGCTGCAGCGCTTCCTCGCCGACGACTTCTTCGCCACCCGCGGGCCGAAGAGCACCGGTCGCGAACGCTTCAACCTGCCCTGGCTGAAAGCGAAGCTGGCCGAAGGCCCCGCCCTCCCCGCCGAGGACGTGCAGGCCACCCTGCTGGAGCTCAGCGCCCGCAGCATCGCCGAATCCCTGCTGCATGCGCAGCCGGGTTGCGAGGAAGTGCTGGTGTGCGGCGGCGGCGCCTTCAACGGCGCGTTCATGGCACGGCTGGCGGCGCACCTGCCCAAGGCGAAGGTGGCCAGTACCGCGGATTACGGCGTGGCGCCGGAATGGATGGAAGCCATGGCCTTCGCCTGGCTGGCGCACCGCTTCCTCGAGCGCCTGCCCGGCAACCGCCCGGAAGTCACGGGCGCGGCCGGGCCGCGGATACTCGGCGCCCTCTACCCCGCCTGAACAAACGAAAACGCCGCGCAGATGCGCGGCGTTTCGTCGTTACGGCCGACTCAGATCGAGAACGACTGACCGCACCCGCAGGTGGTGGCGGCGTTCGGGTTCTTGATCACGAAGCGCGAACCTTCCAGGCCTTCCTGGTAGTCCACCTCGGCGCCGGCGAGGTACTGGAAGCTCATCGGGTCGACCACCAGGCTGACGCCATCGCGCTCCACCACGGTATCGTCATCCGCGGTGTCCTCGTCGAAGGTGAAGCCGTACTGGAAGCCCGAGCAGCCGCCGCCGGTGACGAAGACGCGCAGTTTCAGACGCGGATTGCCTTCTTCGTCGATCAGCGTCTTCACCTTGTGCGCGGCCCCGTTGGAGAAGATCAGTGGGGTGGGGGTGAAGGTCTCGATGGTCATGTCAGATGTCTCCCGGCCGAGGCCGTACGTTACAACATTGCGGGCTATTATCCGCTTACCCGAGAAAAATGGTCAACTAAGCCAGGTCAATCCTTCGTCGAACATCCCCCGGGGACGGGCTCCCGCAATGGGAGCCCGGGCTCGCCTCAGGGCAGCAGGGCCACGTTGGACAGGCCCAGACGCTCGTCCAGGCCGAAGAGGATGTTCATGTTCTGGATGGCCTGGCCGGAGGCGCCCTTGACCAGGTTGTCGATCACCGACAGCACCACCACCAGGTCGCCGCCCTGCGGGCGGTGCACGGCGATGCGGCAGACGTTGGCGCCGCGCACGCTGCGGGTCTCCGGGTGGCTGCCGGCCGGCATCACGTCGACGAAGGGCTCGTTGGCGTAGCGCTCCTCGAACAGCTTCTGCAGGTCCACGCCACGATCGGCCACCTGGGCGTAGAGGGTGGCGTGGATGCCGCGGATCATCGGCGTCAGGTGCGGGACGAAAGTCAGGCCGACATCGCCCCCGGCGGCGCGGCGCAGGCCCTGGCTGATTTCCGGCAGGTGGCGGTGGCCCTTGACCGAGTACGCCATCATGCTCTCGCCGGCCTCGCAGAACAGCGAACCGACCTTGGCGCCACGGCCGGCGCCGCTGACGCCGGACTTGCAGTCGGCGATCAGCCGCGAGGTGTCGGCCAGGCCGGCTTCCAGCAGCGGGATGAAGCCCAGCTGGGCGGCGGTGGGGTAGCAGCCGGGCACGGCGATCAGGCGCGCCGACCTGATCGCCTCGCGGTTGACTTCCGGCAGGCCGTAGACGGCCTCGGGCAGCAGCTGCGGCGCGCCATGGGGCTGGCCGTACCACCTGGCCCATTCCTCGGCATCCTGCAGGCGGAAGTCGGCGGACAGGTCGATGACACGGGTGCCGGTGGCCAGCAGCTCGCCGGCCAGGGCATGGGCGACGCCGTGCGGGGTGGCGAAGAACACCGCGTCGCAGGCGCCCAGGCGCTGCACGTCCGGCACGCTGAAGGACAGGTAGTCGTAGTGGCCTCGCAGGTTCGGGTACATGTCGGCGACCTTCACGCCCTCCTCGGAGCGCGAGGTGATCACCTCGACGCGCGCCTCGGGATGCTGGGCCAGCAGACGCAGCAGCTCCACACCCGTGTAACCCGTACCACCTACGATACCGACCTTGATCATCTGTCCGTCACTCCGCCAATAAGGGGCTCACTCAGAGCCGCCCATGATAAGAGCGCGGGCCCCGCATGAACAGGCCGAAGCGCCGCGGGCGACGAGTCGCCGGCAGCGGCGCGCGACTTCTCGGGGATGACGCTGGCACGGGGCTGCCACTACTATCAGCGCAACCGTGACCCGAGGAGCTATCGATGCTGTATCTGTGGATAAAGGCCCTGCACATAGTCGCAGTGGTCTGCTGGTTCGCCGGCCTGTTCTACCTGCCGCGCCTGTTCGTCTACCACGCCATGAGCGAGGACGCCGCCAGCCGCGAGCGCTTCCAGGTCATGGAGCGCAAGCTGTACCGCGGCATCATGGGCCCGTCGATGGTCCTGACCATCCTGCTCGGCGCCTGGATGCTCTACCTGACCCCGGCCTGGCTGAGCCAGGGCTGGATGCACGCCAAGCTCACCCTGGTGGTGCTGCTGATCGGCTACCACCACGCCTGCGGCGCCATGCTCAAGCGCTTCGCCCGTGGCGAGAACCGCCGCAGCCACGTGTTCTTCCGCTGGTTCAACGAAGTCCCTGTGCTTTTCCTGCTGGCCATCGTCATTCTGGTAGTGGTCAAACCTTTCTGAATCCTGTCCGGAGCCTCCCATGTCCCTGCCCGCCCTGCTCGACCGCCGTCTGCGCCTGCCCCTGGTGGCGGCGCCCATGTTCCTGGTGTCCAACCCGCAACTGGTGCTGGCCTGCTGCCACAGCGGCATCGTCGGCAGCTTCCCGGCGCTGAACCAGCGCGAGAGCAGCGGCTTCAAGGCCTGGCTGGAAGAGATCGAGGCCAGCCTGGCCGACGCCCCGCAGGCGGCGCCCTACGCCGTGAACCTCATCGTCCACCACAGCAACCCGCGCCTGCAGGCGGACCTGGCGCTGTGCGTGGAGCACCGCGTGCCCATCGTCATCACCAGCCTGGGCGCGGTGCGCGAGGTGGTCGATGCAGTGCACAGCTATGGCGGCCTGGTGTTCCACGACGTGACCACCCGCCGCCATGCGGAGAAGGCGGCCGAAGCCGGGGTCGACGGGCTCATCGCGGTGGCCGCCGGCGCCGGTGGCCATGCCGGCACCTGGAGCCCCTTCGCCCTGGTCGCGGAGATTCGCCAGTTCTTCGACAAGACGCTGCTGCTGGCGGGTTGCATCAACCGCGGGCACGAGATCCTGGCGGCGCAGATACTGGGCGCCGACCTCGCCTACCTGGGCACGCGCTTCATCGCCACCCGCGAGAGCAACGCCTCCACGGCTTACAAGAAGATGCTGCTGGAGGCCCGAGCCGCCGACATCATCCACACCCCGGCGGTCTCCGGCGTGCCGGCCAGCTTCATGCGCCAGAGCCTGGAGGCCGCCGGCTTCGACATGGCGCGCCTGAACGAGAAGGGCGAGCTCAACTACGGCGAGAAACTCAAACCGGTCAACGACGAGGCCAAGGCCTGGAAGACCGTCTGGTCCGCCGGCCAGGGCGTGGGCAACATCAGCGACCTGCCGTCGGTGGACGAACTGGTGGCGCGCCTGGACCAGGAGTACCGCGACGCCCTCCGGCGCGGCGGCGCCCTGCCCGGCCTGCTGCGCCCCTGAACGGGGCTCGCAAATCCGCGCATGCTGGCTTGTTGCCCCCAGGGCCTGCGTTTAGGCTGTAGCCAAATGCTGCAGCCCAACCAACCGACAAGGACGCCTCTCGATGGATGAAACGCGCTACAAGATCGTGTTCGACGGCACGTTGATGCCGCAAACGCCGCTGGAAACCGCCAAGGAAAACCTCGCCCGCCTGTTCAAGAGCGACCTGGCGCGCATCGAGGCGCTGTTCAGCGGGCAACTGGTCGTGCTCAAGCGCGACCTTTCCGAGGGCGAGGCCGACAAGTACCTGCAGGCGCTGCACAACGCCGGCGCCCAGGCGCGCAAGGAGTCCGACCTGGTGTCCAGCCTGTCGCTGGTGGAGACCGAGGATCATCCCGGCGCCGCGAGCCTGGCCGCGGCAGCCACGGAACCGGCGGCCGACGCCCAGCGGATGACCTGCCCCAAGTGCGGCCACGAGCAGGCCAAGGCCAGCGAGTGCGGCGCCTGCGGCATCATCATCGACAAGTACCTGGCGCGCCAGGCCGAGCTGGCCGCCACCCAACCCGCGGAACCAGCCCCCGCCGCGCCGCGCGCCCAGTCGCCCTACGCCACCCCGCAGGCCCCGGTCGGCGAGGCGCTGCCGGAATACGGCGAGCTGCAGTACTTCAGCGTCCAGGGCCGCATCGGCCGGGTGCGCTACCTGGGCTGGAGCATGGCCATGATCCTCGCCCTGATCCCGGCCTTCGCGCTGTTCGCCGCCCTCACCGCGGTGTCCCACACACTGGGTGGACTGGTACTGATCGCCGCCTGCGTCGGCATGGCCGTGGTCAGCATCTTCTTCGGCGTGCAGCGCCTGCACGACATCGGCTGGTCCGGCTGGCTGTGGCTGCTCAACTTCGTTCCCGTGGTGGGCAGCGTCATGGCCCTGCTGATGCTGCTGGTGCCCGGCACCACCGGCGCCAACCGCTACGGCCCGCCGCCGCCGCCCAACAGCCGCGGCGTGGTGGCCCTGGCCTGGGCGTCGATCCTGGTGCCTATCGTCGGCATCCTCGCCGCAATCGCCATCCCCGCCTACCAGGGTTATCTCACCCGCGCCCAGGAAGCGGCCTACAGCCAGGATCAGGACTACGACTCGGCGGCGACCGCCGAGCCCCAGGCCGACGACGAGGGCGACGAGGACGCCAGCGCCGTGGATACCGACGAGCCCTCGGAGCAATAGCCCACGGCAATGGGGCGCGCTAGAATCCGCGCCCCATTCCGGAGACCCATCGATGCCACGCTATGCCCTGATCACCGGCGCCTCCAGCGGTATCGGCCTCGCCCTGGCCGAGGCCCTGGCGCGCCGCGGCCAGGCCCTGATCCTGGTGGCGCGCCAGCGCGATGCCCTGGAAAGCATCGCCTATGAGCTGGCCCAGCGCTTCGGCGTGGATGTGCTGTTCCGTATCTGCGACCTGTCCGAGCCGCTGCAGCTGTCCGGGCTGCTGCACGAGCTGGAGCAGTCCGGCCGGCAGATCGAGCTGCTGGTGAACAACGCCGGCTTCGGCAGCGGCGGCGCCTTCGTCGAGCAGGACTGGTCCCGCGAGCAGGAGATGATCGAGCTCAACGTCCTCGCCCTGGCGCGCCTGTGCCACGCCATCGGCGGGCAGATGGCGCGCAGCGGCGGCGGGCAGATACTCAACGTGGCTTCGGTGGTCGGCTTCATGCCCGGCCCGTGGATGAGCAACTACTACGCCAGCAAGGCCTACGTCCTGCACCTGTCCGAGGCGCTGCGCTCCGAGCTCAAGCGCCACGGCGTCAAGGTCTCGGTGCTGTGCCCGGGGCCGACGCGCACGGCCTTCTTCCGCAATGCCAGCGTGGAGGCCACACGCCTGGACGGCAGCAAGCTGATGATGAGCCCCGAGGAAGTGGCGCTGATCACGGTGAAGGCCCTGCAGCGCAACAAGGCCATCATCATCCCCGGCTGGCGCAACCGCCTGATGGCCTGGAGCCCTCGCCTGGCGCCGCGCTGGCTGGTGCGCTGGATCGCCGGGCGGGCCAACCGCTCGGTCCTGCCGTTGCGCTAGGCCGGCCACGGCGGGCTGGGTTCCCCGGGCGCGGCCGGCTAAACTGCGGACCATCGCCCCTACCGGAGGACATCCCATGGACTGCCTGTTCTGCAAGATCGCCGCGGGGGAAATCCCGGCGCGCAAGCTCTACGAAGACGACCAGGTCATCGCCTTCCACGATATCGGCCCGCAGGCGCCAGTGCATTTCCTGGTGGTGCCCAAGCGCCACATCGCCACCCTCAACGACCTGGAGGAGGCCGACAAGCCGCTGGCCGGGCACATCCTCCTCACCGCCCAGCGCCTGGCCGCCGAGCAGGGCTGCGCGGAAGGCTTCCGGGTGGTGATGAACTGCAACGACCTGGGCGGCCAGACCGTGCACCACATCCACATGCACGTCCTCGGCCAGCGCCAGATGCACTGGCCACCGGGCTGAGCCGCCAGGCGCCGGGCGGCCGCGCAGCCGCCCCGCCGCAAGACCTGTCATCGGCAATCCGTTAAACTGGCCGCTGTTTTCCCTTTCGGAGGTGCGCCATGTCCGCCGACCGTCACTATTCCCCCGCCGACCGCTTCCTGCTGCAGGCCGATGCCGCGTTGCGCACCCTGCTGCCCTTCAGCGGTCACCCGGCGCGCCCGTCGCCGGCCATCGTGCAGCCCGACGCCGAACTCGACGAGGCCGACAGCCGCCACATCGCCGGGCTGATGCGCATCAACCACACCGGCGAGGTCTGCGCCCAGGCGCTGTACCAGGGCCAGGCGC
>NZ_JAZAQP010000088.1:0-11762 GCF_036231725.1 Pseudomonas sp. JH-2 | reverse complement strand
TCGCGACATCCATGTCGCATGACCTCCTGAGCGCCGGTTTCGCTCGGCCTTCTGAAGGGGCGTTCCGGTGCGCTCGGAGGTTTCTCTGGAAATCCAAAATCAAGAGCGGCACTGCTCTTCGTAGGAGCGAGCTTGCTCGCGACCCCTGACTCGGCCCCCTCCCTAACCCTCCCCCGCAAGCGGGAGAGGGGACCGTTCGGCGTGATGCGAAACCGCGAAGCTCCCGGGCTCCCCGTACGGCGTTATCCGCCAAGTCGCGGACAGAGTCCGCTCCTACGGTTCCAGGAAGCACCGTTGTAGGAGCGGACTCCGTCCGCGATTGGTCCCCGCCACGCCGGACGCCCCGGTCGCACGGCAAACGGCGGATAACCGCGAACGGTTATTCGCCCTACGTCTGGCGTAGGGCGCATAACGCCTACGGCGTTATCCGCCGGATCGCGGACTTCGTCCGCGATTGGATTCACCGGCCACGCCGGACGCCCCGGTGGCACGAACGGCCCCCTCTCCCGCTTGCGGGAGAGGGTTGGGGTGAGGGCGCTCCGACGGAAACCCTCCGCCCCCCGCCGGCAAATGCGCTAGTCTCTGCGTCCCTTTCCCTGCCTTTGAGGAGCAACATCATGGCCCGCGCTTCCGCCCGTCACATCCTGGTTTCCAGCGAAGACAAGTGCAATGAACTCAAGGCCGCCATCGAGGGTGGCGCCGACTTCGCCGCCCTGGCCCGCGAGCACTCCACCTGCCCGTCCGGCCGCAGCGGCGGCGACCTGGGCTCGTTCCGCCCGGGCCAGATGGTCCGCGAATTCGACCAGGTGGTGTTCAGCGCGCCGCTGAACCAGGTGCAGGGCCCGGTGAAGACCCAGTTCGGCTACCACCTGGTGGAAGTCACCAGCCGCGAAGACTGATCCCCCCACGCCGGGCGCGCCCCCGTACAGCCGCGCCCGGCGCCTCGCCTACCCCGCCCCGTCGGGGCGCAGCGTCCCCCGCCCTTCCTGCCCCTCGCGGCGCGCAACGACACCCCGCAGCAGCAGATAGCAGGCCGCCGCCACCAGCAGCGAATCCAGCGCCGGCACCCAGGTCAGGGTGAACGGCCAGACCGCCTGCAATGTCGCCGCCAGCACCCCGCAGGCCCAGGCGCCGAAGGCTTCCAGCCGCCAGCGGCGTGGCTTGCGCACGGCGCCCCGCAGGTTCAGGTAGTAGTTGCACAGGTAGACCCCGCCCACCGGCGGCAGGGCCACGGCCAGCAGCGCCAGGTAATGCTGCAGGGCGTCGCCCAGGCCGGCCAGCCCCAGCACCGCGCCGAGCACCCCGGTGAACAGCGCCAGGCGCCGGCGCTGCACATGGGGCGCCACGCTGGCGCACACCAGGGTCGCCGCGTAGAGGTTGTAGGCGTTGGTCGACCAGGCCGAGAGCAGGATGATCAGCATCGCCGGCAGGCCCAGGCCGAGGGCGAGCATGATCGCCACCAGCTGCCGCTCCCCGGTGGCCAGGCTGGGCAGCCCGGCCAGCGCCAGCACCAGCGGGAAGCCCAGGCCGAAGGCGCAGAACACGGCCAGCAACGCGCGGCCGGGCGATAGCGCGTGGCGGCAGATGTCCGGCAGCAGGATGCAGCCGATGACCACGCCGCCCACCACCAGCGACATGCCCTGCAGCACCGAATAGTCCCCGGCGCCGCCACCCGCGGGCGGCACGCCGTGGCCCTCCAGCGCCACCCAGCAGGCCCACAGCAGCAAGCCCAGCTTCAGCGGCGTGGCCAGCTGAGACAGCCCGTCCAGGGCGCGGAAGCCGACCAGGTTGGTGACCAGCATCAGCAGGCAGCCGGCCAGGCTCCAGCCCAGCGCCGGCACGCCTGCCAGGAAGGCCGGCGCGACCGCCGCCATGGCCTGGCCGAACAGGCCGGCGACCACCCCGAACCAGCCCAGCAGCGCCAGCGACAGCACCAGGTTGACGCAACGCCCGCCAACGGAACCAAAGGCATCGAGGATCAGCATGTAGGTGCTCAACCGCGAGCGCGCCCCGGCATAGGCCGCGGGCAGCGCCAGCAGCAGGAGCACCGCGCCGCCGCCCAGGCAGGCCAGCAGCGCCTGCTGGCGGCCCAGGGCGTGGGCCAGTTCGGCGCCGGTGACGAAGCACGGCAGGGCGATCAGCGCGCCCATCAGGATCAGCCCGATGCGCCAGGCGCCCAGGCCTTCGCCAGGCGGCAGGGCGCGGGTGGCGTGGTCGCCGTCGGGCCGCGCGGGGGATAGCTCGTTCATGCTTGCGCCCTCCCCTGCGTGTCGGCCAGGAAGGAGCGCCACGGCGCCTCCAGGCCGAAGCGTTCCGGGCCCACCACCGCCAGCGCCGCCTCGCTGAGCAGGCACGGCGGCGCGGCGTAGGCCAGCAGGCGCACGCGCATGCCGTAGCGCAGGTTCTCGGCGGTCAGCGGCTCGGCGCTCTCGCTGTCCAGCAGGCACAGCAGGTCGGGCACCACCGCCAGCACACGCTCGCCCTGACGGGCGCGGAGGAACTCGTTCTGGATGTCGATGGCCACCGGTTCGCCGCTGCCGCTGGCCGGTTCCAGCAGCGCCTGGCCCCAGTGGAAGCCGTCGCGGGTCTCGTGGCGCACGTCGGCGACCTTGCCGTCGAACAGCTCGCGGGCGCGGCGCCCCGGCTCCAGGCCGTCGAGGAAGCGCACCAGCTCGGCCACCGGGTCGGCGCTGCCGGCGCGCGCCTCGCGGATATGGCGGCCGATGCGCAGGGCCTGGGTCACGCTGCCCGGCACCGCGAAGCGCTTCACCCGGGCCCCGTCCAGCGGGTAGAGCACGCCGTACAGGCTGCCGCCCAGGCTCCCGGCCAGGGCCCGGGCCATGCGTTCCAGGCTCGGGTTGTCGGCGGCGCTCAGGTGCGCCAGGTTGCCCAGGTCGTCGCTGAACAGCGCCGGCGAGGCGCTGCAGCCGTGGATGCCGAAGGTGGTCATGTCGATGTGCGGGAAGGCCCGGCCGATGCCGTCGGCGTCCACCAGCGGCAGGCCGCTCAGGGCCGCGGCGGCCAGCGGCAGCATGGCGTTGGCGCCACCGACCTCGGCGCAGACCAGCGCGTCTATGGGCCGCCCGTAGAGCGCCTCGGCCTGGCGCAGCAGGTGTTTCAGCGCGGTCTCGCTGAGCAGGTGCTCGACCAGCACGGTGGGCGCGCCTATCCCGGCGACGCTGACCACGAAGGCCTCGTCGGCGAGTTCGGCCAGCGGCAGCAGGCGCGGCTGCAGGCCCCGTTGCAGCTGGCGGCGCAGGAACAGCTCGCCGACATGGGGGTCGCCCCCGCCGCCGGTGCCCAGCAGCACGGCGCCGCGCGCCAGGTCCTGGCTGGAAAGGATATCGAAGCAAGGCATGGTCTGGACCTCTTCGGGGTTTCAGTGGGCGGCGGCCAGGGCCAGGTCGCCGACGGCGCGGACCTGCACGCGGGTAGCGCCGGCGCGCAGGTGGGTCATGGGCAGTTCGTTCAGTTCCACCACGTCGACGCTGGTGGGCTCGGCGCCGGCCTGCACGGCGGCGTCGATGGCCTCCTGGCGGGCCTGCCGCAGCACGCTTTCGCGGTTGCCCGGGTGCATCTGGAACAGGCGGTCGACGCGCCCGCTGACCTGGGCGATGGCCGCGCCTATGGCGTTGGCCACGTCCGCCCGGGCCGGGCGCAGCACCTGGGGAGCGCCCTGCAGCTGCATCGGCAGAAGGATGCTGCCGCCGCCCACCAGCACCACCGGCAGCGGCACGCTGCTGGTGCGCATGCGTTCCAGGGCCTGCTCCAGTGTCCCGCGGATGGCGGCCATGGCCTGCTCCACCAGGGCCTGTGCGAGGCCGGCGAGGCGCCGCGGGTCGCCGATGCCCTGCAGGCCGTGGGCAGCCACGGCGATATCGGTCGCGCACAGCGTGTCGCCACCGAACACCAGGGCCCGCTGGGGCAGGTGCAAGCCCAGGGATTCGGGGCCGAGCGTCGGCCGGCCATCGGTCAGGTGCACCCGGGTGCCGCCGCCGAGGGCGACGGACAGGGTGTCGGGCATGCGCAGGTTGCAGCGCACCCCGCCCAGCTCCAGGGGGCCGGCAGTCTGCCGCGGGAAGCCGTCGACCAGGGCGCCGATGTCGCTGGTGGTGCCGCCGATGTCCAGCACCAGGGCGTTCTCGAGGCCGCTGAGGAAAGCCGCGCCGCGCAGGCTGTTGGTCGGCCCCGCGGCGCAGGTGAGGATGGGGAAGCGCGTGGCCGCTTGCGGGGTGATCAGTGTGCCGTCGTTCTGGCTGATGAACAGCGGCGCATCCAGCTGCAGGCGGCGGAAGGCCCGCTGCAGGTCGCCGACCACCCGCCGCGCCAGCGGCTGCAGGCTGGCGTTGACGATGGCCGCGTTCTCCCGCTCCAGCAGGCCGATGCCGCCGACGTCCGCGGACAGCGTCAGGTGCAGGTCGTCGCCCAGGGCCTTGCGCAGCACCGCCGCCGCGTCCTGCTCGATGTCCGGGCGCAGCGGGGCGAAGGTCGAGGACAGCACCAGCGCCTCGGCGCCGCGCTGGCGGATCATTGCGGCGATGCGCCCGAGCTGGCGAACGTCCAGCTCGCTGTAGGTTTGGCCGTTGAACAACGCGCCGCCGTCGGCCAGGTGGGCCTGCCCGTCGATGGCCTCGCACAGCTCCGGCGGCCAGCCCAGCAGCGGCGGCACGCCGTCGCCACGGGGCAGGGCCAGGCGCACCACCGCGACCCGCGCCAGCTGCCGGCGTTCGAGGAAGGCATTGAGCAGTTGGGTGGTCCCCAGCATCACCGCGGCCACCGCCGCCGGCTCCACCGCCGCCTCGCGCAGCAGTTCGGCGACCGCCGCCGCCACGCCGTCGCCGACCGCCTCGGTGGTGGGGCGCTTCAAGGCGCAGAGCACTTCGCGACCGCACATCAGCACGGCGTCGGTGTTGGTGCCGCCGACGTCGATGCCGATGCGCAGCAGGGGGGTATTCTTGCGGACCATGGGCTCTCTCCTCAGAGCGAACGCGACCAGACGACATAGGCGGTATTGGCCGCCAGCGAATTGCGTGTGCTCACCGGCGCCAGCGCCTTGAACTTCAGCGAGCCGGCGCCGCGCGGCAGGTCGTAGGCCAATACCGGCCCCAGCGCGGTGGCGCGGTAGCGCCGGCCGTCCGGCTCGACGCGGGCGCCGTGCTGGCGGTCGTCGTCGAGCTGGCGCGCGTGGTAGCCGGCCAGGCCCAGTTGCCAGCGGCCGATGCGCTGGCCGGCGGCGAAGTTGAGGTTGGCCACGGTGCCGCTGCTGTAGTCGGTGGCCCGGTTCCGGGAAGCGACGTTGACGAAGGCGTGCAGGCTCAGCTCCAGGCCCTCGCCCAGGGTGTTCGGCCCGCCCAGGTAGGTGAGCGCGGCGTTGGGCACGAAGAAGTAGACGTTGCGCCCGGAGGTGTAGAGGTCCGAGGTGTTGTAGCGGCCGCTGGGGAACACCATCGAGTACGCCAGCTTGAGCGTCGCCCCGGTGGGCCGTTGGCCCGGGGCGGCGTCGCCCAGGTAGCGGCTCCACATCAGCAGGTCCGCGTAGAGGTCGCCGAAGCCCTGGTAGTGCTCGGCCTCGCCGTTGATCTCCATGCGCCCGCCGTTGACGCTGCCCTGCAGGCTGGAGGCCAGGGTGCCGCCGAGGAACTGCCCGGGGTAGACGTAGAGCAGGCCCAGCGCGGCCACCTGGGCCGTCATGCTGCCCTCCAGCGCCGGGTCGCGGCCGCCGTCGTCGCCATGGAAGCGGTCGCCGCTGGCGTAGCCGAGCACCAGGCCGCCGTACAGCCCGGAAGTGGCCGGCAGCAGCGCCGCCCCCAGGTCGGTGCCGCCCACCGGCCCGCCGTAGCTGGCCCCTTCGGCGGCGTATGCGCAGGCCAGCGGCAGCACCGCCTGGCCGAGGAGTACTGCGGTCGTTCTTCGAAGGTTCATTGCACGCCTCCTGCGCCCTGCCGGCGGAACCGTGGCGGCCCGCGGCATGGCGGAGCTGGCGGCCTCGCGGGCCGCGTATTGTCGTTGTCATGGGCAGGCTTCGCGGCGCGGTGGCGCCGCTGCCTGCCGATCGCAGTATGCGAAGGCGCGCCGGCGCGGGCCGGCCCGGGATGAGGGAAGGGGGTGGATAAATCGGGGGAGGCCGGCGACGGCCGTCAGCGGAGTGCGGGCGGGAATGGGCGGGCGGAACCCGCAGGCAGGCGGCCGCTGCGCCGCAAGGGCGTCGAGGCGGCGTGCCGCTTGCCGTTCCGGTTGGCCGGGGGGCGCCCCGGCTCAGGGCAGGATGGCCCGGCGCCGCGCCACGGCCAGCGCTTCCCGGCGCCGGTGCACGCCCAGCTTGGCGTAGACCGACTTCAGGTGCTGCTTGACCGTCTCCGGGGAAATCCCCAGTTCGCGGGCGATGACCTTGGTGGTGCGGCCGCCGGCCAGGCCCATCAACGCATCCAGCTCGCGCCGGGTGAACAGGGCCTGGGCATCCAGGCGCGCGCGGAAGTGCCTTTCCCACAGCTCGATGCAGCGCGTGATCAGCGGCACCTCGGCGCGGCCCTGGCGCCGCGACATCTCGCGCAGGTGGGTGACCACCTCGGCGCCGGCCTCGATGAAGCTCTGCACCGCCAGCCCCTCGCCGAACAGCTCCAGCGCTTCGTCGAGCACCGCCATGGGCGTGCCGGGCAGCTCGCCGGCCAGCAGCGCGTGGGCCTTGAGCACCAGCGCCTGGCCGACGCCGAAGCGGTTCTGCCGCTCGCGGGCCAGGCGCTCGAAGGCTTCCGCCGCCTCCAGCGCGCCGGCCATCTGGCCCTGGGCGGCCAGCAGCCAGTAGTGGGCCTGGGCGATGGCGACCAGTTCAGCCCAGAACAGCGGCCGCCCGTCCAGCACCTCCTGCCAGAGCCGCGCCAGGTTGATCTCCATCGCCAGCGCCAGGCCCGCCTCCACCTCGCGCTGGCGCAGGCGCAGCTCCACCAGGGTCGCGCCCACCGCGCGGCGCAGCGGGTATTCGAGGGTGTGCCCGGAACGCGCCGCCTCCAGGCTGGCCAGGGCCTGGGCGCTGTCGCCGAGGAAGAAAGCCGCCCGCGCCGCGCCTATCAGGCCCCGCTCCCAGACCTCGGCCAGGGAGGCGCCCAGGCGCGAGGCGCAATGGGAGAACGCCTGCCGCGCCTGCTCCAGGTCGCCGCGCACGTAGTGGACGTGGCCGAGCAGCGCGTGGACCATGTGGAACAGCAGGCTCGCCTGGGGCGCGGCCAGCGGCCCGTCCTTGGCCAGCAGGCCGGTCACCGTCTGCAGCACGTCGTCGTAGCGCGCCTGGGCGCTGTCGCTCAGGGCGCGGTAGACCAGCGACCAGGGCTGGTTCTCGCGAAAGCCCTCGCTGCGGTTGATGGCGATGAACTCCTCCAGGCGCAGGCGCGCCTCGTCGACGTTCCCGTAGCGCAGCAGCAGCATGATCTCGCTCGGCAGCACCAGGCACAGGTAGCGCGGGTCCTCGAAGAAGCGCGCGCGGGCGTCGACCATGGCCCGCCGCACCACTTCGCGGACGGCGCCGTCGCCGGCCCGCTGCACGTTGCCGATGACCATCATCGCCCGCACGTAGAGCAGGTCGGTGCGCGTCTCGGCGTCTTCCGGCGAGGCCACCTCGCCGCCGAACGCCGCCTCCAGCCGCGACAGGTCGAGGCTGTCCTGCAGCGTCTCGCCGCTGAGCATGTGCAGGCAGATGAGCATCAGGCGCAGGCGCGGCTCCCGGCGCACCAGGGTCAGGGGCAGCAGTTCGAGCAGCGCCCGGGTGCGCACCGCCCCCTCGCAGACCAGCAGGCGCACCGCGCCGGCGCCGAGGATGATGGACACCGCCTGGAAGTAGAGGCCGCCCTGGGCGGCGTGCTCGACGGCGCGGAACACCTGCTGGCGCCGGGCGTGGAATTCCGCGGCGCGCCCCTGCAGCCAGGCGAAGCGCTCCGGCTCGCGGCTTTCCAGGCGGCCGAGGAGGAATTCGCGCAGCAGCGGGTGCAGGCGCACCCGCAGCGGCTGCTCGGGCACCACGATGGGCACCAGGCGCGCCGCCTCGCGCAGCCAGCGCTCGGCGTCGTCGCGCCCGCGCAGGAAGTTGGCGCTCGGCACGTCCACGCTGTCGAGCACGCTGCAGTCCAGGAGGAACTCGCCCAGCTCGCTCGGCCAGCTGGCGAGCACCTCCTCGGCCAGGTAGTCGAAGATGCCGCCCAGCGAGGCGTACTGGTCGGTTTCCGGCGGCCCTTCGCCGGCCGGGCTGCCCTGGCAGCGCAGGCGCAGCAGCTGCAGGGCGAAGGGCCAGCCCTCGGTGTAGTCCGCCCAGTAGCGGGCGCGCGCCTCGCCCAGCAGGGCGCCGAGCAGTTGCTGCGACTCTTCCCCGGTGAAGCGCAGGCTGTCAGCCTCCACCACCCGCAGCAGGCCGGCCAGCTGCAGCTGCGTGATCGGCAACAGCGGCTGCCGGCGGCTGCCCAGCAACAGCCGGCAGCCGGACGGCAGGCGCCGGGCCAGTTGCTCCAGCAGGCGCTCGACCTCGGGGCTCAGAGCCAGCTCGACCTGGTCGAGGAACAGGTTGCAGTTCAGCGGGCAGGCCTCCAGCAGCCCGAGCAGCGCGCCCAGGCCGTTGTCCCCCGCCGGCTCCGCGATGCCCTCGCGCAGGCCCTGCAGCAGGCTGTCGAGAAAGAGCTCCGGCTGGTAGTCGCTGTCGCTGCAGTTCACCCAGAAGGTGCGCTCGCCGCGCCCGGCCAGCAGGCGCTCGGCCTGGGCCAGCAGGGTGGTCTTGCCGAAGCCCGCCGGTGCGCAGACCAGCACCAGGCGTGCATCGCTGGGCGCGGCGCCGAGCAGGGCGTCGAGCAGGCGTTGGCGGGTGAGCGAATCGCTGATGTCGACGATCGGGGCGAAGCGGCCATCGGCCAACGTATTCATGGTTGCTGCTCCCATACGTTCTCCAGGGGCGCCCGGCAGCCGGCGCGGGCTGGTAGTGGGCAGGGGCTGGTGGTCGGCGGGAAGGGCTGCGCTCGCGGGCCCGGGGAGGTCTACAGGGGGGCCGTATCCTGCCGTGGGCCCGGCCAGCCGGCCGGGGCGAGTCCTGTCATGCGCCTGCAGGGGCCGGGCGGCCCGTGCCGCGGGCGCCCAGCCTTGAAAGTATGTGAAGCACCCGGAAGCGGGCGCCGCTCAAAAACGGGGGATACCGGCCACCTGGATGGGGGAGTTCGGCGTCGTATCCGGCCGCCATCGGGCACTCAAGGGAAAGCATTAAGGGATTGCCACCAAGATCAGCCGGCCGGTTCCGATAGCAGCGGAGAAAACGCCGTTTTGGTTGTGGGCAAATGCCCAACATCGCGTACCGCCATCCCCTGCCCTCGCCAGCCTTCCCCATGGCATGCTTCGGGCGGCGCAACGACGCAGATCAACATGCGCCCGCCGCCCTCCGGCTAGGCTGCGCGCCACCACAGGCCACCGTCCGCCAGGCCGGCTAGGCTGAGAACATGCGCCCGGGCCACCCCGGGCGCCCGCCCTTGCGAGGATTCCCCATGAGCGATGCCAGCGACAGCGCCCTGCCCGACGTCTTCAGCCAGTTGCACCTGCTGGCGCAGCACGCCGGTTCCGACATGTTCTTCAGCGTCGGCGCGGCGCCGCACATCAAGGTCGAGGGCGTCAGCCGCCCGGTCGGCGAACGCCGACTGCGCGCCGGCGAGGTCAAGCTGCTGGCCTACCAGTTGATGTCGCCGCAGCAGATCGCCGACTTCGAGCGCGACCTGGAGATGAACCTGGCGGTGGCCGTGCCCGGCAGCGGGCGCTTCCGCGTCAACGTCTACCTGCAGCGCGGCGAGGTGGCCATGGTGGTGCGGCTGATCAGGCAGGTCATCCCCGACGCCGCCAGCCTCGGCCTGCCGACGATCCTGGAGAAGCTGGCGGTGCAGGACCGCGGGCTGATCCTGGTGGTGGGCGCGGCCGGTTCCGGCAAGTCCACCACCCTGGCCTCGATGCTCGACTTCCGCAACCGCCACCGCTCGGGGCACATCGTCTGCATCGAGGACCCCATCGAGTTCCTCCACCAGCACCAGCGCTCAATCATCGACCAGCGCGAGGTGGGCCTGGACACCCACAGCTTCGAGGATGCCCTGCGCAACGTGCTGCGCGAGGCGCCGGACGTGATCATGCTCGGCGAGATCCGCGACGCCGCCACCATGCAGCACGCCCTGCACTACGCCGAGACCGGCCACCTGTGCGTGGCCACCCTGCACGGCACCAGCGCCCGCCACGCCATCGAGCGCATCGCCCGCTTCTTCCCCGACGAGGCCCGCCCGCAGGTGCTGGCCGACCTGTCGCAGAACCTCCTGGCGCTGGTCGGCCAGCGCCTGGTGCCGGGCACCACCCAGCGCCGCGTGGTGGCGGTGGAACTGGTGCTGGGCACCCCGCACATCCGCGGGCTGATCCAGCGCGACGAGCTGCCGGAACTGCGCGGCGCCATCGAACGCGCCCTGGAGCAAGGCATGCAGAGCTTCGACCAGAGCCTGTACCAACTGCTCGAAGCCGGCCGCATCAGCATCGCCGACGCCCTGAAATTCGCCGACTCGCGCACCGACCTGAGCCTGAAGATCAAGCTGGAACGGGGCTTCGACGGCGACGAGGGCGCAAGCGCCTTCGGCATCTGAGCGTGGATCGCGGACGGAGTCCCTCCTGCGGGGGAAATGCCATGCGTCACGGAAACCTGGAGCGGATCTCATCCGCGAGTCACGCCGATATGCCCGGTTATCGCGGATAGGGTCCTACATGACCGCATGGTGTTTCCCTTGCCCAACTACCCCGAAACATCCGTACGTATATCCAACACGGCGGAGCACCCTGCGATTGCTAGGCTTCCCGGCTCACCTACGTCCCCGGAGGGAGCCGATGAATTTCCCGCGAGAGTTGCAGAGCCAACGCCTGATCCTGCGCCCCATGCATCTGGATGACGCCGACGCGCTGTTCTCGATGATGTCCGACCCGCAGGTGATGAGGTACTGGAACACCCCACCCTGGACCTCGCCGCAACAGGCCGTGGACAGCCTGCAGCGCGACCTGGCGGGCTATGCCGACGGCAGTTGCCTGACACTGGCCCTGACCCGCCGCGAAAACGCCGCATTCCTCGGCACCTGTACGCTACATACCTTCTCCGGCGACTCGCGCCGCGCCGAGCTGGGCTATTGCCTGGCCCGCCACGCCCAGGGACAGGGCTACATGAACGAAGCCCTGCGCACCCTGCTCGACCATGCCTTCGGCGACATGCGCCTGAATCGCCTGGAGGCGGACATCGACCCGCGCAACCAGGCCTCCGCCGCCACCCTGGAACGCCTGGGCTTCCAGCGCGAGGGGTTGCTGCGGCAACGCTGGATAGTCGCCGGGGAAGTGTCTGACTCGGCACTGTATGGGCTGCTCACCAAGGACTGGGCCCAAACGCGAGCGCAAAACCTGTAGGAACGGATTCCATCCGCGATCGTGCTCAGGCGCGGCCGGCCCATCGCGGACGGAGTCCTACGTCCGTGCTTCCTGGAACCGTAGGAGCGGACTTTGTCCGCGATCATGGCGGATAACGCTGTAGGCGTTATGCGCCCTACGAACTATATGCGCCCTACGAACTATCGCGAACGCGGAAACCCAGGGTTCGCGAGCAAGCTCGCTCCTACGAAGAGCAGTGCCGCTCTTGATTTTGGGTTTCCAGAGAAACAACCGAGCGCACCGGAACGCCCCTTCAGAAGGCCGAGCGAAACCGGCGCTCAGGAGGTCATGCGACATGGATGTCGCGA
>NZ_JAZAQP010000087.1:0-12165 GCF_036231725.1 Pseudomonas sp. JH-2 | reverse complement strand
CCCCGACAGCACGTCCCTGTGCTGATCGGGGCTCTAGCGACATCCATGTCGCATGACCTCCTGAGCGCCGGTTTCGCTCGGCCTCCTGAAGGGGCGTTCCGGTGCGCTCGGACATTTCTCTGGAAATCCTGCTCTTCGTAGGAGCGAGCTTGCTCGCGAAGGGAGTTTCCCGGCAGCTGCGGTGTTTTGGATCGACTCCGCTCCCTCTCCCTAACCCTCTCCCTGAAGGGAGAGGGGACCGTTCGGAGCGCTTGGGTATTCCCGCATCAGCCGGCAGCTCCGGCGCTTTCGGCTAAAGCCATTGTCGACGTTGGCACGGACAAGCCCCCTCTCCCTTCAGGGAGAGGGCTGGGGAGAGGGCTCTCTTTGCAGAGCCCCAACCTCCGCCTCAACCCCATCGGAAATCCGTTGGGCGTACTCCGTCCGCGATTGGATTCACCGGCTAACTCTGAACGACCCCCTCTCCCTCCGGGAGAGGGGCTGGGGTGAGGGCGCGGAGCCAAGCTTGCCACCCACAAGCTGAACCAAACATCCCCCAGCTCTTCCATCTTCACGGCTGGCTGGCGATGGCCTTCTCGATGGCCGCCTGCAAGGCCGGATCATCCGGCTTGGTCAGGCTGGGGAACTGCGCCACCACCTTGCCCTGGCGGTCCACCACGTATTTGTAGAAGTTCCAGCGCGGCGCCTGGTCGGCCTGGCGCGCCAGCTCGCGGAACAGCGGGATGGCGTCGTCGCCGCGCACCGGCTGCACCTGGGTCATGTTGAAGGTCACGCCGTAGTTGCCGTAGCAGACCTGAGCCGTCTCGGCGGCGTCGTCGGCCTCCTGCTTGAAGTCGTCCGAGGGCACGCCCAGCACTTCCAGGCCCTGGCCCTTGTAGCGCCGGTAGATCGCCTCCAGGCCCTTGAACTGCGGGGTGAAGCCGCAGTGGCTGGCTGTGTTGACCACCAGCAACGGCTTGCCGGCGTAGAGCCCGCACAGGTCGAGGTCGACCTTCGAGCGCAGCTTCTGCAGGTGCCCCTGCTGCGCCAGCAGCGGCGGGCAGTCGGCGGCCTGGGCGGCCAGCGGCAGGCAGCACAGCAGGCCGAGGAACAGATGGCGGGACATGGCGATTCTCCTTCTTCGATCGCAGGACGCTACTCCCCTGCCCCGCGCTCGGCAATCCTCAGAAGCAGTGGCCCAGGCCCGCCTGCAGCAGCGCCAGGCCGCCATGGCGCCAGCCCCACCAGGCCAGGCCCAGCAGCGCCACGGCCAGCACGGCCGCACCCAGGCGCAGGGCCAGCGGGCTCATGCCGCCTCCGCGGCGCCCAGGCGCGCCACCGGGCGTTCGCGCACCGGCCAGTTGAGCAGGCCGGCGAGCAGCGAGAGGAGGATCGCGATCCGCCAGACCAGGTCGTAGTTGCCGGTGTGGTCGTAGACGTAGCCGCCCAGCCAGCCGCCGAGGAAGGCGCCGATCTGGTGGAAGAGGAAGGTGATGCCGCCGAGCATGGACAGGTTGCGCACGCCGAACAGCGTGGCCACGGTGCCGTTGGTCAGCGGCACCGTGGACAGCCACAGCAGGCCCATGGCGATGCCGAAGGCGTAGGCCGTCCACACCGTCAGCGGCGCCCAGAGGAAGGCCAGGATCACCAGGCCGCGCACCAGGTACAGGCCGGTCAGCAGCTTCGGCTTGCTGAAGCGCCCGCCGAGCCAGCCGGCGATGTAGGTGCCGAACACGTTGAACAGGCCCACCAGCGCCAGCACCGTGGTGCCGACGGTGGCCGGCAGGTGGCGGTCCACCAGGTAGGCCGGCAGGTGCACGCCGATGAACACTACCTGGAAGCCGCAGACGAAGAAGCCCAGCGACAGCAGCCAGAAGCCGGAATGCCCGCAAGCCTCGCGCAGCGCATCGCCCAGGGACTGCTCGTGGGACTGCGCCGGCAGCGGCTTGTCGCGCATCAGCCCGGCCAGCGGCACGATCAGCGCCACCAGCAGACCCAGGGCAAGCAGCGCCGCCGACCAGCCGAGCCAGCCGATCAGGCCGAGGGTGCCGGGCAGCATGGCGAACTGGCCGAAGGAGCCGGCGGCGGCGGAGATGCCCATGGCCATGCTGCGCCGCTCCAGCGGCACGGCGCGGCCGACGGCGCCGAGGATCACCGAGAAGGAGGTGCCGGACAGGCCGATGCCGATCAGCAACCCGGCGGACAGCGACAGGCTGGCGGCGGAGTCCGCATAGCCCATCAGCACCAGGCCCAGGGCGTACAGCAGGCCGCCCACCAGCACCGCGCGGGCCGCGCCGAAGCGGTCGGCCAGGGCCCCGGTGAACGGCTGGGCGATGCCCCAGATGAGGTTCTGCAGGGCGATGGCGAAGGCGAACACCTCGCGGCCCCAGCCGAACTGCGCGCTCATGGGCGCGAGGAACAGGCCGAAGCCGTGGCGGACGCCCAGGGACAGGGCCAGGATCAGGGCGCCGGACAGCAGGATCCAGAAACCCGCACGCGACAGCTTGGACATTGTTCTTCTCGCTCCAACAGGGGTATATACCCGCATTCATCCAGACAAGGGCCCTTGGCAAAGGGGCTCAATCGAGGGCTTCCAGCTCCCCCAGCAAGGCCATCAGCTGCTCGCGGCGTTCCGCGCCCAGGCGTTCGTACATCCGCCGCTGCGCCGCCTCCCACGGCTGCGCGCCCTGCTCCAGGCGCTCGCGCCCGGCGGCGGTGAGCAGCACCAGGCGGTTGCGCTGGTCACCGGCATCGCCCTGCAGCACAACCAGGCCCTCGGCCTGCAGCGGCCGCAGGTTGCGGCCCAGGGTGCTGCGGTCCAGGCCCATGGCCTCGGCCAGCTCGGAAATGCTCGGTTGCTCCAGGCGCGCCAGGTGGCGCAGCAGGGAAAACTGCGCGACCGTCAGCCCGATGCCCTGCAGGGCATCGTCATAGACGCGGGTGACACCACGGGCGGCACGGCGCAACTGGGTGCAGAGGCATTGGGTGGTCAGCATGATACATGTATATACCCGCGATACCCGCGGCGGTCAATCGCGATGACGGTCGATTGTCCGATCTGCCAGGCGCCGGCTGTTGCCGCTGCCAAGGCCAGGCGGGGTGCGCGGCCGTATAACTGCGCCCACAGTCCCCCCGAGATCACCCCGATGCCCGTCTACAAAGCCCCGCTGCGCGACACCCGCTTCCTGCTCAACGAGGTCTTCGACTTTCCCGAGCACTACCGCAACCTGATCAACGGCACCGAAGCCACCCCGGACATGGTCGACGCCATCCTCGGCGAATGCGCGAAGCTCTGCGAGGAGGTGATCGCCCCGCTCTACCACTCCGGCGACGAGGAAGGCTGCCACCTGGAGAACGGCGAGGTGCGCACGCCCAAGGGCTTCAAGGAGGCCTACGACGCCTACGTGGCCGGCGGCTGGCAGGGCCTGTCGCACCCGGTGGAATACGGTGGCCAGGGCCTGCCGATGAGCCTGGGCGCGCTCAAGCAGGAGATGCTCGGCACCGCCAACTGGCCCTTCTCCATGTACCCGGGGCTGTCCCTGGGCGCCATGAACACCCTGATGCAGCACGGCACCGAGGAGCAGAAGCGCACCTACCTCACGCCCCTCACCGAAGGCCGCTGGGGCGGCACCATGTGCCTCACCGAACCGCAGTGCGGCACCGACCTGGGCCAGGTGAAGACCCGCGCCGAACCCCGGGCCGACGGCAGCTACGCCATCACCGGCACCAAGATCTTCATTTCCTCCGGCGAGCACGACCTCACCGAGAACATCGTGCACATCGTCCTCGCCCGCCTGCCCGACGCGCCCAGGGGCACCCGCGGCATCTCGCTGTTCATCGTGCCCAAGTTCCTGCCCGGCGAAGACGGCGGCCTCGGCCCGCGCAACGGCGTGAGCTGCGGCGCGCTGGAGAAGAAGATGGGCATCAAGGCCTCGGCCACCTGCGTGATGAACTTCGACGAGGCCCGCGGCTTCCTCATCGGCCCGGCGAACAAGGGCCTGGAATGCATGTTCACCTTCATGAACAGCGCGCGCATCGGCACTGCCATCCAGGGCGTGGCCACCGCCGAGCTGGCCTACCAGGGCGCCCTGGCCTATGCCCGCGAGCGCCGCTCGATGCGCGCGCTGTCCGGCACCAAGGAACCGGAACAGGTGGCCGACAGCCTGATGCACCACGGCGACGTGCGGCGCATGCTGCTGACGCAGAAGGCCGTGGCCGAGGGCGGTCGCGCGCTGGTCTACCTGGCCACGCAGTATGCCGACAAGATGATCCAGGGCCTGCTGAGCAACGACGACGCCGAGTACGAGCGCTGGGACGACAAGCTCGGCTTCCTCACCCCGATCCTCAAGGGCTGCCTCACCGAGCTGGGCCTGGAAAGCGCCAACCTGGGCATGCAGGTGTTCGGCGGCCACGGCTACATCCGCGAGCACGGCATGGAGCAGATCGTCCGCGACGCGCGCATCGCCACCCTCTACGAGGGCACCACCGGCATCCAGGCCCTGGACCTGCTGGGGCGCAAGGTGCTGCTGATGACCCAGGGCAAGGCGGTGCGCGACTTCACCAGGGTGGTGGCGAAGTTCGCCACCGGGCTGCTCCGGGAGGAACCGGCCATGCGCGGCCGCGCGCTGACGCTGCTCAAGCTGTGCGCGCAGTGGAACCTGCTGACCCTGCGCATCGCCCTGAGCGCCCGCAAGGAGCGCGACCTGGTGGGCACGGCCAGCCACGACTACCTGATGTTCTCCGGCTACGTGGCCCTGGCCTACGCCTGGGCGCTGCAGGAAGCCACGGCGCGCAGGCGCCTGCGCCAGGGCGGCAGCGAGTCCGGCGACTTCTACAAGGCCAAGATCGCCACCAGCGACTTCTACTTCGCCCGCCTGCTGCCCCGCGCCAAGGGCCACGCGGCGGCCATGGGCAAGCCGGTGCGGTCGGTGATGGGGCTGAAGGCGGAGCATTTCGCCTTCGAGTGAGCCGGGACGTCCGCCAATCGCGGACAAAGTCCGCTCCTACAGGGGAATGCCGTACCTACGGGGGCGTAGGAGCGGACTCCGTCCGCGATTTCGCGCGCGGGCCGGAGCACCGTAGGGCGTATAACCGTTCGCGGTTATACGCCGTTGGCCTGAGGGCGCCCTCTCCCCAACCCTCTCCCTGAAGGGAGAGGGGGCCGTTCGGCGTGGGCGAGAAATTCGGCGTCAACCTGTAGGAGCGGGCCCTGCCCGCGATTTCGCGCGCAGGGCGCGCTCCTACGAAGAGCCTCGGTGCCGAGAACTTACTCGGCAGCCGGCTTCCTGCGCTTGAGCGGCGCCATGCCGTCGTTGCTGACCACCGCGGACGGCGCCGCCTTCGGCTTGTTCGCCGGCTTGCGCTTGGCGGCGGGCTTGGCCCCGGCCTTCTTGCCGGCGTCGGTCTTTTTCTTCTTGGTGCCGGCGGCCTTGCCCGAGGCCTTGAGCTTCTTCGGCCCCTTGTAGCCGGCCTTCAGGCCCGGAATGCTGCGGGCCTCGAAGCGCAGCTTGAGGTAGCGCTCGATGCTCGACATCAGGTTCCAGTCGGTGTGCGCCACCAGCGAGATGGCGGTGCCGGCGGCGCCCGCGCGGCCGGTACGGCCGATGCGGTGCACGTACTCGTCGCCCTTGCGCGGCACGTCGTAGTTCACCACCAGGTCCAGGTTGTCCACGTCCAGGCCGCGGGCGGCCACGTCGGTGGCGATGAGGATCTTCACCGCGCCCTGCTTCAGGCGCTCGATGGCCAGCTTGCGGTCCTTCTGGTCCTTCTCGCCGTGCAGCACGAAGACCTTGTGCCCGGCGGCGATCAGCCGGCCGGTCAGGCGGTCGGCCTGCACGCGGGTGTTGGTGAAGACGATGGCCTTCTCATAGGGCTCGTTCTGCAGCAGCCAGAACAGCACGGCTTCCTTGTGCTCGCCCTCGTCCACCAGGATGACCTGCTGGCTGACTTCCTCGTTGATCTCGCCGACGCGGTTGAGCAGCAGGTGCTCCGGCTCGCGCAGCACCTGCTCGATCATCTCGCGCAGGCCGCTGCCGGCGGTGGCGGAGAACAGCAGGGTCTGGCGCTGCGCCGGGCACTGGCCGGCGAGCTTGAGCACGTCCTCGGCGAAGCCCATGTCGAGCATGCGGTCGGCCTCGTCCAGCACCAGCACCTCGACGTCGCCCAGCGGCAGGTTGCCGGCGTTGAACTGCTCGTTCAGGCGGCCGGGGGTGCCGATGATGATCTCCGGGTTCTTGCGCAGGCGCGCGCCCTGCACCTTGAAATCCTCGCCGCCGGTGATCAGGCAGGCCTTGATGAAGGTGAACTGGGCGAAGCGCTCGACTTCCTTGAGGGTCTGCTGGGCCAGCTCGCGGGTCGGCAGCAGGATCAGCGCGCGGGCGCCGCTTCTGGGCTTCTCCTCGCTGAGCAGGCGGTGCAGCAGCGGCAGCACGAAGGCGGCGGTCTTGCCGCTGCCGGTCTGCGCGGTCACGCGCAGGTCGCGGCCCTCCAGCGCCTTCGGGATGGCCGCGGCCTGGACGGCGGTCGGCTCGGTGAAGGACAGGGTTTCCAGCGCCTTGAGCAGGCGTTCGTGGAGGGCGAATTGGGCGAACAAGGCAGACCTCGGGAAGACGAAAGGAACAAATAGCTGCATAGCGTAACGGTTGCCGCGCGCGCGCGCAGGTTTTATTCGCCGGTCGCGATCCGCACGCCCCGTGTCGCCCTCGGGCAAGTCCGCCGCCGGGGCCCATCCCAGACTGGCCGCAGGACAGCCCGAGGAGTGTCGAGATGCCGCATCGCCCCACCGCCGCCGAGCGCCTCGAGCGCCTGCCGCTGAGCCCCTACCACCGCCTGATCTTCGTGATCATCGCCCTGGCGTTCTTCTTCGACTCCATGGACCTGGCGATGATGACCTTCCTGCTCGGCTCGATCAAAGCCGAGTTCGGCCTGTCCAGCGCCCAGGCCGGGCTGCTGGCCAGCTCCAGCTTCTTCGGCATGGTGCTGGGCGCGGCGCTGTCGGGCATGCTCGCCGACCGCTTCGGGCGCAAGCCGGTGTTCCAGTGGAGCATCGTGCTCTGGGGCCTGGCCAGCTACCTGTGCTCCACCGCCGGCGACGTGCAGAGCCTGACGCTGTACCGCGTGCTGCTGGGCATCGGCATGGGCATGGAGTTCCCCATCGCCCAGTCGCTGCTCTCGGAGATGATCCCGGCCAGGGCCCGCGGCCGTTACATCGCGCTGATGGACGGCTTCTGGCCGCTGGGCTTCATCGCCGCCGGCTGCCTGTCCTACTTCGTGCTGCCGGTCGCCGGCTGGCGCAGCCTGTTCCTGCTGCTGGCCTTCCCCGCCCTGTTCGTGCTGGCCATCCGCTTCATGGTGCCGGAGTCGCCGCGCTGGCTGGAACAGGCCGGGCTGGCGGACAAGGCCGAACGCTCGCTGCAACGCATCGAGGCGCGGGTGATGGCCTCGCTGAAGCTATCCAGCCTGCCCGAACCGCAGCCGCTGGCGCGTCCCGAACCGAGCCGCCCGGGCTTCTTCAGCGCCTTCGCCGAACTCTGGTCGCCGGCCTACCGCAGTCGCACCCTGACAGTCTGGAGCTTGTGGTTCTTCGCCCTGCTCGGCTTCTACGGCCTGACCTCCTGGCTCAGCGCCCTGCTGCAGCAATCCGGCTTCGCCGTGACCCAGTCGGTGTACTACACGGTGCTGATCTCCCTGGCCGGCATCCCCGGCTTCCTCTGCGCCGCCTGGCTGGTGGAGCGCTGGGGGCGCAAGCCGAGCTGCGTGCTGATGCTCCTGGGCGGCGGCGCCATGGCCTACGCCTACGGCCAGACCGCGGTGTTCGGCGGCAGCCTGGCGCTGCTGATCGGCTTCGGCCTGGCCATGCAGTTCTTCCTCTTCGGCATGTGGGCGGTGCTCTACACCTACACCCCGGAGCTGTATCCCACCTCGGCGCGCGCCACCGGCTCGGGCTTCGCCTCGGCGGTGGGCCGGGTCGGCTCGCTGCTGGGGCCCACCATCAGCGGCCTGGTGCTGCCGGTGGCCGGCCAGGGCGGCGTGTTCACCCTCGGCGCGCTGTGTTTCCTGGTGGCCGCCGCGGTGGTCTGGGGCTTCGGCATCGAGACCCGCGGGCGCACCCTGGAGGAGCTGGCAGGCTGAAGTTACATTTCGGAAATTTCCTCCCCGCCCCAGCCGCTACAATGCCGCACTCACCCCGGCCAACGCGGCCGGGCCTTCGCGGCTACCCCGTAGCCTCCGCAATACGCGCCACCCCGCACTGGCGCCCCGATCCAAAGGATGTTTCCGGCCTATGGACCTTTCCTCCCCCCTCGCTACCCTCCAGGGCTACTGGGCCCTACTCGACCAACAACCGCTGGCCAGCGCCGGCCTCGGCCTGGCCCTGCTGCTGGGCGTGGCCTGGCTGCTCGGCCGCCTGGCGCGCTACCTGGTGCGCCGCATAGCCGACCTGCTGGCCCGCCAGCCGGCGCTGGGCTGGCTCAGCGACCTGCGCGACAACCGCGTGTTCATGCGCCTGGCCCAGACGGTACCGTCGCTGGTGGTGCAGTTCGGCCTGGCGCTGATCCCCAACCTGACCGGCCGGCCCGAGGCCTTCCTGCGCAACCTGGCCATGGCGGTCACCGCGCTGTTCCTGCTGCTGGCCCTGAGCGCCCTGCTCGACGCCCTGCTGGACATCTACGCGCGCACCGAACACGCCCGCACCCGCTCGATCAAGGGCTACGTGCAGCTGGCCAAGCTGTTCCTGTTCGTGTTCGGCGGCATCGTCATCGTCTCCATCCTCATCGACCGCTCGCCGATGCTGCTGCTCTCGGGCCTGGGCGCCATGTCCGCGGTCCTGCTGCTGGTCTACAAGGACACCCTGCTGAGCTTCGTCGCCAGCGTGCAACTGACCAGCAACGACATGCTGCGCGTGGGCGACTGGATCGAGATGCCCCAGGTCGGCGCCGACGGCGACGTGGTGGACATCACCCTGCACACGGTGAAGGTGCAGAACTGGGACAAGACCATCGTCTCCGTGCCCACCTGGCGCCTGATGTCCGAGTCGTTCAAGAACTGGCGCGGCATGCAGCAGTCCGGCGGGCGGCGCATCAAGCGCAGCCTGTACCTCGACGCCAGCCAGGTGCGCTTCCTCGACGAAGCCGAGGCGCAGCGACTGTCCGGCGTGCGCCTGCTGACCGACTACCTGCAGCGCAAGCAGGACGAGCTGAGCGAGTGGAACCAGGCCAACGCCGGCAACGTGCCGCTGTCGGCCAACCGCCGGCGGCTGACCAACATCGGCACCTTCCGCGCCTACGCCGAGGCCTACCTCAAGGCCCACCCGGAGATCCACCCGCACATGACCTGCATGGTCCGCCAACTGCAGCCCACCGCCGAGGGCGTGCCCCTGGAGATCTACTGCTTCACCCGCACCACCGCCTGGCTGGAGTACGAGCGCATCCAGGGCGACCTCTTCGACTACCTGCTGGCGGTGCTGCCGGAGTTCGGCCTGGGCGTCTACCAGCAGCCCAGCGGCCAGGACCTGCGCGGCGGCCTGCAGGGCTTGCAGCCGACAGCAACGCGCGGCGAACGCCATCCGGCGCTGGAAGTGGAACAGGCCTGATCGGACGGGCGACAGCAGCCGCCCTGGCCGCCTGGCCAGGGCGATGCCATGCTCAATGCAGGCGCGCGCTTCCGCGCGCCTTTCCCGGAGACACGCCGTGCCCGCCACCCTCATCTATTACGTGGCCAGCAGCCTGGACGGCTACATCGCCCGCCCCGACGGCAGCGTCGACTGGCTGAAGTATTTCCAGAGCCAGGACGACGACCATGGCTACGCCGCCTTCTACGCCGGCATCGATGGCCTGCTGATGGGCCGCGGCACCTACCTGCAATGCCTCGACTTCGGCGAATGGCCCTACCCGGACAAGCCGGCCATCGTCCTCACCCGCGCCAACCATCTGCCGCTGGCAGCCCCCCAGGTGGAACTGCTGCACTGCTCGCCCAGCGAGGCCCTGGCCAACCTGGAGGCCCGCGGCTGCCAGCGCATCTGGCTGGTGGGCGGCGGCAGCCTGGCCGGCAACTGCCTGGCGGCGGACTTGCTCGACGAGGTGATCGTCAGCATCATTCCGCACCTGCTCGGCGCCGGCATCCCGCTGTTCGGCATCGGGCTCGAACGGCGCCTGCAACTGCTGGAACAGCGCAGCTTCCCCAGCGGCATCGTGCAGGTGCGCTACCAGGTCCTCAAGTGAGCCCGCGCATGCCCCAGACCACCCTCGACATCGCCGCCGCCTGCCTGCTCGACGCCAGCGGCCGCCTGCTGCTGGTGCGCAAGCGCGGCACCCGCGCCTTCATGCTCCCCGGCGGCAAGCGCGAACCCGGCGAAAGCCCGCAGCAGGCGCTGCTGCGCGAACTGCAGGAAGAACTCGGCCTCGTCCTGCCGGCCAGCGCCCTGCAGCCACTGGGCAACTTCCAGGCCGCCGCGGCCAACGAAGCCGATACCCGCGTCGACGCCCACGTCTTCGTCGCCAGCCTGCCGCACCCGGTGAGCGCCGCCGCCGAACTGGAGGAACTGGCCTGGCTGGAAGATGGCCGCCACCCCGAGCCGCTGGCTCCGCTGCTGCGCGAAAAAGTCCTGCCGGCGCTGCGCGAACACCTCGCCGACTGACGAAAATCGTCAGATGACCTGCATTTCGTCGGGTTTTTCCCTGCGACATGAGGTCCCACTCCACGCCTCCCCCGCCCCCTTCTTCCCGCCCTCGCGCGGCCTTTGGCCATCTCCCGGCAAGCTGCCTGGCATAGGGCTTTCAGCTATAAGGCCGGCACCCCACCGGGCGCTCCGGACACATGTCATCGAATGCCCGCCGAGTCACACGGCGTCCCCCGCAAGCGACGGACGGTCAAAACACAGTCACGAAAAGTCGGTCAGAATGCGCGGAATTTTTCGCGGACCAAAGGAAACCATCGCCCGCCGAAGAGCAACGGCGATCCAGCGGAGTCTGGGTTACATCCACAACCAGAAAGAAGACATGCCGAATGCGCAGTACCCTTTTGACATGCCTTTCCATAGGCTTGGCAGCCAGTTTGGCCGCCGTTGTAACCGGGGTGGAAGCTTCCCCACGGGCCACGCGCTCCTACGCGCCCGCCCCTCTCGAACTCCGTGTCCCGGTGCAGGGCAAGGAGCTGCTGAGCATCGCCCAGCCGGCGAAGCCGCAGCCCAGTGACGCCCACCAGGTCACCCAGCGTGCCTTCAGCATGATCGGCACGCCCTACCGCTGGGGCGGCACCTCGCCCAAGGGTTTCGACTGCAGCGGCCTGGTCAAGTACGTGTTCCGCGACGTCGACGACGTCGAGCTGCCGCGCACCGCCCGGGCCATCTACCAGAGCAGCAACCCCAAGGTGGCGCGCCGCGACCTGCAGCCCGGCGACCTGGTGTTCTTCCGCATCCGCAGCCGCAACGTCGACCACGTGGGCATCTACGTCGGCAACGACCGCTTCGTCCACGCCCCGCGCCGCGGGCAGAAGGTGAAGGTGGCCAACCTCAACGACAAGTACTGGCAACGCCATTACCTGGCGGCCAAGCGCGTGCTGCCGGAGACCCTGGCCAAGGCCGACCTGCCGGGCAACCGCTTCGAGTAAGGGCCTGCGCCGCAAGACAGGACGCCGTTTTCCCGGTGAGGGGAAACGGCGTTTTTTGTGGGCGAGAGAAGGACGCCCGCTCCTTGCTCGCGGATATTGCTCCGCACACGCCAACCTCCCCCTGACGCGAAAACCCAGGCCGTGCCACCGGGGCGTCCAGCGCGGCCGGTGAATCCAATCGCGGACGGAGTCCGCCCTACGGACTTCCGATGGGGTTGAGGCGGAGGTTGGGCTCTGCAAAGAGAGCCCTCTCCCCAGCCCTCTCCCTGAAGGGAGAGGGGGCTTGTCCGTGCCAACGTCGACAATGGCTTTAGCCGAAAGCGCCGGAGCTGCCGGCTGATGCGGGAATACCCAAGCGCTCCGAACGGTCCCCTCTCCCTTCAGGGAGAGGGTTAGGGAGAGGGAGCGGAGTCGATCCAAAACACCGCAGCTGCCGGGAAACTCCCTTCGCGAGCAAGCTCGCTCCTACGAAGAGCAGGATTTCCAGAGAAATATCCGAGCGCACCGGAACGCCCCTTCAGAAGGCCGAGCGAAACCGGCGCTCAGGAGGTCATGCGACATGGATGTCGCGAGAGCCCCGAT
>NZ_JAZAQP010000086.1:0-12199 GCF_036231725.1 Pseudomonas sp. JH-2 | reverse complement strand
CCCTGGGCATCTTCCCCGGCCACCTGGAATACCTTCTTCGCCAAATCCACGGCGACTGTCGTGCAAGCCGACACATCGACTGCAGACATGGGCTTCTTCGTCGTCGTATGCTTTTTCATGGCCTCACCCTCACTGTCGGCGGGTTCTTAGAATGCCACCGTGGCGCTTCGACGCCTCGGTGAGGGTGAGTCCATCCAATTACAAGGGAATGGCACGGGTGGGGCGGCGTAGGAGCGGATCTCATCCGCGAACCGCGCCGGGATGTCCGGCCATCGCGGACAAGGTCCTACGACCATGCTCGACCGTAGGGCGAATAACCGTTCGCGGTTATCCGCCGCCGGCCGGAACGCCGGTGCCCGACGGCGGCGGCGGATAACGCCGTGGGCGTTATGTGCCCTACGGGTTGCAAGGGGGCGGCGTAGGAGGGGTTGAGCGAAGCGGTACCCATCGCCATGGCCGCATGGGTTTCGCCAAGGCTCAACCCATCCTGCGAGAAGTACCTCGGCGCTGTCGGCAAGGCAGTTGCGCCTACTGGGGCGCTTGCCTCAGCCCAGGTGCTGCTTGTCCTGCTCGATGGCCTGGTCCAGGGTTTCCAGCAGTTGCCGGCGCACCTTCAGCTTGGTGTTGCGGTGCGCGGTCATGTTCAGCTTCTTCAGCTGCTGGGCGGCGGCGCGGGCGGTGTCCAGCAGTTCCTCGGGGCTCACCACCTTGTCGAGGAAGCCGGCGGCCATGGCTTCCTGCGGGGCGAACATCTCGGCGTTGATCACCGAGCGGTTGAAGGCCGACTTGCGCAGGCGGTCGCGGGCCAGCTCGATGCCCACGTGGTGCATGGTCATGCCGATGGCCACTTCGTTCAGGCCGATCTGGAAGGGGCCGTCGACGCCGATGCGGTAGTCCGCCGAGAGCAGCAGGAAGGCGCCCTTGGCCACGGCGTGGCCGGGGCAGGCGACGATGATCGGGAAGGGGTGGGCCAGCATGCGCCGGGCCAGGGTCGAGCCGGCGGCCACCAGGGCCACGGCGTTCTCCGGGCCGGAGGTCATCACCTTGAGGTCGTAGCCGCCGGAGAGGATGCCCGGCTGGCCGGTGAGGATGACCACCGCGCGGTCCTGCTCGGCACGGTCCAGCGCCTGGTTGAAGGCCTCGATCACGGCGGGGGAGATGGCATTCACCTTGCCGTTGGCGAGGGTCAGGGTGGCGACGCCGTCGTCGAGTTGATAGCTGATCAGTTCACTCATGGCAGGACATCCGGGAAAAAGGGCGTGGCGCAGAACATACTGGCGGCCACGGCGACCGTAAAGCGCTGTGTCCGACCGGCCGGTCACCGCGGTTTTGCGACGGATTTCACTCTCCGGCGGGCGAGCCGGCGAATTTGGCGGGCGGCGCATGGAGGCGCGCGGGCCGTGCTGTTAAGCTGCCAGCACCGCCGTCCGTATCAATCCGCATACAAGGAAGTCCTTCCGAATGTCGAAACTGCTCAAGTGGGGCCTGCTCGGCATCGTGGCCGTGGCGCTGATCATCAAGGTGTCGCTGTGGCTGTCCGTGCGCAGCATCGTCGACGACGCCGTGGCGCGCCTGTCGCCGATGGTGGAGATCACCTACGGCGGGATTTCCTCTTCCTTCGACGGTCGCGTCGGCCTGAAGAACGTGGAGATCCGCGTGCCGGCCGCCCGCGACAGCCTGAAGGTGGCCCATGCCCAGCTCAGGTTCAACGGCCTGCGCGAGCTGCTCAGCTTCAAGGAGCGCCTGGCCGAGGGCAAGCTGCCCAAGCAGATGGCCATGGAGCTCACCGGCGTCGAGCTGCAGGTGCACGGCCCGTTCATGCAGGCGCTGTACGAGCAGCCGGCGGAGAGCAGCGTGTTCACCGCCATGAGCGAGGTGGCCTGCGGCAACATCCGCAACATCGGCTCCGACGAGCTGCTGCAGATGGGCTACCGCACCCTGGAGTCGGACATCGAGTTCTCGTACCTGTTCGAACCCGGCGCGCAGAAGCTGACCTTCAACCTGCGCTCGGACGCCCGCGGCATGCTCGATACCCGCGTCGGCATGTCCCTGAGCAACGTCTCCGAACGCCCCGGCGACATGCGCGTGAACCCGCCGCGGGTGTCCCAGGTGACCGTCGAGCTGGACGACAACCAGTACCAGCGCAAGGTCCAGGAGTTCTGCGCCGCGCGCCTGGGCATCAAGCGCGAGGAGTACCTCAAGCAGGCCCTGGCGCAGTTCGACAAGGCCATGCGCAGCCAGCGCGTGGCGCTGGACCCGCCGCTGCTCGACGCCTACGCCCGCTACCTGGCCGACCCGCAGTCGCTGCGCCTGGAGCTCAACCCCACCGAGGGCATGACCTGGGGCGGGCTGCAGTTCTTCGAGGCCAAGGACGTGGTCGGCATGCTGCGCCCGGTGCTGCTGGTGAACCAGCAGGCGGTGAGCCCGGTCGGCTTCGCCTGGGTCGACCCGCTGAAGCAGAAGATCACCGTCGATTCGGCCGCCCACAAGATTTCAGCCGAAGAAACGGTTGAGTCGGAGAAGAGAACGCAGCAATATGGCTTCGTCAGTATCGACAGCCTTGCCCAGTACACCGGCAAGCGCCTGCAGTTCATCACCTTCGATGGTGCCTATTACCAGGGTGTACTGCACAAGGTGGAGAACGGACGAGTCTATATCACGGTCCTCATGGGGACGGGCTCGGCCGAGATGAACCTCCGCCTGAACAAGATCAATCAGGTGCGGGTCGAGTTGTGAGACCCGCAAGAGGAGAGTGCAAGTGAGTGAGTCGTTGTCCATCCATCATGATGAGTCCAGCCACCAGTTCGTCACGACGGTGGACGGTCATCGTGCCTACCTGGCCTACATGGATCTGGGCAAGCAGACGCTGGACATCTACCGCACCTTCGTGCCGGACAGCCTGCGCGGCCGGGGCATCGCCGCGGCGCTCACCGAGCACGCGCTGCAGTACGCCGAGCGCAAGGGCTACAGCGTGATTCCCTCCTGCTCCTACGTCGAGCGCTACCTGGAGCGCCACCCGCGCCACGCCGATCGCATGGCCTGAGCCGCCAGCACCAATGAAAACGCCGGGCATTGCCCGGCGTTTTTCGTTGCATCCGACTCAGCCTCGCTGGCGCTTGGGCAGCACGTCCTTGAGCTTGGCATGCATGCTGCGCACGGCCTTCTCGGTGGTCTCCCAGTCGATGCAGGCGTCGGTGATGGAGACGCCGTACTGCAGCTGGCAGAGGTCCTTCGGGATCGGCTGGCTGCCCCAGCCCAGGTGGCTTTCCACCATCAGGCCGACGATGGAGTTGTTGCCCTCGGCGATCTGGTTGGCGACGTTGTCCATCACCAGCGGCTGCAGGGCCGGGTCCTTGTTGGAGTTGGCGTGGCTACAGTCGACCATCACGTTCAGCGGCACCTTGGCCTTGGTCAGCTCCTGCTCGCACAGGGCCACGCTCACCGAGTCGTAGTTCGGCTTGCCGTTGCCGCCGCGCAGCACCACGTGGCCGTAGCGGTTGCCCTTGGTGGTGACGATGGACACGCCGCCTTCCTGGTTGATGCCCAGGAAACGGTGCGGGCTGGAGACCGACTGCAGGGCGTTGATCGCCACGGTCAGGCTGCCGTCGGTGCCGTTCTTGAAGCCGACCGCGGAGGACAGGCCGGAGGCCATCTCGCGGTGGGTCTGGGATTCGGTGGTGCGCGCGCCGATGGCCGACCAGCTGATCAGGTCCTGCAGGTACTGCGGGGAGATCGGGTCGAGCGCCTCGGTGGCGGTGGGCAGGCCCATCTCGGCCAGGTCGCGCAGCAGCTGGCGGCCGATGTGCAGGCCGTCCTGGATCTTGAAGGAGTCGTCCAGGTAGGGGTCGTTGATCAGGCCTTTCCAGCCCACGGTGGTGCGCGGCTTCTCGAAGTACACGCGCATCACCAGGAACAGGCTGTCGGCGACCTCGGCGGCCAGTACCTTGAGGCGCTCGGCGTATTCGTGGGCGGCCTTGACGTCGTGGATGGAGCAGGGGCCGATCACCACGAACAGGCGGTGGTCCTTGCCGTCGAGGATGTCGCGGACGACCTGGCGGCCATGGGCGACGGTCTGCCGGGCGGCTTCGGTCAGGGGGATTTCGCGCTTGAGCTGCTCCGGCGTGATCAGGGTCTCGTTGGAGGCAACGTTAAGGTCGTCGATCTGTAAATCAGCCATCGTGGTACTCAGTCAGGTCACGGGTGCCGGCCGCCAGGAACCCCCATGCGATGGGGCGCAGGCATGAATCTCGCTAAGGGGAAGTCGAACCTTAACGCGTCGGACGCCGGCTCGACAATGGGCAGGCACCGGGAAAATGCCCGGACGACGGGGTTTTGCGCCGTTTCAGATGGCGCAGAACAGGGGGAAGTCGGCGGCATTGCAGGCGATCCACTCCAGCGCCGTGTCCTCCAGCGGCTGCGCCTGCCCGCTTTCGCGCTCGCGCTGGCGCCGGTAGTGCTCGATCTGGCAGACCTGCTCGACCATGCGCGCGCGGAACAGGGTGTCCTCGTCGAGGAAGGCCACGCCCACCAGGTAGTCGTCGACGAGCTTGCGGCTCCAGGCCACCACCCCGGGGTAGCGCGCGGCGTCGCCCAGCAGCGGGATGCGCAGCTCGACCGCGGTGCCGCGGCGGAAACCGCGCGGGGCGTTGCAGGCGACCCCGCCGAGGCTGATATTGTACAGGCGCTGGCGCGGCAGGAAGAGCTGCCTGCGGACCACCAGCTCCACCGGTAGATCACATGGGTGACGCAGGAACTGTCGCATGACGGAAGGCTCCGACTGCAATCTTTTTGGTGTTGGCATCGAGCCAAGTATAGTGCCGTCGTTCGAACTCACCGACCTGGACGCCGATCACCGGTTGCTCGAGTTGCCCGGAGACTCGCTGCTGGTCTTCAGCGCCGAGGGCTGCGCCTCCTGCCGCTGGGCCCGCGCGCAGCTGCCGGGCATGGGGCTGCCGGTGCAGCGCCTGTGCTGGGTCGATGCCGGGCGCAACGGCGGCTTGGTCGAGCGCTACGAAGTCTTCCACCTGCCGGCGCTGTTCCTGGTGCGCAACGGGGCCTTCCATGGCCGCCTCGACGCGCCCCTGCGCGCCGGCCCCCTGGCCCAGGCCCTGCGTGCCGCGGCCCGGCGCATTCCCGAGGAGTTGCCCTGAATGACTGTTTCCCCCGTTCGCATCGGCGTGATCGGCACCGGCGCCATCGGCGGTTTCTACGGCCTGATGCTGGCCCGCGCCGGCTTCGACGTGCACTTCCTGCTGCGCAGCGAATACGCCGCGGTGGCCGGGCACGGCCTGCGCCTGAACAGCCAGGTGCATGGCGCGCTGAGCCTGGCGCCGGTGCAGGCCTACCACGACGTCGCCGAGCTGCCGCCGTGCGACTGGCTGCTGGTGGGCGCCAAGACCACCAGCAACGCCGAGCTGGCGCCGCTGATCGCCCGCGCCGCGGCGCCGGGGGCCAAGGTCCTGCTGCTGCAGAACGGCCTGGCGGTGGAGGAGGGCCTGCGCACGCTGCTGCCGGACTCGCTGCACCTGCTGGGCGGGCTCTGCTATATCTGCGTGCACCGCGCCGCCCCCGGGGTGATCGAGCACCAGGCCCTGGGCGCGGTGCACCTGGGCTACCACAGCGGGCCGGCCGCCGATGCCGCCGCCGGCCAGGCTCTGGCCGAGGAGGGCGCGGCGCTGTTCCGCGCGGCCGGGCTGGATTCCCTGGCGATGCCGGCGCTGGAGCACGCGCGCTGGCAGAAACTGGTGTGGAACATCCCCTACAACGGCCTGTCGGTGCTGCTCGACAGCGGCACCCGGGCGCTGATGGCCAATGCCGACAGCCGCGCGCTGATCGCCGCCATCATGGACGAGGTGGTGGCCGGCGCCGCCGCCTGCGGCCACGAGCTGCCGGCCGGCTACCCGGCGGCGATGCTGAGCGCGACCGAGCGCATGCCCGACTACCTGCCGAGCATGTACCACGACTTCGCCCAGCGCCGGCCGCTGGAGCTGCAGGCCATCTACGACGCGCCCCTGGCCGCGGCGGCCGCCGCCGGGGCGGCGATGCCGCGCATCGAGGCGCTGCAACGGGCGCTACGCTTCATCGACGCGCGCAACCAGGCGCGCTGATCCATCACGGGGGAACGGGCAATGGGCAAGGGGCTGGGCGACAAGCTGGTGGTGGCGATCTCCTCGCGGGCGCTGTTCGACCTCGACGAGAGCCACCGCATCTACGAATCCGAAGGCGTTGAGGCCTACCGGCAGTACCAGATCGTCCACGAGGACGAGGTGCTGCAGCCCGGCGACGCCTTCGCCCTGGTGCAGAAGCTGCTGGGCCTCAACGAGATGCTCGGCCGGCAACTGGTGGAGGTGGTGCTGGTGTCGCGCAACAGCGCCGACACCGGGCTGCGGGTGTTCAACTCCATCCAGCAGCACGGCCTGGGCATCTCCCGCGCGGCCTTCGTCGGCGGGCGCAGCCCTTACCCGTACCTGGCGGCGTTCGGTTGCCACCTGTTCCTCTCCACCCACGTCGAAGACGTACGCAGCGCCCTGGAGAACGGCTTCGCCGCGGCCACCATCCTCTCCGCCGGGGCCCGTCGCGAGACCGGCGGCGAACTGCGCTTCGCCTTCGACGGCGACGCCGTGCTGTTCTCCGACGAGGCCGAGCGGGTGTTCCAGCAGGGCGGCCTGGAGGCCTTCCAGACCCGCGAGCAGGAGTCCGCCCGCGAGCCACTGGGCGGCGGCCCGTTCAAGCCCTTCCTGGCGGCGCTGAACCGCGTGCAGCAGGCCTTCCCCCAGGAGTCCTGCCCGATCCGCACGGCCCTGGTCACCGCGCGCTCGGCGCCGGCCCACGAGCGGGTGATCCGCACCCTGCGCGAATGGGACATCCGCCTCGACGAGTCGCTGTTCCTCGGCGGCCTGGACAAGTCGGCGTTCCTCGAGGCCTTCAGCGCCGACGTATTCTTCGACGACCAGCCCGGGCACTGCGAGCGGGCCAGGGAGGTGGTCGCCACCGGCCACGTGCCCCACGGCGTGAGCAACGAGCCGCAGACGGCCAGCTAGCGCGGCCTCGGCCGCTTGCTGCTACTCTGCTCAGAGGCCCGCCGCCGAGGCAGTAGGAGGCCGCATGATCCGATCGATTCTCTACGCTACCGACCTTGGTCTCTACGCCCCGTACGTCCTCCAGCACGCCATGTCCCTCGCCCGCGCCTACGACGCCGAGATTCACGTGGTGCACGCCGTGGAGCCGATGGGGCTGTTCGCCGATTCCGTGCTGCAGACCTACCTGGATGCCGACACCCTCGCCGAGCTGCGCAACAGCGGCTTGAGCACCGTCATGGGCAATATCGAGCGGCGGGTGATGGAGGGCTTTCGCGACGAGCTCGGCGAGCTGCACGGGGAGGCGGGCATGATCCGTTCGGTGCGCGTGCTGCAGGGCGACCCGCCGCAGGTGATCCTGGACGAGGCGCAGCGCCTGCAGGTGGACCTGATAGTCGCCGGCAGCCACAGCCATGGCGAGGGCATGAACACGCCCCTGGGGCGTACTGCCGCACGGGTGGTGCAGTTGGCGGAGGTGCCGGTGTACCTGGTACCCATGCTGCAGCACCGCAGCTGAGGCGGTTGCGCGACGAACGGACGGGGCGCTCTGCCTCGCGTTTTTCCCGGCGCCCGGGGGTGGCCGGGGGCGCGCCATGGGGGGCGTAGTAGGCAAGCTCGAAAAAAACGTCTAACTTTATTCCTCAAACCATTAATATGGTTATAAAAGCAGAGCCCGGGTCGCGGGCCGCGACATCCATTTCGAGGAATCTCCATGAAGCTCCAGCAACTGCGCTATATCTGGGAAGTCGCGCACCATGACCTGAACGTTTCCGCCACTGCGCAGAGCCTGTACACCTCGCAGCCGGGCATCAGCAAGCAGATCCGCCTGCTGGAGGACGAGCTGGGCGTGGAAGTCTTCGCCCGCAGCGGCAAGCACCTGACCCGCGTCACCCCGGCCGGCGAGCGCATCATCAACACCGCCGGCGAGATCCTGCGCAAGGTCGAGAGCATCAAGCAGATCGCCCAGGAATTCTCCAACGAGAAGAAGGGCACCCTGTCCATCGCCACCACCCACACCCAGGCGCGTTACGCGCTGCCGGGCGTGATCAGCGGCTTCATCAAGCAGTACCCGGACGTGTCCCTGCACATGCACCAGGGCACGCCCATGCAGATCGCCGAGATGGCCGCCGACGGCACCGTCGACTTCGCCATCGCCACCGAGGCCCTGGAGCTGTTCGGCGACCTCATCATGATGCCCTGCTACCGCTGGAACCGCTGCGTGATCGTGCCCCAGGGCCACCCGCTGACCAAGGTGCCGAAGCTGACCCTGGAACTGCTCGCCGAGCAGCCCATCGTCACCTACGTGTTCGGCTTCACCGGCCGCTCCAAGCTGGACGAGGCCTTCAACCAGCGCGGCCTGGTGCCCAAGGTGGTGTTCACCGCGGCCGACGCCGACGTGATCAAGACCTACGTGCGCCTGGGCCTGGGCGTGGGCATCGTGGCCCACATGGCGGTGGACCCGAAGCTGGACAGCGACCTGGTGATGCTCGATGCCAGCCACCTGTTCGAGTCCAGCGTGACCAAGATCGGCTTCCGCCGCGGCACCTTCCTGCGCGGCTTCATGTGCGACTTCATCGAGAAGTTCGCCCCGCACCTGACCCGCGAGCTGCTGGCCAAGGCCGTGCAGTGCCACAACAAGGCCGAGCTGGACGAGCTGTTCGAAGGCATCGAACTGCCGGTCTACTGAGGCGACGCCACCCCGCGACGCCCGGCTTCGGCCGGGCGTTTTCGTGCAGGCCCCAGGCAGGAGCGTAGGGCGGATAACCGTTCGCGGTCATCCGCCGCTCGACCCACGCCATTCCCATGTAGGAGCGCGCCCTGCGCGCGAATCGCAGGCAGGGCCTGTTCCTGCAGTTCGCCATGAGGCATGGCATTCCACCTGTAGGAGCGGACTCTGTCCGCGATGCGGCGGATAACGCCATAGGCGTTATGCGCCCTACGTTCGTGCGAATGACGAGAGGCCAGGCTCACGAGCGAAGCCATGCCGATCGCCAGATGCATTCAGTGACGCAGCCAGCCCCGGCTGATGGCCGGTGCCAGTGCGCGGCGGTACAGCGCCTCGGCCCGGGCTGTGAGTACGCTGCCGTGGCGTTGCCAGAGCAACCAGACCAGGCTGTTGCTCACCGCCGCCACGGCCAGCGCGCCGAGCATGTCCAGCGGGTAGTGGATGCCCAGGCAGACCCGCGCGTAGCCCACCGCCAGCCCGACGGCGCCGATCAGCGCGCCGGGCAGCCAGACGTCGTCGAACAGCAGGCTGAGGGCGCAGGCGGCGAAGAGGGTCAGGTGGTCGCTGGGGAAGGAGGCGTTGGCGGCGTGGGCCAGCCAGGCGTGCCCCAGGCCGATGGCGAAGGGCCGCGGGTGCGGCCAGAGCAGCCCGATCAGCAGGCTGAGGGCCAGCGCCAGCACGGCCACCCCCAGGGCCCGTAGCAGTTGGCTGCGCAGGCGCTGGTCGCCCCGGCACCACAGGGCCAGCAGCGCCAGCGGCAGCAGGTAGAGCGGCACCGTGGCGGCGAAGCGGGCGATCTCGATCAGCCAGGCCGGCGTCTGCGCGGTGGCGTTGATGGCGAGGAACGACTGGCGGTTGAGCGCCTCCAGCAGGCTGATGCCGGGGGCGGGGAGCAGTGGGTCGGGCATGTTCGATTCTTGGAGTAGGGCACGCTGGGCCACGATAGGCATCGCTGCCTGAAGGCGGGCTTAAGAGGGGATGAAGAGGGTGGGCTCAGAGGCGGTCGAGGTCGTCGCGCCGGGCCAGCTCGGCCAGCACTTCGGGCGAATCCTGCGGGGCCGGGCCGCGGCCTTCGAGGATCTCGTGGAGGAAGCTCATGAACACGGTGAACACCTGCTCGCGGCCGTCGTCGTGGCGCACCACGAAGAAGGGCGCGCTGTCCACGCCGTACTGGGCGGCGACCATCCAGCCGGCGCTGCCCGGGTTGCGTTCGTCGGCCACCAGCACGCGGTCGATGCGCGGCAGGTAGCCGCCGTTCTCCAGGCGCTGCTGCACGTCCTTGCACTTGCCGCAGTCCTCGCCGTCGGCCAGGACCTTCTTGACCATGGTGATGCGCATGGGGCTTTCCTCTCGCGGTAGGGGCAGGGCCTACCTTAAGCGCTGGAGCGCCGGCGGAAAACCCGCCGGCGACGGCCTCAGCCCTTGGTGATCAGGTTGCCGGCGTGCAGGCCGCATTCCTTCTGGGTGGCTTCTTCCCACCACCAGCGGCCTTCGCGCTCGTGCTGGTTGGGCAGCACCGGGCGGGTGCAGGGCTCGCAGCCGATGCTGATGAAGCCGCGCTCGTGCAGGCTGTTGTAGGGGATCTCCAGCATGCGGATGTAGGCCCAGACTTCCTCGCTGCTCATGTTGGCCAGCGGGTTGAACTTGTACAGCGGCTTTTCCGGGGTGGAGAAGGCGCCGTCCACCTCGACCACCGCCACCTGGCTGCGGGTGCCCGGGCTCTGGTCCTTGCGCTGGCCGGTGGCCCAGGCGCTGACGGTGGCGAGCTTGCGCTTGAGCGGCTCGATCTTGCGGATGCCGCAGCACTCGCCGTGGCCGTCCTTGTAGAAGCTGAACAGGCCCTTTTCCTTGACGAAGGGCTCCAGCAGGCGCGGATCGGGGGTCATGACCTCGATGGCGATGCCGTAGTGCTCGCGCACCTGCTCGATGAAGCGGTAGGTCTCCGGGTGCAGGCGGCCGGTGTCCAGGCTGAACACCTTGACGTTCTTGTTGATCTTCCAGGCCATGTCCAGCAGCACCACGTCCTCGGCGCCGCTGAAGGAGATCCACAGGTCGTCGCCGAAGTGCTCGAAGGCGAACTTGAGGACGTCCTGGGGGGACTTGCTGGCATAGGTCGCGGCGATTTCGGCGACGTCGAACGGATGACTCATCAGGCGGTTTTCCACTTGTACTTGCGCGGTGCGCTATAAGACTGCCGATCTTAACAAAGGCAGGGATATGCCCCTAAATAACCATCAGGAAGGTCGACTGTATTCTTTGAGTATAAGCACCGCGTTGCGCCGGCCCGGACGAGCCGCTAGAGTGCCGCCTTCTGTCCAAACCTGCGGGGAATCGTTCGTGGAAATCGCCTGTCTCGACCTGGAAGGGGTACTGGTCCCGGAAATCTGGATCGCCTTCGCTGAAAAAACCGGTATCGAAGCGCTCAAGGCGACTACCCGCGATATCCCCGACTACGACGTGCTGATGCAGCAGCGCCTGCGCATCCTCGACGAGCACGGCCTGAAGCTGGCCGACATCCAGGAAGTGATCGCCACCCTCAAGCCCCTGGAAGGCGCGGTGGAGTTCGTGAACTGGCTGCGCGAGCGCTTCCAGGTGGTGATCCTCTCCGACACCTTCTACGAGTTCTCCCAGCCGCTGATGCGCCAGCTGGGCTTCCCGACCCTGCTGTGCCACAAGCTGGTCACCGACGAGACCGACCGCGTGGTCGGCTACCAGCTGCGCCAGAAGGACCCCAAGCGCCAGTCGGTGATCGCCCTCAAGAGCCTGTACTACCGCGTGATCGCCGCCGGCGACTCGTACAACGACACTACCATGCTCAGCGAAGCCCACGCCGGCATCCTGTTCCATGCGCCGGAGAACGTGATCCGCGAGTTCCCGCAGTTCCCGGCGGTGCACACCTACGAGGACCTGAAGCAGGAATTCCTCAAGGCGTCCAACCGCCAGCTCTGCCTGTAATGCCGGCGGGCCCATGGCCCGCGGTTCGAGGAAGAACGCCGTTTCCCGTCATGGGAAACGGCGTTTTTTGTTGGTTTCAGGAAAACACGGGCGGGCTTGTCGACCTGTGCCGAGGCGCCCTTCGTAGGATGGGTGTGGGGCCGAGGTATTGGTGTTCCGGCCAGCGGCGGATAACCGCGAACGGTTATGCGCCCTACGAACTCGCCGGCTGACGCCGCATTGTCCGCCCACTCCGAACGGCCCCCTCTCCCTTCAGGGAGAGGGTTGGGGAGAGGGCGCTCTTACACCCAACGCCGTAGCCGCCGGGAAATCCTGTTCGCGAGCAAGCTCGCTCCTACAGGTATGGCGTCCCCGCCGATCACACCCGGAACTGCCCCATCAACCCCTGCTGGTGGTTGGCCAGGTCGTTCAGCGACTGGCTGATCTGCGCCGATTCCTGGGC
>NZ_JAZAQP010000085.1:0-13925 GCF_036231725.1 Pseudomonas sp. JH-2 | reverse complement strand
TATCTGCCACCCACCAGCTACGAGCGCAGGCCACCCAGACAACCTATCGAAGTGTCCGAAATTATTTGACCACCACAAAGCTCGCTCCTACGAAAAGAAATCCCCCGCCCATGACTTTCCTTCAGGCAAAAAAAGACCCGGCGATGAGCCGGGTCGAAACCGTGATTAGCCTGATGAGGAGATAATCTGATCGTCCGACTGCGAGTAGGGCTCTCAGCTTACCCGCCGACCTCGCGGCCAGCTGTGGTAATAATAACTATTATCATTTGTGAGTCAACAGCATTTCGCAAAAAAATTTCGCCATGCGGAAACGACGAAGCCCGGCGCATGGCCGGGCTTCGTCCTGGGGCTTCGGCTGGCGCTAGCCGGCGCCGAGCTGCAGGCGCAGCTGGGTGACCTCGCGGTTGAGCAGGTCGATGCGCCGCGCCATGCCCTCGATCAGGCTGTGGGCGATGCGCGGGTTGCTCTGCATCAGGCTGAGGAACTGGTCCTTGGGGATCACCATCACGGTGCAGGGCTCGCTGGCGACCACGCTGGCGCTGCGCTTCTCGCCGGTGAACACGGCCATGGCGCCGAAGATCTCGTCCTTCTGCACGTCGCCGACCTTCTGCCCGTCGACGAAGGCCTCGGCGTGGCCCTCGATGATGATGAACACGTGCTCGGCGTCGTCGCCTTGCTGGATCAGCTGGTCGCCGGCGGCGAAGTGGCGGAAGCCGGTGGAGGGGCGGATGTCCGGCTGCTTGAGGTGCGCCAGGGCATCGGAAAGCAGCGCGGTGTGGCCGATCAGGTAGTGCAGGAACAGCTCCTGGCGCTGCTCGTCGGCGTGGATGTGGTGGAACACGTCGCTGCGCGAGTAGGGGATCAGGCACAGCGGCTCGTCGCTGGTGTAGCGGCACGGCGGCAGGTCGATGCCCTGGCGCAGGCCCACCAGGTCGCCCTCCTGCAGGTAGAACAGCGGGCGTTCGTCGACCAGCGCGTGGAGCAGGCCGTTCTCGATCAGGAACAGCTGCTGGTTGGGCAGCTCGGCCGCCAGGTCGTCGGTACGTTCCAGGCGGATGGGCTCCGCGCAGGGGGCGAGGCCGGAAAGCAGCTGGGCGGGAATCCCCTGCAGGCGGCTGATCAGCTGGTCGGCGTATGCCGGTTGTTCACCGAGTAGGTACATGGGCCGTGATTCCTTGGACGGACGTTGGCGGTCGAGGCGCACGAAGGGCCCTGAAACGATAGGGTTCTGGCCCGCTGCCGTAAATCATTTCCTGGAAGGCTTGTGAGCTAACTCTGATTCCTTTGGGGGAAAGTTTCCAACTGGCCCAGCAGGTCGGCCTTGTGCGCCGGTGGCAGGTCGTTCCAGTGGACATCCAGCAGGGCCCCTTCGATGGCATAGAGCAGTACCTTGGAGGCCCTGAAGCCGCGGGCCCGAACGGCGCGGTAGGCGCCGACCGCCCCCAGGCGGCGCAGGTCGGAAACGTTGTGGATGCCCACGGCGTGCAGCCATTGGGCCGAGGTCTTGCCAAGATTCTTCAGATGCAGCAGTTCGTCGTTCATCGTCGGTCCTTGCGATGCGGCACACGGGGTGGGTCATGCATGGCGGCGACGGCCGTGAACTGCTGGAGACGGCCGGCTCACTTGACGATGAAGTGTAGCGGGCCAGTGGCGGGACAATGTGGCTTTGTGACATCGGCAGGCGCCAAAGCGCCCTCGGCGTGACGAACGGCAGCCCGGGCATACTCGACGCCCGGGCTGGAGCCGGTTCTCAGAGGCCCGGCAGGCGCTGGCGGATGCTACTTACCAGGGTGTCCAGGCTGGCACTGTCCTGGGTGTCGACGCGCTTGCTGTGGGCCTGCTCGTCGGCGTCCAGGGCCTCGCGCCCGGCTTGCTGGGCCTGCACCACCTCGAGGGTGGCGTCGGACGGGTCGCCGCCCTGCGCCTGGCGCTGGGCCAGCCAGCTGGCGATCACGTTCTCCGGCGCCTGGCAGTCGAGGATCAGGTAGGGCACCCCGGTGTCGTCGGCGATGTGGCGTGCGGCCTGGCGCTGGGCGTGCTTGAGGAAGGTGGCGTCGAGCACCACCGGGTAGCCGGCGCGCAGGATGTCGCCGGCCAGGGCGTTGAGGCGCTCGTAGGTGGCCGCGCTGGATTCGGCGTTGTAGATGCCGCCTTCCAGGGCGCCACGCTGGGCGTCCTGCTGTTCGCCGAACAGGCGCTTGCGCTCCACGTCCGAGCGCAGGCGGATGGCGCCCAGGGCCTCGACCAGGCGCAGCGCCACCGAGCTCTTGCCCACCGCGGAAACGCCCATGGTCAGGGCCAGGAAGCGCGAGGGGATGGCGCTGTAGCTCTCCGCCAGGTTGGCGTAGTTGCGGTACTGGCGCAGGGTCGCGGCCTTCTGCACGGCGTCGTGCTGGTGGGCCAGGCTGAACAGGGCGATCTTGGCCCGCACCAGGGCGCGGTAGGCCTTGTAGAAGTTGAGGATTTCCAGGGACTGGTAGTCGCCGGTCAGCTCCAGGTACTGGCTGACGAAGCGCCGCGCGTGGCATTTCAGGCCGCGGTCCTCGAGGTCCATGGCGAGGAAGGCGTAGTCGGCGCAGACGTCGGTGAAGCGGAACGGCTCGTTGAACTCGATGCAGTCGAACAGCACCACCTGGCCGTCGATCAGCGCGGCGTTGCCCAGGTGGATGTCGCCGTGGCATTCGCGGACGAGGCCGTTCGCCTTGCGCGCCTGCAGCAGCGGCTCCAGGCGGGCGTAGGAGCTTTCGGCCCAGGCTTCCAGGGCGTCCAGCTGCAGCAGGTCGGCCTTGTCGCCGAGCAGCGGGCGGATCTGCTCGAAGTTCTGCCGCACCGGCGCCATCACCGCCTCGGCCGAACCCAGCGGGTTGTCCTGCGGGACCTGCGGGGTGCGCAGGTGGAAGCCGGCGATCTGCTTCGCCAGGGCGTCGATGTGCGCGGAGGTCAGCTCGCCGCGCGCCTGCACTTCGCTGAGCAGCGCGTTCTGCGGGAATTCGCGGCACTTGAGCGCGTATTCGATCGCCGGGCCTTCGCCGCCCAGCTGCGGCGCGGCCTCGCTGCCGGTGATCGGCAGCACGTCCAGGTACAGGCCCTCGGTGAGGCGCTGGTTCAGGCGCAGTTCTTCCTCGCAGAAGTGCTTGCGCGCGGCGAGGTCGGTGAAGTCGAGGAAGCCGAAGTTCACCGGCTTCTTGATCTTGTAGGCGTACTGGCCGGTGAGCAGGACCCAGGAAATGTGGGTTTCGATGACCCGCACCTGCTCCACCGGGTGGGGGTACAGGGCAGGGTTCTGCAGGGCAGCGATCAGAGTCTGGCTCACGGGATATTGTCCTTGGCTGTCCGGATTCGGGAGGCAGGCATTATGGCGGCATCGCCGGTGGCTGCAAACTTGCGCGGCGCCGCAGGCAACCAATCGGCCGGGCGCTGGTCGAAGCTGCGTCGCCATGGCCGGGGTTCCGCCGCGTGCCCGCGACAGAGCCCGGACGCCGCCTCGCTCGGCGTCTGTCCCCTGTGGATAAAGTACGTATAATGCGCCGCCATGACGCGTCCCCGATCCCCCCGTTCCCGTAAGAATCAAAAGCCCGCTCCGTCGCGCAAGTGGCTGGGCTGGCTGCTCAAGCTCAGCCTGGTAGGCCTGGTCGTGCTGGCCGGTTTCGCCGTGTACCTCGATGCGGTCGTCCAGGAGAAGTTCTCCGGCAAGCGCTGGACCATCCCGGCCAAGGTCTATGCCCGGCCGCTGGAGCTGTTCGTCGGCCTGAAACTGAACAAGGACGACTTCCTCCAGGAACTCGGCGCCCTGGGCTACCGCCGCGACGGCGCGGTCAGCGGCCCGGGCATGGTGGCCGTCTCCGGCGGCACCGTCGACCTCAACACCCGCGGCTTCCAGTTCTACGAGGGCGCCGAGCCCGCGCAGCGCATCCGCGTGCGCTTCTCCGGCGACTACGTGGCCGGCCTGTCCCGCGCCGACGGTGCCAAGCTGGACGTGGCGCGCATGGAGCCGCTGCTGATCGGCGGCATGTACCCCTCGCACAACGAGGACCGCATCCTCATCAAGCTGGACGAGGTGCCGCCGTACCTGGTCGACACCCTGGTGGCGGTGGAAGACCGCGACTTCTGGTCCCACCATGGCGTTTCGCTGAAGTCCATCGCCCGCGCCGTCTGGGTCAACGCCAGCGCCGGGCAACTGCGCCAGGGCGGCAGCACCCTGACCCAGCAACTGGTGAAGAACTTCTTCCTGACCAACGAGCGCAGCCTCAGCCGCAAGCTCACCGAAGCCATGATGGCGGTGCTGCTGGAGCTGCACTACGACAAGCGCGAGATCCTCGAGGGCTACCTCAACGAGGTGTTCCTCGGCCAGGACGGCCAGCGCTCGGTGAACGGCTTCGGCCTGGCCAGCCAGTACTTCTTCAGCCAGCCGCTGTCCGAGCTCAAGCTGCCGCAGATCGCGCTGCTGGTGGGCATGGTCAAGGGACCGTCCTACTACAACCCGCGGCGCAACCCGGAGCGCGCCATGGAGCGGCGCAACGTGGTGCTCGACGTGCTCGCCGAGCAGGGCGTGATCACCCCCGAGCAGGCCACGGCGGCCAAGCAGGCGCCCCTGGGCGTGACCCGCCAGGGCAGCATGGCCAACAGTTCCTACCCGGCGTTCCTCGACCTGGTGAAGCGCCAGCTGCGCCAGGACTACCGCGAGGAAGACCTGACCGAGGAAGGCCTGCGCATCTTCACCAGCTTCGACCCCATCCTGCAGTACAAGGCGGAAACCGCGGTCACCGAGACCTTCAAGCGTTTCGCCGGGCGCAAGGGCCTGGACCAGACGGAAACCGCGATGGTCGTGACCAACCCGGAGACCGGCGAGGTGCAGGCGCTGATCGGCAGTCGCGACTCGCGCTTCGCCGGCTTCAACCGCGCGGTGGACGCCACGCGGCCGATCGGCTCGCTGGTCAAGCCGGCGGTCTACCTGACCGCCCTCGAACGGCCCAGCCAGTACACCCTGACCACCTGGATCCAGGACCAGCCGTTCTCCATCAAGGGCAAGGACGGCCAGGTGTGGACGCCGAAGAACTACGAAGGCGATTCCAACGGCACCATCTTCCTCTACCAGGGGCTGGCGCGTTCGCTGAACCTGTCCACCGCCAAGCTGGGCCTGGACCTGGGCGTGCCCAACGTGCTCAAGACCCTCGAGCGCCTGGGCGTGCAGGTGGACTGGCCGGCCTACCCGTCCATGCTGCTGGGCGCCGGCGCCATGACGCCGATGCAGGTGGCGACCATGTACCAGACCATCGCCAGCGGCGGCTTCAACACCCCGCTGCGCAGCATCCGCAGCGTGGTCGCCGCCGACGGCCAGCCGCTCAAGCGCTATCCATTCCAGGTCCAGCAGCGCTTCGACTCGGGCTCCATCTACCTGCTGCAGAACGCCATGCAGCGGGTGATGCGCGAAGGCACCGCGCGCTCGGCCTACAACCAGCTGCCGTCGAACCTGACCCTGGCGGGCAAGACCGGCACCACCAACGATTCCCGCGACAGCTGGTTCTCCGGCTTCGGCCAGGACCTGCTGGCGGTGGTCTGGCTGGGTCGCGACGACAACGGCAAGACACCCTTCACCGGCGCCACCGGCGCGCTGCAGATCTGGACCAGTTTCATGCGCAAGGCCGACCCCCTGCCGCTGGACATGCCGGTGCCGGATAATGTCGGCATGGCCTGGGTCGATCCGCGTACCGGCCAGGGCAGCGACGCCAATTGTCCGGGCGCCGTGCAGATGCCCTATATTCGCGGAAGCGAGCCGGCGCCGGGCGCCGGCTGTGGTAACAACCAGCAGACGCCGGCCGGCGAGGTCATGGACTGGGTCCGTGGCTGGCTGAATTGAGGCGAGAGGATTCGAAGTGAGAAACGCATGGTTTGCCGTGGCTGCCGCCGCGGCCGTGCTGTCCGGCTGCGCCACCCCGCAGCAGGGCGCTATCCCGGTGCAGGATTCCGGCACCTCGGTGTCCAACCAGGAGCGTGTCGGCTATTCCAATGCCAACCGCCCGGCCTATGCCAACACCGCGCCGAGTGCGGCGTCGCAGCCGGCCGGTGATTCCGGGGTGACCGTGATGGTGCCCCAGGATGCCGGCATGGCGCCGATCCAGGCCTTCCCGGCGCAGACCGGCACGGCGCCTATCTCCACCGGCCCGGCCACCCCCGGCACGCAATATGGCAGCGCCCCGGCGGCGCCCGCCGGCAGTGCGCCGAGCAACATCAGCGCCACCGGCGGCTTCAGCCAGCAGACCTACCAGCAACCGGTCTACCAGCAGCAACAGCCCAGCTACCAGCAGCAGGCCCCGGCCGCGCCGGTGCAGGCGCCGTCCGGCATTCCCTCGCGCAACGCGCCGCTGGCCGCCGACGAGCAGCTCGATGGCCCGGTCCTGGCGCTGCTCACCACCGCCCAGCAACAGCAGGGCAGCGGCGACCTCAACGGCGCCTCGGCCAGCCTGGAGCGCGCCCAGCGCATCGCTCCGCGCGAGCCGCAGGTGCTCTACAAGCTCGCCCAGGTACGCCTGGCCCAGGGCGACGCCGCCCAGGCCGAGCAGGTGGCCCGCCGCGGCCTGTCGCTGGCCAACGGTCGGCCGACGCTGCAGGCCAGCCTGTGGGACGTGATCGCCAAGGCCCGCGAGGCTCAGGGTGACGCGACTGGCGCAGCTACCGCGCGGCAGAACGCCAAGGCGACGCTGTAATGGACGGCCGCCTGCCTGCCATCGCCGACCAGCTCCTGCTGATCGAGCGGGAACTGCGTGCGCTGGCCATGTGGGAAGAGCAGTCGCCTTCGGACGAGGCGCTGGCCAGCCAGGAGCCGTTCTGTGTGGATACGCTGGAACTGGAGCAATGGCTGCAGTGGATCTTCCTGCCGCGGATGAAGCTGATCATCGAGAGCGGCGCGGACCTGCCGCATGCCTCGGGCATCCGCTCCATCGCCGAAGTGGTCTACGCGAACGAGGGCGAGCGCATGCTCACCCTGTTCGAGGCCCTGGGCGAGTTCGACCGGCTGATCGGCGAGGCGCCCTGAGCCACGCCGGTCAGTTGCAGTTCTTCTGCAGGTCCTGCTCGGTCTGGGTGATGCGGGCCTGCCGTTCTTCTTCCGGGATGCGCCGCATCTCGCCGTCGTCGTCGGCCACCCGTACCCGCGGGTTGTTCTTCAGCTGGGCCAGGTTGGTCCGCAGGGTGTCGCAGTAGCGCGCACGCTCGGCCTCCTGCTTGGCGACTTCCTGGCGCACCTTTTCGTCGGCCGCCTTCTGCTTGTCGCTGGCCGAGGGCGCGGCCGCCGGGGCCGGCTTGGGTGGCAGCGGGAAGCCCGAGGGCGGCGGGGCGACCTTGGTGTCCACGGTGGCGGCTTCGGTGCCCTGCGGCGGCTGCGCGCCGAAATGCGTGACACCCTGGGCATCGACCCACTTGTATACCTGGGCGGCCATCAGCGGAGCACTCAGGGCGAACATCAGGGCGCCCATCACAATCGTCCGTCGCATGCGGTTTCGGTCCTTGGATGCGGAAACTGCGGGTAACTATAACCAAAAGTGTCGATGCGTCCGCAGAGAAAGATCACAACCTGCGTCAGACACAAATCCATATATGGCTTGACTTGACGCGGCCGAATCAGAAGAATCCAAGGTTCGCTGCAGTGGGCCGGCCGCAAGCTGGTTTTACTCGGCAGACAAGAGGCGCTACCCGCGCCGCTAAGTTTCACCCTGCTTCGCGTTACCTCGCGCTGGGTGGAGGCCCTCCGTAACACACCAGGTGCGCCTCCAAGTTCTGCTCATTCGGCAGTCGACGTAGCCGGCGATTACATTCGCCCAATTGTCTGCCGGGCAGCCAACCAAGTTTCGGTCCCCCGCCCCTGGGAGATCGTTTAGCGTTCTAGAGGTGACAACGTGGAGCTTTTATCCGGCGCTGAAATGGTCGTCCGCTCGTTGCGTGACGAAGGCGTTAAGTACATCTACGGGTACCCGGGCGGTGCCCTCCTGCACATCTACGACGCTCTCTTCAAAGAGAACGAAGTGACCCACATCCTGGTGCGTCACGAGCAGGCCGCTACCCACATGGCCGATGGCTATGCGCGCGCCACCGGCAAGCCCGGCGTGGTCCTGGTGACCTCCGGCCCGGGTGCGACCAACGCCATCACCGGCATCGCCACCGCCTACATGGACTCCATCCCGATGGTGGTGATCTCCGGCCAGGTCGCGAGCAACATGGTCGGCACCGATGCCTTCCAGGAAACCGACATGGTCGGTATCTCCCGGCCGATCGTGAAGCACAGCTTCATCATCAAGCATCCCTCGGAAATCCCCGAGGTGATCAAGAAGGCCTTCTACATCGCCCAGTCCGGCCGTCCGGGCCCGGTGGTGATCGATATTCCGAAGGACATGGGCGATCCGACCCAGAAGTTCGAGTATTCGTATCCGAAGAAGGTCAAGCTGCGCTCCTACAGCCCCGCGGTTCGCGGTCACTCCGGCCAGATCCGCAAGGCCGCCGAGCTGCTGCTGTCGGCCAAGCGCCCGATCATCTACGCCGGTGGCGGCGTGATCATGGGCAATGCCGCCGAGCCGCTGACCGAAGTGGCGCGCCTGCTCAACGTCCCGGTGACCAACACCCTGATGGGCCTGGGCGGTTTCCCCGGCAACGATCGCCAGTTCGTCGGCATGCTCGGCATGCACGGCAGCTACACCGCCAACCTGGCGATGCACCACGCGGACGTGATCTTCGCCGTCGGCGCGCGCTTCGATGACCGTGTCATCAACGGCGAGACCGCCGCCAAGTTCTGCCCGAACGCCAAGATCATCCACGTCGACATCGACCCGGCCTCGATCTCCAAGACCGTCAAGGCCGACATCCCGATCGTCGGTCCGGTGGACAGCGTGCTGGCCGAGATGGCCACCATCCTCAAGGAAATCGGCGAGACCCCGAACAAGGAAGCCCTGGCCGCCTGGTGGAAGCAGATCGACGAGTGGCGCGGCAACCGCGGCCTGTTCCCCTACGACAAGGGCGACGGCAGCATCATCAAGCCGCAGAGCGTCATCGAGACCCTCTGGGAAGTCACCGGCGGCGACGCCTTCGTGGCCTCCGACGTGGGCCAGCACCAGATGTTCGCCGCCCAGTACTACCGCTTCAACAAGCCCAACCGCTGGATCAACTCCGGTGGCCTGGGCACCATGGGCTTCGGTTTCCCCGCGGCCATGGGCGTGAAGCTGAACTTCCCGGAGGCCGACGTGGCCTGCGTGACCGGCGAAGGCAGCATCCAGATGAACATCCAGGAGCTGTCGACCTGCCTGCAGTACGACCTGCCGGTGAAGATCGTCAACCTGAACAACGGTGCGCTGGGCATGGTCCGCCAATGGCAGGACATGCAGTACAACAGCCGCTACTCGCACTCCTACATGGAATCCCTGCCTGACTTCGTCAAGCTGGCCGAGGCCTATGGCCACGTCGGTATGCGCATCACCGACCTCAAGGACCTGAAGCCGAAGATGGAAGAGGCGTTCGCCATGAAGAACCGCCTGGTCTTCCTCGACATCCAGGTCGACACCAGCGAGCACGTCTACCCGATGCAGATCCGCGGCGGTGCGATGCGCGACATGTGGCTGAGCAAGACGGAGCGTACCTGATCATGCGACACATCATTTCCCTGCTGCTGGAAAACGAACCCGGCGCGCTGTCCCGCGTGGTCGGCCTGTTCTCCCAGCGCAACTACAACATCGAGACCCTGACCGTGGCGCCGACCGAGGACCCGACCCTGTCGCGCCTCACCCTGACCACGGCCGGCCATGACGAAGTCATCGAGCAGATCACCAAGAACCTCAACAAGCTGATCGAGGTGGTGAAGCTGGTGAACCTGTCGGAAAGCGCCCACATCGAGCGCGAGCTGATGCTGGTGAAGATCAAGGCCACCGGCGCCCAGCGCGCCGAGGTCAAGCGCACCACCGACATCTTCCGCGGGCAGATCGTCGACGTCACCAGCAGCGTCTACACCGTGCAGCTGGCCGGCACCAGCGACAAGCTCGACAGCTTCATCCAGGCCATCGGTACTGCTGCGATCATCGAGACGGTGCGGACCGGGGTGACCGGCATCGCCCGTGGCGACAAGACTCTCAGCATCTGAATTTGAAAGACGGCCCACGAGGCCACTAGACCAGGGGAATTACCCAAATGCGCGTTTTCTACGATAAAGACTGTGACCTCTCCATCATCCAGGGCAAGAAAGTTGCCATCATCGGTTACGGTTCCCAGGGCCATGCCCATGCCTGCAACCTGAAGGACTCCGGCGTCGACGTCACCGTCGGCCTGCGTTCGGGCTCGCCGTCCGCCGTCAAGGCGCAGAACCATGGCCTGAAAGTGGCTGACGTGCCGAGCGCCGTCGCCGCCGCCGACCTGGTGATGATCCTGACCCCGGACGAGTTCCAGGGCCGCCTGTACAAGGACGAGATCGAGCCGAACCTGAAGAAGGGCGCTACCCTGGCCTTCGCCCACGGCTTCTCCATCCACTACAACCAGGTCGTACCGCGTGCCGACCTCGACGTGATCATGATCGCGCCGAAGGCCCCGGGCCACACCGTGCGCTCCGAGTTCGTCAAGGGCGGCGGCATCCCTGACCTGATCGCCATCTACCAGGACGCTTCCGGCAACGCCAAGAACGTCGCCCTGTCCTACGCCTGCGGCGTCGGCGGCGGCCGCACCGGCATCATCGAAACCACCTTCAAGGACGAGACCGAAACCGACCTGTTCGGCGAGCAGGCCGTTCTGTGCGGCGGTTGCGTCGAGCTGGTCAAGGCCGGTTTCGAAACCCTGGTCGAAGCCGGTTACGCGCCGGAAATGGCCTACTTCGAGTGCCTGCACGAACTGAAGCTGATCGTCGACCTCATGTACGAAGGCGGCATCGCCAACATGAACTACTCGATCTCCAACAACGCCGAGTACGGCGAGTACGTGACCGGCCCGGAAGTCATCAACGCCGAATCCCGTGCTGCCATGCGCAATGCCCTCAAGCGCATCCAGAACGGCGAATACGCCAAGATGTTCATCAGCGAAGGCGCCACCAACTACCCGTCGATGACCGCCTACCGCCGCAACAACGCGGCCCATGGCATCGAAGTCATCGGCGAGCAGCTGCGCGCCATGATGCCCTGGATCGCCGCCAACAAGATCGTCGACAAGTCCAAGAACTAAGGGCTTTCCGACACTCGAAGAAACGCGGCTCCGGCCGCGTTTTTTCGTTCTTGCGCAGGGTTCTGGTATAAAGCCTGTGCGCCAGGGCGTCCGTGCCCCGCGCTCGATCGTATTCCGCTGAGTTCCCTAAGGAAGTCTCCATGAGTGAAGGTCCCGAGGAGCCGAACAAGGCCTCCGAAGAAACCGAAAGCCTGCTGCCCATCGACGAGCACGTCGAGGAAGGGCACGACGCCGACGGCCGCAAGGTCCGCCACCGCGGCATCTACCTGCTGCCCAACCTGTTCACCACCGCGGCGCTGTTCACCGGCCTGTACGCCATCATCAACGCCATGAGCGGCGACTTCTCCAATGCCGCCATCGCCATCTTCGTCGCCATGGTCCTGGATGGCCTGGACGGTCGCGTCGCGCGCCTGACCAACACCCAGAGCGCGTTCGGCGCCGAGTACGACTCGCTGTCGGACATGGTCGCCTTCGGCGTGGCCCCGGCGCTGGTCGCCTTCGAATGGGCGCTGAGCAGCCTGGGCAAGGTCGGCTGGATGGTCGCCTTCATCTACGTGGCCGGTGCCGCGCTGCGCCTGGCACGCTTCAACACCCAGGTGGGCAAGGCCGACAAGCGCTACTTCATCGGCCTGGCCAGCCCGGCCGCCGCGGCCCTGGTGGCCGGCACCGTGTGGGCCTTCGCCGACTTCGAGATCCAGGGCGCCAAGGTCTCCCTGCTGGTCGCGCTGATGGTCGCCGCCGCCGGCATGCTGATGGTCAGCAACATCAAGTACCACAGCTTCAAGGACCTCGACCTGCGTGGCCGCGTGCCCTTCGTGGCGATCCTGGTGGTGGTGCTGGCCTTCGCCGTGGTCTTCACCGACCCGCCGCGCATCCTGCTGCTGCTGTTCCTCGCTTATGCCGCGTCCGGTCCGGTGCAATACTTGTTGCAACTGCGCCGCCGTCGTCGCCCGAGCTGATGTAATTTCCCCCGGGCTCCGCAGTCTATTGGCGCACACAGCCAGTCGTTGCGGAGCCCGCCATGCTGATCCGTATTGCCCGACCCTCCGATTGCCACGAATCGGAAGTCACCCCCGAAGCTCTCTACCTTTCCCGCCGCCGTTTCCTCGCCGCCAGCGCGGCAGGCGCCGCCCTTGCCGGCCTGCCGGCCATGGGGTTGGCCGATCCTTCCCGCTATGCCGATGTCGAGGCCGCGGCCAGCACGCCGGGCTGGTTCAGCGAAAAGCTCCCCTCGACCAAATGGGATGCCGTCACCGTGCAGGGGGAGAGCATCACCCCCTTCAAGGATGCGACCACCTACAACAACTTCTACGAGTTCGGCCCGGACAAGGGCGACCCGGCCGCCAACGCCGGCGCGCTGAAGACCGAACCCTGGTCGGTGGTGATCGATGGCGAGGTGGCGAAGCCCGGCAAGTACGCCCTCGAGGACTTCATCAAGCCCTACCGCCTGGAAGAGCGCATCTATCGCCTGCGCTGCGTGGAGGCCTGGTCCATGGTCATCCCCTGGATCGGCTTCCCGCTGTCGGAGCTGATCAAGCGCGTCGAGCCGACGGGCAATGCCAGGTACCTGCGCTTCGAGACCCTGGTCGACCGCGAGCGTATGCCCGGCGTGCAATCCAACTTCGCCCTGATCGACTGGCCCTACGTGGAAGGGCTGCGGATGGATGAGGCCATGCACCCCCTGGCGATTCTGGTCGTGGGCATGTATGGCCGCGTCCTGGCCAACCAGAACGGCGCGCCGCTGCGCCTGATCGTGCCCTGGAAGTACGGCTTCAAGGGCGCCAAGTCGATCATCCGCATCAGCTTCGTCGCCGAGCAGCCGAAGACCACCTGGGAAAGCCTGGCGCCCGACGAGTATGGCTTCTATGCCAACGTCAACCCGACGGTGGACCACCCGCGCTGGAGCCAGGCCCGCGAGCGGCGCCTGCCCAGTGGACTATTCAGCCCCAATGTTCGTCCCACCCTCATGTTCAACGGCTACGCCGACGAAGTGGCCTCGCTGTACGCGGGGATGGACCTGAGGAAGAACTACTGATGCAGATGCGAAATCCCGTGTGGCGCGCCAGCGTATTCCTGCTGGCGCTGTCGCCGCCGCTCTATTGGCTGTACCAGGCCTGGGTCTTCGCCCTGGGGCCGGACCCGGGCAAGGTGCTGGTCGACAACCTGGGGCAGGGCGGCCTGGTCCTGTTGCTGCTGACCCTGGCCATGACCCCGCTGCAGAAACTGACGCGCTGGAACGGCTGGATCCTGGTGCGCCGGCAGCTCGGCCTGTGGTGCTTCACCTATATATGCCTGCACCTGTGCGCCTATTGCGTGTTCATCCTCGGCCTGGACTGGGCGCAGCTGGGTGTCGAATTGCGCAAGCGGCCCTACATCATCGTCGGGGCCCTGGGCCTTCTCTGCCTGCTGCCCCTGGCGCTGACTTCCAACAAATACAGCATGCGCAAGCTGGGTAGTGGCTGGAAGAAACTGCACCGGCTGGTCTATCTCATCCTCGCCCTTGGCCTGCTGCATATGTTGTGGGTCGTGCGTTCGGACCTCGAACGCTGGTCGTTGTATGCCGCCGTGGGCGTATTCCTGCTGTTGCTGCGCCTACCGCCGGTGGCGCGGCAACTGCCGGCTCTGCGAGCCCGTTTCGCATCGCGCTGAAGATTCTTTCAGAAAAGTGTTGACGGGCATTCTGAAGTCCCTATAATGCGCACCACTCCCAGCGACGAAGCGCTGAAAGAGCTTGAAAATCAAGC
>NZ_JAZAQP010000084.1:0-14485 GCF_036231725.1 Pseudomonas sp. JH-2 | reverse complement strand
ACGGACATCCCGCCATCAAGCACCATCTCGGCAGTCTTGATTTTGAATTCATTTGAATAGGACTTTCGCACTATTTTTGCCTCCAGTTGGGCGCCATGATAGCGCCCGATGAAGGTGTCCAAGATCATTAGGCCAGCTCAACTCCGCTCCCTCTCCCTAACCCTCTCCCTGAAGGGAGAGGGGACCGTTCGGAGCGCTTTGGTATTCCTGAGTCAGCCGGCAACACCTGGGGTTTCCGGCTGAAACCATTCCTTCTCTCGGCACGGACAAGCCCCCTCTCCCTTCAGGGAGAGGGCTGGGGAGAGGGCGCTCTTGAACCCAGCACCTACGCCACCGGCAAACACCAATTCGCGAGCAAGCTCGCTCCTACGAAAACACCTCAGCGCAACGTTAAAGCTGCGCCACATGCCCCGCCGTCTGGTGCGCCCGCAGGTAAGGCAGCACCGCCGCCAGCAGCGGCGCCTTGAAGGCTTCCTGGAAACGATGGGCCATGCCCGGAATGAGCTTCAGCTCGGCGCCGCGGATATGCGCCGCCACATGCACCCCATGCATCACCGGCAACAACGGATCGGCAGTGCCATGGATCACCAGGGTGGGCACGTCCAGGCGGTTGAGCAGGTCGACGCGGCTGGGCTCGGCGAGGATCGCCAGCATCTGCCGCTGCACGCCCTCGGGGTTGAAGGCACGGTCGTAGGACTGCGCCGCCTGGTGCAGCAGTTGCTGGCGGTCGTCCTTCACCTCCGGGCTGCCGAGCGCGGCCAGCAGGTCGGCCTGCTGCTCGATGGCCTGCTCGCGGCTGCCCGCCTCGCGCCGGGCCAGCAGTTTCAGCAGGCTGTCGCTGGGCGCCGGCAGGCCCTCGGCGCCGGAGCTGGTCATCACCAGGGTCAGGCTGAGCACCCGCTGCGGCGCAAGGTCGGCGACGTGCTGGGCGATCATCCCGCCCATGCTCGCGCCCAGCACGTGGGCCTGCTCGATGTGCAGCGCGTCCAGCAGGCGCAGGGCGTCCCAGGCCATGTCGGTGAGGCTGTAGGGCGCGCTGACCGGCAGGCCGAGGCGGTAGCGGATCACCTCGTAGGTGAGGTTGGCGCCGGGCGTGGGCACGCGCCAGGCGCTCAGGCCGACGTCGCGGTTGTCGTAGCGGATGACGCGGAAGCCCTGCTGGCAGAGGGTCTGCACCACTTCGTCGGGCCAGTGGATGAGCTGGCCGCCCAGGCCCATGATCAGCAGCAGGGTCGGGTCCTTCGGCGAGCCTATGCTCTGGTAGGCCAGGCGCACGTCGCCCACGTTCAGGGTGTCGGTGGGTACCCGTGGATCGCAACGATCGCCGGCAAAGGCAGTGAGGGGCGCCAGGCACGAGAGGGCCAGCGCCAGCAGAAACGCACGCATGTGAAAATCCGGAATGCAGAACCCCAGTGGAACCCGATTCTGATGAATTTCCGTGGAGCGCTCTGCCACACAACCGTGACACTTTGATGAAAGGCGCCGAGCGGTCGCCACCGGGCTGACCGGCGTCATGGCGCGGGCGCGGCCGGCCCGGCATGGTGCTAAGACCGCCGCCGTCCACCCGAGGGGTGCTCATGAGCTATCCGATCCTGCTGGTCCTGCACCTGCTGGCCGCCATCGCCTTCGTCGGCACCGTGTTCTTCGAGGTGCTGATCCTCGAGCGGGTGCGCCGCCACGTGCCGGAGGCCGCCCTGCGCACGGTGGAGCGCGCCCTCGGCCAGCGCCTGCGGCGGGTGATGCCCTGGGTGATCCTGACCCTCTTCGGCAGCGGCCTGGGCATGCTCAAGCTGCGCTACCTGCCGCTGCTGGCCCATCCGCTGGACTCGCCCTTCGCCACCCTGCTGAGCCTGAAGCTGCTGCTGGCCGCCAGCGTGCTCTGCCACTTCCTCTGCGCGATGTACCTGATGCACAGCGGCGGCATGACTGGACGGAGCTCGCGGGCCATCCACTACAGCGTCTTCGCCCACGTCCTGGGCATAGTGCTGCTGGCCAAGGGCATGTTCTACCTGAGCTGGTAGGCCGGGTGGGGTACGGACAGGTCGACAGCGGGCCGCGTATGAGACAGACTCAACCCACTCGCGTTGAAATCAAGTTTTCCTCATGTTGGGTGCGGCGCCATGCTCGAGATTCGTCATCTGAAAACCCTCCACGCCCTGCGTGAAGCCGACAGCCTGGTGGAAGCCGCCGAACGCCTGCACCTGACCCAGTCCGCCCTGTCCCACCAGTTCAAGGAACTGGAGGACCGCCTGGGCCTGTCGCTGTTCATCCGCAAGACCAAGCCGGTGCGCTTCACCAGCGCCGGCCTGCGCCTGCTGCAGCTGGCCGACGCCCTGCTGCCGCAGATGCGCACCGCCGAGCGCGACCTGGCGCGCCTGGCCGGCGGCACCGCCGGGCGCCTGCACATGGCCATCGAGTGCCACAGCTGCTTCCAGTGGCTGATGCCGACCATCGACCAGTTCCGCGACGCCTGGCCGGAAGTGGAGCTGGACCTGGCCTCGGGCTTCTCCTTCGCCCCCCTGCCGGCCCTGGCCCGCGGCGACCTCGACCTGGTGGTGACCTCCGACCCGGTGGACATCGCCGGCATCACCTACGTGCCGCTGTTCACCTACGAGGCGCTGCTGGCGGTGGACAACCAGCACCCGCTGGCCAGCAAGCCCTACATAGTGCCGGAAGACCTGGCCAACCAGACGCTGATCACCTACCCCATCGAGCGCGACCGCCTGGACATCTTCACCCGCTTCCTCGAACCGGCTGACGTCGAGCCGGCCCAGGTGCGCACCTCGGAGCTGACGGTGATGATGATGCAGCTGGTGGCCTCCGGCCGCGGCGTGTGCAGCCTGCCCAACTGGGCGCTGCACGAATACAGCTCGCGCGGCTACGTCACCGCCCGGCGCCTGGGCGAGAAGGGCCTGTACTGCACCCTGTACGCGGCCATCCGCGCGGACATGCTGGACGCCCCCTTCATGCGCGACTTCCTGCTGACGGCCAAGGACACCTCCTTCGCCACCCTGGAAGGGGTCAGCGCGGCGAAGGGTTGAGACATTGCGTAGGGCGAATAACGCGAAGCGTTATCCGCCGATCGAAATGCACGGATTCGGCCACGGCGCTCGGAACGGCGGCGTATGACCGCGAACGGTTATACGCCCTACCCCAAGGCATGGCATTCCCACCCGTAGGAGCGGACCTTGTCCGCGATAGCCAGAGGTTCCGGCGCGCTTCGCGGATAAGATCCGCTCCTACCGCCGCCCCATCCGCGCCATTCCCTGTAGGCGTGCCCTGCGCGTGAAATCGCGGACAGAGTCCGCTCCTACAGTGCAGGCGAGCATGGCTTCTCGTAGGAGCGAGCTTGCTCGCGAATGGGCCCCGCAGCGGAGTGTGTTCGCGAGCAAGCTCGCTCCTACGAAGAACACCCCGGCACGTCCTGCAAGACAGTTGCTCCTACGGCTTGCCTGCCGCCTTGGCGTGTTCCGCATGCCACTGCGCATCCCGCTCGGCGACCTTGGCGAAGGACGGGCGCGCGGTGACTTTCGCGATGTAGCGCTCGATGGCCGGGGTCTTCGGCACTATGCCGAAATGCGTGGTCCAGGCCAGCGCCGAGCCCCAGAGCACGTCCGCCGCGGTGAAGCGTTCGCCGAGCAGGTAGGGGCCTTTCTCCAGCTGGGCGTCGATGACCTTCATCACCGTCTCGAAATCGCCGTAGGGGCTGCGCGCCGGGGGCGCCGGCTCGCGGCCGAGAGAGCGGTCGGTCACCGCCGGCTCGAAGCTGGAGCCATAGAACACCAGCCAGCGCAGGTAGGGCCCGCGCAGCGGGTCGCCGATGGCCGGCGCCAGCCCGGCTTCCGGGTAGAGGTCGGCGAGGTAGATGTAGACGGCGCCCTGCTCGGTCACCAGCGCCTCGCCATGGCCGATGGCCGGGACCTTGCCCATCGGGTTGATCGCCAGGTACGCCGGCTGGCGCTGCTCGCCGGCCTGCATGTTGAGCAGTTGCAGGTCATAGTCGGCGCCCAGCTCCTCCAGCAGCGCCAGGGTGCCGGAGGAACGGGTCTGCGGGGAATGGTAGAAGGTGACGCGGCGGTCGCTCATGCTGTTCTCCTTTGCCGATGACGGGCCGGCCCGAAAGCATAGACCGCGCCCCGCCCTCTTCCACCGTCAGAACAACGCCACCTCGTAGCTCAGGTACACCCGGTTCTCGTCCACGTCGCGGCTGAAGCCGGAGCGGTAGGTCGCGTTGCGCCAGGTCAGGCCCAGGCCCTTCAGCGGGCCGCCCTGCAGCACGTAGCGGATGTCGCTGTTGCGCTCCCATTCGCGGCTGCCGCCGCCGGCCGTCGGTTCGGCGCCATGGCCGCTGAAGTAGCGCGTCATGAAGCTCAGGCCGGGCAGGCCCAGGGGCGCGAAGTCGTAGTCGTAGCGCAGCTGCCAGGAGGTTTCCCCGGCCTCGGCGAAGTCGCCGTACTGGCCGAAGTCGATCAGGTAGGGGTCGGTGCCGTCCAGGTAGGGGTAGGCGCTGGCGCCGTCCATCGCCTGGAAGCCCAGGCCGAAGGCGTGGCCGTTGTGCAGGCGGTAGGTGAACAGGCCGTTGAAGGCGCGGTTGTCGATGCGCCCGCCGTGCCCGGCGCCGGCGTCGCGGCTGATGGCCAGGCGCAGGTCGGCCTCCAGGCTGTCGGCGCCGATCGGCGTGCGGCCCTTGAGGCCGAGGAAGTGCTGGTCGTACACGTCCTCCAGCTGGCCGTAGTGGTAGCTGCCGGTCCAGTTCGCGGTGAAGCGGTAGTCCAGCCCACCCAGGTAGAAGTGGTCGGCCCGCGCCGCCGCGGCGAAGCGGCCGTTGCGGTTGTACAGCGCCAGGTCGCTGGTGCCGGCCTCGTTGCGCTGGCTCACTTCGTCCAGCCGGCCCAGGTTGAGGGTCAGGCCGTCGAATTCGCTGGAGGTCAGCAGGCCGCCCTGGAACACCTGGGGGAACAGCCGCCCGTAGTTGGGCTGCACCGTGGGCAGCTTGGGCACCAGGGCGCCGAGCTTCAGCTCCGTGCGCGACAGGCGCAGCTTGGCGGTGGGGTCGAGCCGCGCGTAGTCGTCCGCCGCGCGGCCGTCGCCCTGCACCGGCAGCAGGCCGGTGCCGCTGCGCTCGGGGCTGGAGTCGAGCTTGACGCCGAGCTTGCCGAGCACGTCCAGGCCCACGCCCAGGGTGCCGGCGGTATAGCCCGAGCGGTAGTCGAGGAGGAAGCCCTGGGCCCACTCCTCGCTCTTCGAGCGCCCGGCGCCGTCGCGGAAGTCGCGGTTCATGTAGAAGTTGCGCAGCCCCAGGCTGGCCCTGCCGTCCTCCAGGAAGCCGTCGGCCAGGGCCGGGCCGCTGGCGGCCAGGGTGGTGAAGAGGAAAACAGAGCTCTTGTTGTTCTTGTTCATGTGTTCTCCAGGCGGTTGGCGGGCTCAGCCGCAGACGATGCCGAGCCGGTACAGGGCCTCGATGGTCTCGGGCGCCAGGCCCAGTTCCGTGAGGACTTCGCGGGTGTCGCCGCCCAGGGCCGGCGGCGCGCTGCGGTAGCTGGCCGGGGTACGAGAGAGCTTCACCGGCGAGGCGATGCCGCGGTAGTCGCCCAGTTGCACCACCAGGCCGCGGTGGCGGGTGTGCGGGTGCTCCACCACGCGGTCCACCGTGGCCACGGCGCCGCAGGGCACGCCCAGGCGGATCAGCCGCTCGGCCAGCTCGCGGCCGTCGTGCGCCGCCAGGTGGTCTTCCAGCGCCTGCTTGAGCGCCTCGCGGTTGACCAGGCGCTGGCCGTTGTCGGCGAAGCGCGGGTCCTGCGCCAGCCCGCCGGCGCCCAGGTACTCGCAGAGTTTCGCGAACTGGCGGTCGTTGCCCACGGCGAGGAAGATCGGCTCGGTGCCGGTGCGGTAGCTGTCGTAGGGGGCGATGTTCGGGTGGGCGTTGCCGGTGCGCCGCGGCGTGCGGCCGGAGGCGAAGTGGTTCGGCAGGTGCGGGTGCAGCAGCGAGATGCCGCAGTCGTACAGGGCGATGTCCACCGACTGCCCGCGCCCGCTGCGTTCGCGCTCGTGCAGCGCCAGCAGGATGCCGGCCACGGCGTTCAGCCCGGTGACCATGTCGACGATGGGCAGGCCGATGCGCAGCGGGCAGCCCTCGGCCTCGCCGTTAACGCTCATCAGCCCGGCCATGGCCTGGATGGCGGCGTCGTAGCCGGGCAGCCCGCCGAGCGGGCCGTCGGCGCCGAAGCCGGACACCGCGCAGTGGATCAGCCGCGGGAAGCGCTGGCTGAGCACCTCGGCGTAGCCGATGCCCCAGCGCGCCAGGGTGCCGGGCTTGAAGTTCTCGATCAGCACGTCGGCGCCTTCCAGCAGCTGCAGCAGCAGCTCGATGCCCTCGGGCCGCGACAGGTCGACGGCGATGCCCTTCTTGTTGCGGTTGACGCCGCGGAAGTAGGACGCGGTGTCGCCCTCGAAGGGCGGGCCCCAGCCGCGCGTCTCGTCGCCGCCCGGGGGTTCCAGCTTGATCACTTGCGCGCCGTGGTCGGCCAGGGCCTGGGAGCAGTAGGGGCCGCCCAGCACGCGGCTCAGGTCGATGACTTTCAGGCCACGCAGGGCACCGGTCTCGTGGTTCATGGCAACTCTCTTGTTGATTCTTGTCGGTTCTTGTCGGTTGCGGGGAATCAGGCGGGCAGCAGCTGCATGGCCTCGTCCAGGCTCAGCTCGCCTTCGTCGAGCAGCCGGGCCAGCACGGCCGGACTGCCCTGCAGGCCCAGCGGGTCGCGCGGCAGCAGCTTGTGCTGCAGCACCAGGTGGGCCAGGGCCAGGCGCCGGCGGTCGCTGGCCTGGCGGCCGGCTTCCCAGGCCATGAAGATGGCGCTGCAGATGTGGTAGAGCGCGCTGCCGGCCTGGCGCACCTGCTCGTCCTGGCGGCCCTCGGCCACTTCGGCCATGAGCGCCACGCTGCGCTCCAGCAGCGCCTCGAAGCGGGTGCGGCTGGCGTCCGGTAGGTTGCTCTCGGCCAGCAGGCCGCGCAGGTAGCGGTGCAGCGGCGCCAGGGCCTGCTCGCGGGTGACGGCGCGGGCGATGTCCAGCGCGACTATGTTGCTGGTGCCCTCCCAGATCGAGCCCAGGTGGGCATCGCGTACCAGGCGCGCGTCGCTCCATTCCTCGATGTAGCCGACGCCGCCACGCACCTCCATGGCGTCGCCGGTGACCCGTCGCGCATCGCGGCAGGCGCGGAACTTGATGAGCGGGGTGAGGATGCGCACGCACTTCTGCGCCTCGGCATCACCACCGTCGGCGCGCGGCAGCAGGGTGGCGATCTGCATGAACATGGAGCGCGCCTGCTCGGCCGGCAGCATCAGCTTCAGCAACTGCTTCTGCATCAGCGGCATGTCGACCAGGTGCTTGCCGAACGCGCGGCGGTGGCGGGCGATGAACAGCGCCTCGCTCAACGCCCGGCGCATCAGGCCGGCGGCGCGCACGCCGTTGGACAGGCGCGACATGTTGACCATGTCGGCCATCTGCTGGAAGCCGCGGCCGACCTCGCCGATCAGGTAGGCGCTGGCGCCTTCCAGGCAGATTTCGCCGCTGGCCATGGAGCGGGTGCCCAGCTTGTCCTTCAGGCGCAGGATGCGGTAGGCGTTGCGCGAGCCGTCCGGGCGGTGCCTGGGCAGCAGGAACAGGGTCACGCCCTTCATGCCCTCGGGCGCTCCTTCGGGGCGGGCCAGGACCATGGCCAGGTCGGCGTCGGGGTTGGAGCAGAACCACTTGTCGCCGTACAGCTTCCACTCCCCCTCCTCCAGCCGCGCCAGGGTGCGGGTACGGGCCACGTCGGAGCCGGCGGCCTGCTCGGTCATGAACATGGCGCCCTGGAACAGGCTGTCGAAGTCACGCGAGGCCAGCGACGGCAGGTAGCGCGCCACCAGCTCGGGCGAGCCGAACTTGCGCAGGGTGCGGGTCAGCGAGTCGGTCATGCTGACCGGGCAGCACAGGCCGAACTCGGCCTGCACGAACAGGTAGGTGAGCGCGTACTTCACCAGCGGCGGCGGGCCGTCGGGGCGGTGGCTCATGGAGGCCAGGCCGAGTTCCGAATAGGCCACGCGCTCCAGGGCGACGTAGTCCGGATGCTTGCGGATGCTCTGCAGGTCCTCGCCGCGGCGGGTGCGCGGGGCCAGCACGGGCGGGTTCCTGTCGGCCGACAGGGCCAGCACGTCCAGCTCGTCGCCGGCGCGGGCGCCGAGGCCTTCGAGGGTGTCCTGCCACTGCGCCAGCACCTCCGGCGGCAGGTAGACCTCGAGCAGGCGCCGCAGCGACGGGTCGCACGCATACAGGTTCATGCCCCGGCTGTCGGGAATGTTCAGGGCGTCTTCGGGGCCTATCTCGGGCATAGCGGTCATGGCGCGTCTCCGTGTCTTGTTCTGGCGCCGAGACTAGGAGAGCGTGACGATAAGTATCCAATACAATAAAAATCATCCACGATAAGAAAAACAAATCGTAGAAACCCGGTGCCCTGCCATGGACCTCAAGCAACTGCGCTATTTCATCGCCGTCGCCGAAGAGCTGCACTTCGGCCGCGCCGCCGCGCGCCTGTTCATCTCCCAGCCGGCGCTGAGCTTCGACATCAAGAAGCTGGAGGAGCAGTTGGGCATCCAGCTGCTGGTGCGCAACAACAAGTCGGTGAAGCTGACCAATGCCGGCCAGGTACTGCTGGACGAGGCGCGCGACCTGCTGCTGCAGGCCGAGAAGGTGAAGCGCCTGACGCGGCTTTCCGCCGAGGGCGCGGTGGGCCAGCTGCGCGTGGGCTTCGTCAACTCCATGCTCTACCGCGGCCTGCCCCGGGCCATGGCGCGCTTCGAGGCGCAGCAGCCGAACATGGAGGTGCTGCTGATGGAGATGAACACCTCCGAGCAGGCCCTGGCGCTGCAGCGCGGGCAGATCGACATCGGCTTCGTGCACTGGGCCAGGCTGCCGCCGGGGATCGTCTCCGAATGCCTGGTCGCCGACCCCTTCCTCTGCTGCCTGCCGGCCGGGCACCGCCTGGCCGGGCAGGCGCGCATCGACCTCGCCGAGCTGCGCGACGAGGGTTTCATCCTATTCCCGCGCAGCCTGTCGCCGCACTACCACGACCTGATCATCGCCCGCTGCGTGGACGCCGGCTTCAGCCCGCACATCCGCCACGAGGCGCGGCTGTGGCAGACCATCGCGGCCATGGTCGGCCTGGGCATGGGCGTGGCGCTGTTGCCCAAGACGCTGTGCCTGGCCTGGAAGAACGACGTGAGCTACCTGGAGATCGAGCAGAGCGGCGCGCGCTCGGAGATCCACGCCATCCTCGCCGTGCAGGATGCGCCGCAGGCGGCCCAGGGCTTCCTGGCCACCCTGCGCGAGTGCCTGGCCGAGGCCGAGGCGGGCGTCGATACGGAATCGCTTATCACACCATAAGATTAAAAAACTATTGATCCGCAGGGCCCCCGCATAGACTCCGAGCCAACCCGGGCCAACACCGACGCACGCCAGTCGCCACCCCGCGCCCTCCCCCGGAGGGTGCGGGCGGGGCCTGCGCGTCGGCGACAAAAACAATAAGCAGGATTTGCCCATGCCCCGCACGACTCCCCTCTCCGACGCCGAACAGCACAGGAAGGCCCGCAAGGCCGGTATCGCTTCCTTCATCGGCACCACCATCGAGTGGTACGACTTCTACATCTACGGCCTGGCCGCCGCCCTGGTGTTCGGCAAGGTGTTCTTCCCCGCCGACATGGACCCGGGCCTGGCCACGCTGCTGTCCTTCGTCACCCTCTGGTCCGGCTTCGTCGCCCGTCCGCTGGGCGGCATCATCTTCGGCCACCTGGGCGACCGCATCGGCCGCAAGACCACCCTGGTGATCACCCTGATCATGATGGGCATCGCCACCACCTGCATCGGCCTGCTGCCGGTCTACGCGCAGATCGGCGTGTGGGCGCCCATCGCCCTGGTACTGCTGCGCGTCATCCAGGGCATCGCCGTGGGCGGCGAATGGGGCGGCGCCATCCTCATCGCCAGCGAAAGCGCGCCCAGGGGCAAGGGCATTCTCTACGCCGCCTTCGCCCAGCAGGGCTCGCCCACCGGCAACCTGCTGGCGACGCTGGTGTTCTTCGCCCTCAGCGCCCTGCCCACGCCGGAGTTCATCCTCTGGGGCTGGCGCATCCCGTTCCTGATCTCGGCGGTGCTGGTGATCGTCGGCATGGTCATCCGCCTGAAGCTGGAGGAGTCGGAGGACATGAAGCGCCTGCTGCAGCAGAACAAGACCGTGAAGCTGCCGCTGGCGGAAGTGCTGCGCAAGCACTGGCTGATCGTGCTGCTGGGCGCCGGGGTGCTGCCGGTGATCCACGTCACCTACTTCAAGAGCACCTTCGCGCTGTCCTGGGCGACCAAGGCCCTCGGCTACAGCCAGGGCACCTTCCTCAGCATCATCGTCATCGCCCTGGTGGTGCAGTTCATCACCCAGCCGCTGGGCGCGCTGCTGACCTCGCGCATCGACATGCGCAAGGCGGTGTGCCTGATGGTGCTGCCGGAGTTCATCCTGATGCCGGCGATGTTCTTCGCCGTGGAAACCAAGGTCTACTGGATAGCCGCCGTGGGCATGTGCCTGGCCACGGTGCCCCACGCGATGTTCTACGGCGCGGTGGGCGGCATCCTCGCCCGCGCCTTCCCGGCCCGGGTGCGCTACACCGGGCTGTCGCTGGCCTACCAGCTGTGCTCGCTGCTGGTGGGCGGCGGCACCCCGGTGCTGGCCCAGTGGATCCTCAACAGCAGCGGCAGCATCGTCGGCGTGGCCATCGCCTCGGGGCTCTACGCCGCGGTTTCGCTGGCCTGCACCCTGGCGCTGCTGCGCATCACCGGCTTCAACGCCAGCGAGTTGTCCAGCGCCGAGCACGCCGACGCCCGCGACCTCGCCGCGGGCGCCGAACCGGAACCTATGTCAGGCGAGCGCGGCCGGCGCGTGCACGCCGGCCCGCACCCGGCCTGAGTCAGGCTTCCTCGAAGTGCATCTCCGGCGGCTGCTGACGGAAGCCGCCGGTGAGCACGGCCAGGTAGACCACCCCGGCGGTGAGCCAGGCCAGGCCCAGGTAGATGGCCAGGTGGTCGAGGCTGACCATCAGCCACAGGTCGGCGACCAGGCCGATCAGCGGGAACGCCAGGAACAGCACCGCGCCGCGCAGGCCGCGTTCGCCGCGGGCGATCCAGTAGTGGAAGATCACCGACAGGTTGACCAGGCTGAAGGCCAGGAAGGCGCCGAAGTTGATGAACGAGGTGGAGGTGGTCACGTCCATCTCCAGCGCCAGCAGGGCCACCACGCCGCACAGCACGATGCTGCCCACCGGGGTGCCGAAGCGCTCGCTCAGGGTGCCGAAGAAGGCCTTGGGCAGCACGCCGTCGCGGCCCATGGCGAACAGCAGGCGCGAGGCGCTGGCCTGGGCCGACAGGCCCGAGGTGAACTGGCCGACGATCAGGCCGATGAGGAAGATGCTGACGAAGAGGTCGCCGCCGATGTTGCGGGCGATCTCGTAGGCCGCCGAGTCGGCGTTCTGGAACTCGGTGGACGGGTGCGCCAGCTGCACGAAGTAGCTGGCGGCGATGAAGATGAAGCCGCCGATCAGGGTGATCAGCAGGATGGCGCGCGGGATGTTCTTGTGCGGCTCGTGGGTTTCCTCGGTCAGCGTGCTGACCGCGTCGAAGCCCAGGAACGAATAGCAGGCGATGGCCGCGCCGCTCATGATCAGCGGCAGCTGCACGCCTTCCTTGAAGAAGGGTTCCAGCGACCACAGCGGCTTGCTGGCGTCACCCAGCACGTAGTGCACCGCCAGCAGCACGAAGGCCGCCAGCACCAGGAACTGCACCAGCATCAGCACGCCGTTGACGTTCTTCGCCAGGCGCAGGCCGATGACGTTGATGCCGGTGGTCACCCCGATGAAGGCCAGCACCCACAGCGCCTGGGGCACCGCCGGGAAGGCCGAGTGCAGGTAGGCCGCGCCGATCAGCCAGATGGCCATGGGCAGGAACAGGTAGTCCAGCAGCACGCCCCAGCCGGCGAGGAAGCCCAGCTTGGGGCTGATGGACTTGCGCACGTACGTGTAGGCCGAGCCGGCCACCGGGAAGGCGGCGGCCATGCGCCCGTAGCTGAGCGCGGTGAAGAGCATCGCCACCGAGGCCACGAGGTACGCCGCGGGCACCACGCCGCCGGTGGTGTCGGCGAGGATGCCGAAGGTGCCGAGGACGATGATGGGGGTCATGTAGGCGATGCCGAACAGCACCACCGCGCCCAGCGAGAGGGTCCGCTTGAGTCGAGCCATTACTGCTTACTCCGAGTTGTGGTTGTTATGGCAGAGTCGAAATCGACGCGTGCAAAGGCGCCTCCCCTCACCCGGGAGACGCAGGCGGGAGGGGCTCCCCCGCCGGTACTGCTTGGGAAGATCGGTCGGCGCGGCCCTGCGCCTTCCGGGGCTCAGCCCGGAATCAGCAGCTCGCGCAGGCCGTCGGCGTGCTCGCGCAACTCGCCGGGCAGCTCGAAGCGGCGCTCGGCGAGGTAGCTGTAGTCGTGGCGCGACTGCTGCAGGCGCGCCAGGTCCAGTTCCACGCTCAGCCGGCACTCCTCGCGGCCGGCCTCGCAGAGCAACTGGCCGTAGGGGTCGACCACCGCGCTGCCGCCGGCGAACACCAGGCCGCCGTCGCCTTCGCCGACGCGGTTCACCATCACCGCGTAGGCCTGGTTCTCCATGGCCCGGCCCATGATCGCGGTGCGGTGGGTGGGGCCGTAGGGGTCCATGTTGCCGTTGGTCACCAGGATCAGCTCGGCGCCCAGCTGGCCGAGGGCGCGGGCGCTTTCCGGGAACTCGATGTCGAAGCAGATCAGGATGCCCACCCGCACGCCCTTGAACAGCGCGGTGGCGTAGCGGTCGCCAGGGGTGAAGATGCCGCGGTCGGAGGCCCACAGGTGGGTCTTGCGGTACTTCAGGGCGATGCCTTCGGGGGTGACCAGCAGCGTGGTGTTGTAATGGCGGCCGTCGTCGCCGGCCTCGGCGATGCCCACCACCACGGCCACGCCGCGCTCGCGCACGGCTTGCTGCACGGCCTGCACGCTGGGGCCGTCCAGCGGCTCGGCGAGGCGGGCGACGTTGTCCTCGGTGGGGAAGCCCATCAGTTGGGTCTCGGGGAACACCACCAGGTCGGTATCCGCGGCGCAGGCGCGGATGGCCGCCAGGGTACGCCCGAGGTTGTAGGCGGTGTCGCCGTCGCGGCCGGCCAGTTGGACGAGTTCGACCTTCATTGCAGCTCCTGTTGTTCTCGCGCCGGCCTCGATCGCCGCGCTCTGGGTGAATCAGCCGTCCTGGCCAGGGAAACATGACCGCCCGGCGCAAAAGGGTCAGAATGCGCGCCGGGCCGGTGCAAGGCATTCACCGAGTATGCAGTTCGCCATCGCGCCCGGGTAATTACGCCCACGTGGTAACCCAACAGGGGTAGAGGCATGAACCTTACGCTGCAGGACATCGCCTGGCACCGCTCGGTCGGGCAGCTGATCGAGACGCTGGACAAGCCCAACTTCTGGCTCGCCCTGGTGCGCCTGCTCGACGAGTATGTGCCATTCGACAGCTGGGTGGCGCTGCTCTTCAGCAACGGCCGCCCGCAGGTGTTCGCCGAGTGCCCGGGCGAGGACGGCGGCCCCGACCCGCTGTTCCAGGACTACCTCAAGGGCCTGTACCTGCTCGACCCCTTCTACATCGCCAGCCGCGAGGCGCCGGGCAGCGGCCTGCTGCGCCTGGCCGACGTGGCCCCGGAATGCTTCGAGCAGACCGACTACTACCAGCGCTACTTCCGCCTCAACGTGGTGGCCGACGAGGTGCAGTTCAACGTGCAGCTCGACGCCGAGCGCACCCTCTGCCTGTCCCTGGGCAGCAAGGGCCGCTTCAGCGCCGAGCAGGTCACCCTGCTCGACCTGCTGCGCCCCTGGGTGGCCGGGCTGATGCGCCAGCGCATGGCCTTCGAGCGCGAACTGCTGGAACAGGCCACGCCCCCGGCGCCACGCTGGCAGAGCCGCCTGGAAGAAACCGTGGAACGCCTGGAAACCCCGCTGACTGCACGCGAGCTGGAAGTGGGCCGGCTAATGCTCAGTGGCTGCTCCAGCAAGGAGATAGCGCGCAAGCTGGCGATTTCGGCGGAGACGGTGAAGGTGCACCGCAAGCACATGTACAGCAAGCTGGGGATCAAGTCGCAGTCGGAGTTGTTTTCGTTGTTCCTGCAGGCGCAGGGGTAAGCCAGGGGCAATTTTTTGTAGGAGCGAGCTTGCTCGCGAACCTTACCCATGCACCTCTCTACCAATCGTCATTCCCGCGAACGCGGGAGCCCAATGGTTTGGGGGCTTGGGGGCTTGGTGTAGCGCGCCGCTCCGAGTGCGTTGATGTTTCTTGTTTCGCCCCCTCGGGCGAGTCCCTTTTGTCAAACGCCACAAAAGGAACCAAAAAGGCTTGCCCCG
>NZ_JAZAQP010000083.1:0-16020 GCF_036231725.1 Pseudomonas sp. JH-2 | reverse complement strand
CGTCGAAGTCCGCAACCCTCTCCCCAGCCCTCTCCCTGAAGGGAGAGGGGGCCGTTCGGAGCACTCGGGCAGCACGTTGCTCGCCGGTTGGCCCGGAATCGCTCACGGATGCCTCCGGCTGACTCCATGGCCCCTCACTCTGCCCAACAGTCCCCTCTCCCGCTTGCGGGGGAGGGTTAGGGAGGGGGTGCAGAGTCAAGCCACGCGCCGGAGCATCGTCCGCAACCCTCTCCCCAGCCCTCTCCCTGAAGGGAGAGGGGGCCGTTCGGAGCACTCGGGCAGCTCGTCGCTCACCGGTTGGCCCGGAATCGATCACGGATACCTCCGGCTGACTGCATGGCCCCTCGTTCTGCCCAACGGTCCCCTCTCCCGCTTGCGGGGGAGGGTTAGGGAGGGGGTGCGGAGTCAAGCCAGGCTCCGGAGCATCGTCGGAGTCCGCAACCCTCTCCCTGAAGGGAGAGGGGCTAGTCCGTGCCGAGAAGGGAAATGCATCACGTCGGCAACCACTACGGCTGCCGGCCAGCGAAAGGACCGGAATCGAGAGAGTCGCTGTCACTGGGCTGGACTCCACCGTAGGGCGCATAAAGCGGAACGCTTTATCCGCCGCCATCGGCGGATAACGCCGTTGGCGTTATCCGCCCTACGACTGGGCCGCAGCGGCCGCCTGAGCGGAATCAGCCGCGCGCCTGCGCCATCGCCCCACGCCGCCACACCGAAGCCTGCAGCACCGTCACCGCCAGGCCGACGAAGACCAGCGCGCAGGCCAGCCAGTCCTGGGCGGTGAGTCGTTCGCCCAGCAGCAGCCAGCCGGACAGCAGGCCGGAGACCGGCACCGCCAGGGCGAAGGGGGTGACCTGGCTGGCCGGGTAGCGGCGCAGCAGGAAGCTCCACAGGCCGAAGCCCACGGTGGTGGCGAGGAAGGCTATGTAGAGCAGCGCGCCCATCCCTTCCCAACTGATGCCGGTCAGCGCCGCCGAGATGGCCTGCGGGCCTTCGAAGACCCACGACAGGGCCAGCAGCGGCAACGGCGGGATCAGGCTCACCCAGCTGATCAGGCGCAGCATGTCGCTGGCCCCGGAGCGCTTGGTGGCGATGTTGGAGAAGGCCCAGGCCAGGGCCGCGGCCATCACCAGGGCGAAGGCCAGCAGGCTGTCGCCCAGTGGGCGTTCCAGGCCGATCAGCAGCAACCCGGCGGCGGCCACGGCGAGGCCCGCCAGGGCGCGGCGGCTGGGGCGTTCGCCGAGGAAGGCGGCGGCGATCAGCACGGTGAAGAACACCTGGCTCTGCAACACCAGGGACGACAGCCCGGCAGGCATGCCCAGGTGCATGCCGACGAACAGCAGGCCGAACTTGACCACCCCGAGCAGCACGCCGATCTGCACGATGCGCCAGAACGGCGCCGGCAGCGGCCCGCGCAGGAACACCAGCGGCAGCGCCGCCAGGGCGAAGCGCAGGGCGCAGAACAGCAGCGGCGGGAAGTCGTGCAGGCCGACCTTGATGATGACGAAGTTGACGCCCCAGATCAGCGTGACCAGCAGGGCGAGGAGGATGTGCGGCAAGGGCATGGCGGTGGTTCCGGGTGGGATCGTGCCACGCTAGCAGGGCCGCTGCGGGGTGTATGTACACAGTTGCCGCGGAAAAAACGCATACAGCGTCGCTACAACCGCTCTACCTCCAGCTTCGGCCAGCGCCTCGGCCAGTTCTTGCGGCGCAGGCGATCGCGGTAGGCCTCGGGCTTGCCGCGGAAGTGTTCGGTGGGGCGGACGCGCAGGCCGAACAGGTCGTCCAGGCCCAGCGGCGCCAGCAGTTCCAGGCCCTCGTCGGCCAGGCGCACCGCCACCGCGGTGCAGACTTCCGGCCAGTGGCGCATGGCGTCGGCGACGTCGGCATAGGGTGCGTCGCCGTTGCGCAGGTGCATGCGCGCCTGGTTGCGCACCGACCAGGGCGCCTGCGGGCAGGCCCGGGCCAGGCGCCGCTCGAAAGCCTCGTCGGCCTCGGCCTGCAGGCTACCCCCGTCGAAATACAGCACGTCCACGTCCGCCAGGGTGCCGGGCGCCAGGCCGTGCAGGTGGTCCCAGACGGCGTTGCGCACGAAGCCGGCGCCGATCCAGGCGCCGGGCGGGCCGTATTCGCGCAGGGCGCGCAGCAGGCCCATGCGCTGCGGACAGGCGGCGAGCAGCGCGATCAGGCGCGCCGCCTGCGGAGTCACTGCAACCACGGCGGCGGTGGCGGTTCCTCGGCGCGCGGCGGGCCATCCTGCTCGGCGCGGGCCGCCTCGCGGCGCTCCTGTTCGCGCAGGGCAGCGGCGATCTCGCGCATCACCGCGTCGACGTCGGCTTCTTCCTCCGGCTCGTCGAAGTGGCCGGTCAGCGGGGTGTCCGGCTGCAGCTTGCCGTCTTCGAACAGCGCCCACATCTCCTTGGCGTAGCGGGTGTCCTTGAGCTCCGGGGCGAACTGGCCGAAGTAGGCGGCCATGTTGCCGACGTCGCGCTCGAGCATGCGGAAGGCGTGGTTGTTGGCCGCCGCGTCCACCGCCTGGGGCAGGTCGATGATCACCGGGCCGTCGGGGCCGAGCAGCACGTTGAACTCCGAGAGGTCGCCGTGCACCAGCCCGGCGCAGAGCATCATGACGATCTGGCGGATGAGGAAGTCGTGGTATTCGCGCGCCTGCTCCGGCTCCAGCACCACGTCGTTCAGGCGCGGCGCGGCGTCACCGTCTTCGTCGGCGACCATCTCCATCAGCAGCACGCCGTCGAGGAAGTCGTAGGGCTTGGGCACCCGTACGCCGGCGCCGGCGAGGCGGAACAGCGCCGCCACTTCGGCGTTCTGCCAGGCCTCCTCCTGCTCGCGCCGGCCGTAGCGCGAGCCCTTGGCCATGGCCCGGGCCTGGCGGCTATTGCGCACCTTGCGGCCCTCCTGGTATTCGGCAGCCTGGCGGAAACTGCGCTTGTTGGCCTCCTTGTAGACCTTGGCGCAGCGCAGCTGCTCGCCGCAGCGCACCACGTAGACCGCCGCTTCCTTGCCGCTCATCAGCGGGCGCAGCACTTCGTCGACCAGGCCGTCCTCGATCAGCGGCTCTATGCGTTTGGGTGTCTTCATCAGGCTCCGTCGTCGTTCTTATCCGGCCCAAGCGGCCGCAGCCGCCCCTTATACGACATGCGCCGGGTGGCGCCCAGCACCGACCGCCGGAATCATGGTGGCGTCGTGGTCATTTCGATGCTTTCCCCCAGGGCGTCGGCCATGCGCTCGATCTCGCTGCCCAGGGCCAGGTCGTCGTCGGCGTAGCGGATGGCGATGGCGGCGAAGCCGTCGGCGACCTCGGCGAAGGCTTCCACCACCTGTGGGTCGAAGTGGCTGCCGCTGGCGGCGAGGATCTGCTGGCGGGCCTCGTCCGGCGACAAGGTCGCGTGGTAGGGATGGCGGCTGGTCAGCTCGTCGTAGCAGTCGATCAGCGCCAGCAGCCGTGCCGACAGCGGGATCTGCTCGCCGTGCAGGCCCCGTGGATAGCCGCTGCCGTCCCAGCGTTCGTGGTGGCCGTAGGCGATCTCCTTGGCGTAGCGCAGGAATTCCGCCGGGGTGCCCAGGCGGCGCTCGGCGGCGGCCAGGGCGTCGTGGCCGATGCGCGTGTGGCTCTGCATCAGCAGCAGGTCCTCGGGGCTGAGCTGGCCGGGGTTGAGCAGCACGCGGTCGGGCACCGCCACCTTGCCGATGTCGTGCAGCTGCGCCGAGCGCGCCAGCAGCTCGATCTGCTCCAGGTCCAGGCTGCCGGCCTCGCCTTCGCGGCGGGCCAGGGCGTCGGCGAGCAGGCGCATGTACTGCTCGATGCGCAGCAGGTGGCGGCTGTGGGGGTTGTCGCGCAGGTCGCAGAGGGTGGCCATGGCTTCCAGGGTGGCGTCCTGGGCCGCCTGCAGCTCGCGGCTGCGGCGGCGCACTTCCAGCTCCAGGTATTCGCTCTTGTCGCGCAGGAAGTCGGCGTTGGCCTTGAGCTTGAGGTGCGCGCGGATGCGCGCCAGGGTCACCGGCGGGCTGATCGGCTTGGTGATGTAGTCCACCGCGCCCAGGTCCAGGCCGCGCTGCTCGTCGGCGGTGCTGACCATGCCGGTGAGGAAGATCACCGGGATCTCGGCGGTCAGCGGGTCGGCCTTGAGCTGGCGGCAGACCTCGTAGCCGTCCATCTCCGGCATCATGATGTCGAGCAGCACCAGGTCCGGCCGCGGCTCGCTGGCGGCCAGGCGCAGGGCCTTGGCGCCACTGCCGGCGACGCGCACCTGGTACTGGCCCATGAGCAGCTCGCTCATGAGCATCAGGTTGTCGGGTTGGTCGTCGACCACCAGGATCACTTCCTGGTCCGGCCGGTCCAGCATGCTGTCCATGGCCTCACTCCTCTACGGTCAGATGCGGATGTCGCGCTCGCGCGACAACACCAGCAGTTTTTCCAGGGCCCGCTCGAACTCGAAGCGGCGGATGCTCGCCGCGACGTCGTCGTACCCGTCATTGAAGATACTGCGCAGCAGGCCCGCGCGCTCGCCGACCAGCCGTCCGGCACGAGGGTCGTCGGCGGCCAGCAGGTGGGCCAGGCGGCGCACCACCTGCTCGGCCTGCTGGCGCTGTTCCGTCGGCAATTCCTCCCGGGCCTGCGCGGGCGCCGGCTCCGGTGCCTGCAGCAGCGGCGCCGGGGGCGAGCGCAGGATGCGCGACAGGTCGATGGGCCGCGCGTCCTCCACCCGGCCCATGGGCAGGCGGCACCAGAACAGGCTGCCCTGGTCCGGCGCGCTGTCCACCCCGACCTCGCCGCCCATGGCCTCGGCCAGGCGCTTGCAGATCGCCAGGCCCAGGCCGGAGCCGCCGTAGCGGCGGGTGATGGAGTTGTCGGCCTGGCGGAAGGACTCGAACAGCCGTTCCTGCTGCGCCTGGCTGATGCCGATGCCGCTGTCGCGCAGGCCGAAGTACAGCCAGTATTCGTCGCCGGCCTGCATGTCCAGGCGCACCTCCAGTTGCAGCCCGCCGCGCTCGGTGAACTTGAGCGCGTTGTTGCCGTAGTTCATCAGGATCTGCCGCAGGCGCAGCGAGTCGCCCAGCAGGTGCGAGGGCAGCCGCGGGTCGATGTGGCACTCCAGGCTCAGGCCCTTGCCCGCGGCGCGGATCGCCAGCAGGTCGACCAGCTCGCCGAGCAGGCGCTCCAGGTCGAAGTCCAGGTGCTCGAACTCCAGGCGGCCGGCCTCCACCTTGGACAGGTCGAGGATGTCGCTGATCAGCTCCAGCAGGTACTGGCCCGAGCCCTGGATCTTGCCCAGGTAGTCGCGCTGCTGCGGGTCCAGGGCGGTCTGCTCCAGCAGATGCGCAAGGCCGATGATGATGTTCAGCGGCGTGCGGATCTCGTGGCTGACGTTGGCCAGGAACTCGCTCTTCAGCCGCGCCGCCTGCTCGGCCAGGTCGCGGGCCTGGGCCAGGGCCTCCTCGGTGGCCTTGCGCGCGGTGATGTCGCGGCTCACCCCGACCAGCCCGAGCAACCCGCCGTGGTCGTCGTGGAAGGCGCTGCGCAGGGTGTCGAACAGCACCCGCCGGCCGTCCGGGTAGACCACCCAGCCCTCGCTGGCGAACGGCTGGCTGGCCGACAGCGCCTGGCGGTCGCGCTCGCCGCGGCCGGCGCTGGCGGCATCGCTGAACAGCTGGGCGTCGCTGCGCCCGATGACGTCCTCGGCCGGCAGCCCCAGGCATTCGGCGAAGGCGTGGTTGGCGCCCAGGTAGCGGCCCTCGGTGTCCTTGAACCAGATGGGGTCGGGAATGGCGTTGATCAGCGCCAGCAGGGTGCGCCGCTGGCGGTGCTCCTCGGCCTCGGCGCGGGCGCGCTCGGCCACCTGGATCTGCAAGCGGCGGTTCCAGATCAGCACGAAGGTGAGCAGGGCGAAGAAGCCCGCCACGTAGGGCCAGAGCGCCTGCAGCAGCTGCATCCAGTCGAAGGCGTCGAGCTGCGGCAGCCAGCGCTGGCGGATGCGCTCCTGCTCGTCGGCGTCGATGCTGGCCAGGGCGCGGTCGAGCAGCGGTACCAGGGGCGCCAGCTCGCGGCGCACGGCGAAGCGCACCTGGCTGTTGTCCAGGCCGCTGTCGCCACGCACCTCGAGGTTGCTCAGGTTGAGCTGGCCGAGCAGGTAGTTGGTCGAGATGAGGTTGCCCACGTAGGCGTCCGCGTTCCCGGAGGCCACGGCCTTGAGCGCCTCGGCGGTGTCGTCGACGATGACGAAGGACACCCCCGGCACCGCCGTGCGCAGCAGGTCGTGCACGGCGAAGTCGCGCTCCACGGCGACGCGCTTGCCGGACAGGTCGTCGAGCATCCGCACGCTGCTGTCGCGGCGGGCGAAGATCAGGCTGCTGGTGCTCAGGTAGGGCCGGCTGAAGGCGAGGAACTGCTCGCGCTCGGGCGAGCGCGCCACGGTCGGCAACAGGTCGACCTGGCCATTGCGCGCCGCCTCGATCACCTGCGCCCAGTCGTCGAAGGTCTGCGTCTGCAGGCTCAGGCCCAGGCGCTGCGCGACCTGGTTCAGGTAGTCGGCGCTGATGCCCTGGAACCCGCCCTGGGCGTCGACCATCTCGAACGGCGGCCAGCCGTCCCGGGAAATGCCCACCCGCAGCGTCGGATGGGCCTCCAGCCAGCTGCGTTCGCGGGGGCTGAGCGTCAGTTCCGCGCCCCACAGCGGCGGGCACAGCAGGACGCAGAGCAGCAGGCAGTGGTGAAGGAGTCGGCGGCAGGGCATGGCGGGCTCTCGACGGACCTCCTGCAAGCGTAGCCGGCAGTTTGAAAAGCGATTACGGATTGCCCGCCCGCCGGGTGGCGCCGACAATTTACCCATGTCCCTGGTCCTCCACGGAGAGCACCATGCCCTCACTTCCCGATGATGAACGCTGCTGGCAGGCGGTCTGCGAGCGTGACGCCGGCTTCGACCAGCGTTTCGTGTTTTCCGTTCGCTCCACCGGCGTCTATTGCCGGCCGAGCTGCCCGGCGCGGCGGCCGAGCCGCGCCAACGTGCGCTTCCACGCCGACGCGGCGGCCGCCGAAGCCGCGGGCTTCCGCCCCTGCCGGCGCTGCACGCCCGACGGCGAAAGCCCGGCGCAGCGCCTGGACGCCCTGGTCGCCGCCGCCTGCCAGCTGCTGGAGCAGGCCGAGCGCCCGCTGACCATGGAAGAGCTGGCGGCCCGCATCGGCCTCTCGGCCTCGCACCTGGCCCGCGCCTTCAAGGCCCGCACCGGCCTGACGCCCCGGGCCTGGGCCGAGGCCCGCCGCCAGCAGCGCCTGGCCACCGCCCTGCCGCAGGCGCGTTCGGTGCTCGACGCCGCCCTGGAGGCGGGCTACTCCGGCACCCGCGCGCTCTACGAGGCACCCACCGCGCTGAGCCCGGCGCAGCGCCGGCAGAAGGGCGCCGGCACCCGGCTGCGCTACGCCATCGCCCCCTGCCCGCTCGGCCAGGTGCTGCTGGCCGCCAGCCCGCGGGGCGTCTGCGCCCTGCTGTTCGGCGACGAAGCGGGGCAACTGGAGGCGGAACTGCGCCAACGCTTCGCCGCCGCCGAGCTGCAGCGCGACGACGCCGGCCTGGGCGACTGGCTGGGCCAAGTGCTGCGCCAGCTGGAGCAGCCCGAACGCACCGCCGGCCTGCCCCTGGACCTGCACGGCAGCGCCTTCCAGCTGCGCGTCTGGCACGCCCTGGCGCAGATTCCCAGCGGCCAGATGCGGCGCTACGGCGAACTGGCCGAACAGTTGCACAGCCACCCCCGGGCCATCGCCCGCGCCTGCGCCAGCAACCCGGTGGGGCTGCTGGTGCCGTGCCACCGGGTGGTGGCGGCCGACGGCGGCAGCGGCGGCTACCGCTGGGGCCTGGAACGCAAGCACGAGCTGCTGCGCCGCGAGGGCCAGGCGGCGCGCCAGGACGAGCCCGCCTGAGCCGCCTCCGATCGGCCGGGCCCATGGCAGAGCCCTCGCTGTGCTATGGTTCGGCCCCTCGAAGGACCGCCTGCAAGCCCATGAACCTCTGGAACCTCATCACCCGCTTCGGCGACAGCTCCCTGCTGCTGCCCTGCGCGCTGTTCATCTATGCCTGGCTGCTGCTGCGCCGGGAAAGCCGCAACGCCCACTGCTGGCTGTTGCTGTTCGGCCTGGCCGCCGGCGCCACCCTGGTCTCCAAACTGGCCTTCATGGGCTGGGGCATCGGTATTCCCGCGTGGAACTTCACCGGGCTGTCCGGCCACAGCATGCTGGCCGCCAGCGTCCTGCCGGTGCTCTGCAGCCTGCTGCTACCCACCCGCCCCGCCTGGCGCCTGGCCGCCGCGGCCGGAGGCGCCGTGCTGGCGGTGCTGGTGGGGGTGTCGCGGTTGCAGATCAACGTGCATTCGCCGGCGGAAGTCTACGGCGGGCTGGCCGTCGGCCTGGCAGCCAGCGGCGCCTTCCTCTGCCTGACGCAGCGCCGCCTGCCGTCGTTGTCGCCGCTGCTGCTGGCCATGGTCCTGCTGCTGGCCTCGCTGCAGGGCGTGACCGGCGTGCGCGCGCCCACCCACCAGATGCTGGAACGCATCGCCGCCTACATGGCCGACCGCGACAAGCCGTTCCGGCGCGGCGAGTGGGGTAGCTTCCATCGCCTGGACGCCCAGCAGGCACCGGCGACCTAGGCCCGTAGGGCGCATAACGCCTACGGCGTTATCCGCCATTGCCCTCGGCAACGGTGCCCCGGCCGGCGGCGGATAACCGCGAACGGTTATGCGCCCTACGGGCCGGGGAAGCACGGATTCATCTGCGATTTCGCAACGGGGCTCGGCCTATCGCGGACGGAGTCCGCTCCTACCCCGCCACCGCTGTCCCACCTGTAGGAGCGCGCCCTGCGCGCGATTCGCGGGCAGGGCCCGCTCCTACGACCGTGCTTCCCTGGGACTGTAGGAGCGGGCCCAGTCGCGTTCGGAAAACCGAACGCACAAACGGCATCTATCCGGAAGACCGAACGCCGACGTCCTCGACGGCGCGCCATCGCCAGATATAAATCCTTAAAAATCATAAAGTTACATAAATAACAAGGGACTGGCACGGTCCCTGCTCTCTAGCTTCCCGTGAGCATGCGGCAGCGCCGCGCTTGCCCGTCGGGCGCCAGGAGGGCCAGCCGCCGGGTACGCCTGCCGCAGGATCGACAACAACCAGAACAAGTCGAGGAAGCATCAATGCGTATCGCACCCCGTGTGCTGGGCGTGGCCATCGTCGCCGCCCTGTTCGCCACTCCGGCCCTTTCCGAGGAACTCACCGGCACCCTGAAGAAGATCAAGGACTCCGGCACCATCGTCCTCGGCCACCGTGACGCCTCCATTCCCTTCTCCTACCTGGCCGACGACCCGCGCCAGCCGGTGGGCTATTCCCACGACCTGCAGCTGAAAGTGGTCGAGGCGGTCAAGCAGCAGCTGGGCATGTCCGACCTCAAGGTGCGCTACAACCTGGTCACCTCGCAGACGCGCATCCCGCTGGTGCAGAACGGCACCGTGGACATCGAGTGCGGCTCCACCACCAACAACCTGGAGCGCCAGAAGCAGGTCGACTTCTCCCTCGGCATCTTCGAGGTGGGCACCCGCCTGCTGACCAAGAAGACCAGCGGCATCAGCGACTTCGCCGACCTCAAGGGCAAGAACGTGGTGACCACCGCCGGCACCACCTCCGAGCGCCTGCTCAAGTCGATGAACGCCGAGAAGAAGATGGGCATGAACATCATCTCGGCCAAGGACCACGGCGAGTCCTTCCTGATGCTCGAGTCCGGCCGCGCCGTGGCCTTCATGATGGACGACGCGCTGCTCTACGGCGAAATGGCCAAGGCCAAGAAGCCCGACGACTGGACGGTGGTCGGCACCCCGCAGTCCTACGAAATCTACGGCTGCATGGTGCGCAAGGGCGACGAGGGCTTCAAGCAGGTGGTCGACAAGGCCATCGCCGACACCTTCGCCTCTGGGCAGATCAACGACATCTACGCCAAGTGGTTCACCCAGCCGGTGCCGCCCAAGGGCCTGAACCTCGAATTCCCGATGAGCGACACGCTCAAGAAGCTGATCGCCAGTCCCACCGACAAGTCTGCCGAGCAGATGTAACGGTGGCGCCAGCCCGTGCTCACGAGGCGCGGGTTGGCGGGGAGCGGGAGCGCCGGCGGCGCTCCCGGCCTCCTCTTCCTTCTTCCTGATCCACCAGCGGAACACGCCCGTCACCCACGGGCGCGGGCGCCCGCGCGCCGCGTTCCGGCCGTTTCGACGCCCTCACGGGGGCCTTCGAGGGAAACCTGCATGAACTACAACTGGGACTGGAGCGTGTTCTTCAAGTCCACCGGGATCGGCGACGAGATCTACCTGGACTGGTACCTCACCGGCCTGGGCTGGACCATCGCCGTCGCCCTCACCGCCTGGCTCGTCGCCCTGGCGCTGGGCTCGGTGCTGGGCGTGCTGCGCACCGCGCCGAACCGCTGGCTGTCGGCCATCGGCACCGGCTACGTCGAGCTGTTCCGCAACGTGCCGCTGCTGGTGCAGCTGTTCCTCTGGTACTTCCTGGTCCCGGACCTGCTGCCGCAGCCGCTGCAGGACTGGTTCAAGCTCGGCCTGGCGCCGGAAACCTCGGCCTTCATCAGCGTGGTGGTGTGCCTGGGCCTGTTCACCGCGGCGCGGGTGTGCGAGCAGGTGCGCACCGGCATCCAGGCCCTGCCCCGCGGGCAGATAGCCGCCGGCCGCGCCATGGGCTTCAGCCTGCCCCAGGTGTACCGCTACGTGCTGCTGCCGCAGGCCTTCCGCATCATCATCCCGCCGCTGACCTCGGAGTTCCTCAACATCTTCAAGAACTCCTCGGTGGCCTCGCTGATCGGCCTCATGGAGCTGCTGGCGCAGACCAAGCAGACCGCCGAATTCAGCGCCAACCTGTTCGAGGCCTTCACCCTGGCCACGCTGATCTACTTCACCCTGAACATGAGCCTGATGCTGTTCATGCGCCTGGTGGAGCGCAAGGTCGCGCTGCCCGGCCTGATTTCCGTGGGGGGCAAGTGATGGATTTCAGCTCGATCGTCCCGGCGCTGCCGGGCCTGTGGGACGGCATGGCCATGACCCTGCAGCTGACCGCCCTGGGCGTGGTCGGCGGCGTGGTGCTGGGGACCCTGCTGGCGCTGATGCGCATGTCCCACAACCGCCTGCTGAGCAACCTGGCGGGCTTCTACGTCAACTACTTCCGCTCCATCCCGCTGCTGCTGGTGATCACCTGGTTCTACCTGGCGGTGCCCTACATCCTGCGCTGGATCACCGGCAGCGACACCCCGGTGGGAGCCTTCACCAGCTGCCTGGTGGCCTTCGTGATGTTCGAGGCGGCGTACTTCTGCGAGATCGTCCGCGCCGGCATCCAGGCCATTCCCAAAGGCCAGATGGGCGCGGCCCAGGCCCTGGGCATGACCTACGGCCAGTGCATGCGGCTGATCATCCTGCCCCAGGCGTTCCGCAAGATGACCCCGCTGCTGCTGCAGCAGAGCATCATCCTGTTCCAGGACACCTCGCTGGTCTACACCGTCGGCCTGATGGACTTCCTCAACGCGGCGCGCTCGCGCGGCGACATCATCGGCCAGCCCCACGAATTCCTGATCTTCGCCGGTCTCGTCTACTTCATCGTCAGCTTCACCGCATCCTTCGCGGTCAAGCGCCTGCAGAAAGGGTTAGCCCTATGATCACCATCCAGAACGTCAACAAGTGGTACGGCGACTTCCAGGTCCTCACCGACTGCAGCACCTCGGTGAGCAAGGGCGAGGTGGTGGTGGTCTGCGGCCCGTCCGGCTCGGGCAAGTCGACGCTGATCAAGTGCGTCAACGCCCTGGAGCCGTTCCAGAAGGGCGACATCGTGGTCGACGGCACCTCCATCGCCGACCCGAAGACCAACCTGCCCAGGCTGCGCTCGCGGGTGGGCATGGTGTTCCAGCACTTCGAGCTGTTCCCGCACCTGACCATCACCGAGAACCTGACCATCGCCCAGGTCAAGGTGCTCGGCCGCGGCAAGGACGAGGCCACCGAAAAGGGCCTGGCGCTGCTCGACCGCGTCGGGCTGAAGGCCCACGCGCACAAGCACCCCGGCCAGCTCTCCGGCGGCCAGCAGCAGCGCGTGGCCATCGCCCGCGCCCTGGCCATGGACCCGATCGTGATGCTGTTCGACGAGCCCACCTCGGCGCTGGACCCGGAGATGGTCAACGAGGTGCTCGACGTGATGGTCCAGCTGGCCCAGGAAGGCATGACCATGATGTGCGTGACCCACGAGATGGGCTTCGCCCGCAAGGTGGCCGACCGGGTGATCTTCATGGACCGCGGGCAGATCGTCGAAGACTGCGCCAAGGAGGCGTTCTTCGGCGACCTCGAGGCCCGCTCCGAGCGCGCCCGGCAGTTCCTCGCCAAGATCCTCACCCACTGAAGCCCTGCCCACGCCCCTGCGTAGGATGGGTGGAGCGCAGCGATACCTATCACCGGCTGAAACCCCGGTTTCTCGTAGGAGCGAGCTTGCTCGCGAACAATCCCCGGTTCGCGAGCAAGAACTAGGCGTCCCCCTCGCTCCTACGAAGAGCCTCTCCATCGGCTCGGCCCCGGCAGCGGGCTGGCCCGCTTCCGACGACTGTGATGCAATGCCCGCCCAGCCATTGACCCTGCCACCGCCGACCGTGAAGCCCAGCCTCGTGCGCAACCTGCTGCTGCCGATCCCGCTGATCCTGCTGATGCTCGGCTTCGGCTATGGCGGCTACCTGGTCAGCGCCGGCGCCGGCACCCGCGCCCTGGTCGCCAGCGGCGAACGCCAGCTGGAGCTGCACGCCCGCGGGGTGGAAAGCGAGATCAGCCGCTACACCTACCTGCCCAGCCTGCTGGAGCTGGAGAGCGGCGTCACCCGCCTGCTGCTGGAGCCCACGCCCTATCGCCGCGACCAGGTCAACACCTACCTGGAAGGCCTCAACCGCCGCGCCGGCAGCCGCGCCATCTACCTGCTGGACACTTCCGGCCGGGTGCTGGCCACCAGCAACTGGCAGGACGCCGACAGCTACCTGGGCGAGGACCTGTCCTTCCGCGCCTACTTCCAGGACGCCGTGCAGGGCCGCCCGGGGCGCTTCTACGGCATCGGCAGCACCGTCGGCGAGCCCGGCTACTACCTGGCCCACGGCCTGGTGCACGGCGGGCGCATCGTCGGCGTGGCGGTGGTCAAGGTGAAGATGGAGGCCCTGGAGGAGCGCTGGGAGAAGGCCCAGCTGCAGGCCTTCGTCAGCGACGAGAACGGCATCATCATCCTCTCCAGCAACCCGCAGCTGCGCCTGAAGGCGGTGCGCCCGCTCAGCGCCGCGGACAAGGAGCGCCTGGCGCGCAGCCTGCAGTACTACTGGTGGGCGCTCAACGAATGGCAGCCCAGCTCGCGCCGCGACCTGGGCGAGGGCGTGGAGGAAATCGGCTTCCGCGACCACGACGCCAACGGCGTGGCCCATGCCGAGCACCTGTACCTCAAGCAGACCCGCCGCCTGGGCGACACGCCCTGGGACTTCACCCTGCTCAGCCCGCTGCAGGACGTGCGCCGCGAGGCCATGATCCACGGCGCCCTGGCCGCGGTGGGCTTCGCCCTGCTGGCGTTCCTGCTGATCGCCTGGAACGAGCGGCGCAAGGTCCTGGCCACCCGCCTGGCCGCCCGCGAGGCGCTGCAGCAGGCCAACAACGAACTGGAGCGGCGCATTGCCGAGCGCACCGCCGACCTGCGCGCCAGCAACCAGCATCTACGTGAACAGATCCGCGAGCGCCGCCAGGCCGAGGACACCCTGCGCAAGGCCCAGGACCGCCTGGTCCAGGCCGGCAAGCTGGCGGTCATCGGGCAGATGTCCACCAGCATCGCCCACGAGCTGAACCAGCCGCTGGCCGCGCTGCGCACCCTCTCCGGCAACACCGTGCGCTTCCTCCAGCGCGGCGCCCTGGACACCGCCAGCAGCAACCTGGAAGCCATCAACGAGATGGTCGACCGCATGGGCCGCATCACCGCCAGCCTGCGCGCCTTCGCCCGGCGCGCCGACGACCACGGCCAGGCGCGCCTGGGCAAGGCGGTGGACGCCGCGCTGCGGGTGCTGCAGGTGCGCCTGAAGGACTGCCCGCTGGTGTTGCACCGCGAATTCGACGACGCCTGCCTGGGCATCGACCAGACGCGCCTGGAGCAGATACTGGTCAACCTCGTCGCCAACGCCCTGGACGCCATGAGCGGCCAGGCCGACCGCCAGCTCTGGCTCAACGGCCGCAGCGAGGGCGCACAGTACCACCTGACGGTGCGCGACAACGGCCCGGGCATCCCGCCGGCAGCCCGCGAGCACCTGTTCGAACCCTTCTTCACCACCAAGCCCGGCGAGCACGGCCTGGGCCTGGGCCTGACGCTCTCGGCCAGCCTCGCCACCGCCGCCGGCGGCAGCCTGGGCGTGGCCCACCCGGAGGCCGGCGGCACCGCCTTCGAACTCAGCCTGCCGCTGCTGCCCACTCAGGAACCCACGCCATGAGCGACGAAAAACTCCGCGTACTGGTGGTCGAGGACGACCCCCACGTGCTGCTCGGCTGCCAGCAGGCCCTGGCCCTGGAAGACATCGACAGCGACGGCGTGGCCAGCGCCGAGGAAGCCCTCAGGCGCGTGGGCGCCGACTTCCCCGGCATCGTCGTCAGCGACATCCGCCTGCCCGGCATGGACGGCCTGCAACTGCTGGCCCGCCTGCGCGAGAAGGATGCCCAGCTGCCGGTGGTGCTGATCACCGGCCACGGCGACATCGCCATGGCCGTGCAGGCCATGCGCGACGGCGCCTACGACTTCATGGAAAAACCCTTCGCCCCCGAGCGCCTGGTGGACGTGGCGCGGCGCGCCCTGGAACGCCGCCGGCTCAGCCGCGAGATCGGCCAGCTGCGCCGCCAGCTGGCCGGGCGCCAGGCCCTGGAAGCCCGGCTGATCGGCCGCTCGCCGGCGATGCAGGCGCTGCGCGAGCTGATCGCCAACGTCGCCGACACCTCGGCCAACGTGCTCATCGAGGGCGAGACCGGCACCGGCAAGGAGCTGGTCGCCCGCTGCCTGCACGACTACAGCCGGCGCCAGGCCAAGGCCTTCGTCGCGCTGAACTGCGGCGGCCTGCCGGAAAGCCTGATCGACAGCGAGATCTTCGGCCATGAGGCCCACGCCTTCACCGGCGCCGGCAAGCGGCGCATCGGCAAGATCGAGCACGCCGACGGCGGCAGCCTGTTCCTCGACGAGATCGAGAGCATGCCGCTGAACCTGCAGATCAAGCTGCTGCGCGTGCTGCAGGAACACCAGCTGGAGCGCCTGGGCTCCAACCAGCTGATCCCGGTGGATTGCCGGGTGATAGCCGCGACCAAGTCGGACCTGGCCGCCATGGGCCGCGAAGGCAGCTTCCGCAGCGACCTCTACTACCGCCTCAACGTCATCACCCTGCAACTGCCGCCGCTGCGCGAGAGGCGCGAGGACATCCTGATGCTCTTCGAGCACTTCCTGCAGCAGTCCTCGCTGCGCTTCGACCGCCCGGCGCCGGCCATCGACAACGCCACCGCCGCCAGCCTCATGGCCCACGACTGGCCGGGCAACGTGCGCGAGTTGCGCAACGTCGCCGAACGCTTCGCCCTCGGCCTGCCGGTGCTGGCCGCCAGCGGCCTCGGCCCGGACGCCAGCGAACCGCGCTTCGCCGAAGCCGTGGAAGCCTTCGAACGCAGCCTGCTGCAGGCCGCCCTGGAACGCCACGCCGGCAACCTGAGCCAGGCCGCCGCGGCCCTGGGCATGGCCAAGACCACGCTGTTCGACAAGGTGAAGAAGTACGGGTTGGCGTAGGGCGGAAACCAGCGAATCGCGGACGGAGTCCGCTCCTACGGTTTCAGGGAAGCACGGGCGTAGGAGCAACTGTCTTGCAGGCTGCGCCGCCTCTTTCCAACCCGTAGGGCGCATAACGCCTACGGCGTTATCCGCCGCGGCCGTCGGGCACCGGCGTTCCGGCC
>NZ_JAZAQP010000082.1:3218-16193 GCF_036231725.1 Pseudomonas sp. JH-2 | reverse complement strand
CGCGACCTGCTGAACACCTACGACTTCCCGGGCGATGACACCCCGATCGTCGTTGGCTCCGCGCTGATGGCCCTGAATGGCCAGGACGACAACGAGATGGGCGTTTCCGCCGTGCGCAAGCTGGTAGAAACCCTGGACTCCTACATCCCTGAGCCGGTTCGTGCCATCGACCAGCCGTTCCTGATGCCGATCGAAGACGTGTTCTCGATCTCCGGCCGCGGCACCGTGGTGACCGGTCGTGTCGAGCGCGGCATCGTCAAGGTCCAGGAAGAAGTGGAAATCGTCGGTATCCGTCCGACCACCAAGACCACCTGCACCGGCGTTGAAATGTTCCGCAAGCTACTCGACGAAGGTCGTGCTGGCGAGAACGTCGGCGTCCTGCTGCGCGGCACCAAGCGTGAAGACGTGGAGCGTGGCCAGGTTCTGGCCAAGCCGGGCACCATCAAGCCGCACACCAAGTTCGAGTGCGAAGTGTACGTGCTGTCCAAGGAAGAAGGCGGTCGTCACACCCCGTTCTTCAAGGGCTACCGTCCGCAGTTCTACTTCCGTACCACCGACGTGACCGGCAACTGCGAGCTGCCGGAAGGCGTCGAGATGGTAATGCCGGGTGACAACGTCAAGATGACCGTCACCCTGATCGCCCCGATCGCCATGGAAGACGGCCTGCGCTTCGCGATTCGCGAAGGCGGCCGTACCGTTGGCGCCGGCGTGGTTGCCAAGATCATCGAATAATCGATTGATCTTTCCCTCTCAGGCCGGCATAATGGTCGGCCTGACTTTGTTCTAGGCCAGTAGCTCAATTGGCAGAGCGGCGGTCTCCAAAACCGCAGGTTGGGGGTTCGATTCCCTCCTGGCCTGCCAAATTTCTCGATGGAATTTGGCATTTCTTCAACGGGATTCCCAGCAGATGAATGCGAAGGCAGAAGCCAAAGAGTCGCGTTTCGATATCTTGAAGTGGCTCTTGGTCGCAGTGGTTGTCGTGGTCGGCGTCGTTGCCAACCAGTATTACTCCGCTCAACCGCTCCTTTATCGCGTGCTCGGTATCCTGGTTCTGGCGGCTGTCGCTGGTTTCGTGGCGCTGCAGACCGTCAAGGGTCGTGCCTTCTTCACCCTGGCGAAAGAAGCGCGTGCCGAGATTCGCAAGGTCGTATGGCCGACTCGCCAAGAAACGACTCAGACCACCATGATCGTGGTCGCGGTAGTGCTGGTTATGGCGCTGCTGCTGTGGGGGCTCGACTCCCTGCTGGGTTGGTTGGTTTCCATGATCGTAGGTTAAGGGTGTTCCGTGGCTAAGCGTTGGTACGTTGTGCATGCCTACTCGGGTTACGAGAAGCATGTCATGCGCTCGCTGATCGAGCGGGTCAAGCTGGCCGGCATGGAAGACGGGTTCGGCGAGATTCTGGTTCCCACGGAAGAAGTCGTGGAGATGCGTAACGGCCAGAAGCGCAAGAGCGAGCGCAAGTTCTTCCCCGGCTATGTGCTGGTCCAGATGGAGATGAACGAGGGTACCTGGCACCTGGTCAAGGACACTCCTCGCGTCATGGGCTTCATCGGCGGTACCGCCGACAAGCCGGCTCCGATCACCGACAAGGAGGCCGAGGCCATCCTGCGTCGCGTCGCCGACAGTGGCGACAAGCCCAAGCCGAAGACGCTCTTCGAGCCGGGCGAAACCGTTCGCGTCATCGACGGTCCCTTCGCGGACTTCAATGGCGTGGTTGAAGAGGTCAACTACGAAAAGAGCCGGATCCAGGTCGCGGTGCTCATTTTCGGTCGCTCTACCCCGGTAGAGCTGGAGTTCAGCCAAGTCGAGAAAGTCTGACTTGCACAATGCATCCCACACCCCGCAGCCATAGGCTGCGGGGTTTTGTCGTCCTTGGGATAAACGCGAAAGCAACCGGGGAGCCCTTGTGGCGCTAGAACCCGTAACTGGAGTAGCACATGGCTAAGAAAATTCAGGCTTACATCAAGCTGCAGGTAAAGGCTGGTCAAGCCAACCCGTCGCCGCCGGTCGGCCCCGCTCTGGGTCAGCACGGCGTGAACATCATGGAGTTCTGCAAGGCGTTCAACGCCAAGACCCAGGGCATGGAGCCCGGTCTGCCGACTCCGGTGATCATCACCGTTTACAGCGACCGCAGCTTCACCTTTGAAACCAAGAGCACCCCGGCTTCGGTGCTGCTGAAGAAAGCTGCTGGCATCAGCAGCGGTTCCAGCCGCCCGAACACCCAGAAAGTGGGCACCGTTACCCGTGCTCAGCTGGAAGAGATCGCCAAGGCCAAGCAGGCCGATCTGACCGCAGCTGACCTGGATGCGGCCGTGCGTACCATCGCCGGCTCCGCGCGTAGCATGGGCCTCAACGTGGAGGGTGTGTAATGGCTAAGCTGACCAAGCGCCAAAAGGCTATCGCCGAGAAAATCGAAGCCGGCAAGCAATACGGCTTCGAAGACGCCGCAAAACTGCTGGCCGAGCTGTCGACCATCAAGTTCAAGGAGTCCGTGGACATCGCCATCAACCTGGGCGTCGATCCGCGTAAATCCGACCAGGTCGTTCGTGGTGCCACCGTTCTGCCGAACGGCACCGGCAAGAGCGTCCGCGTTGCCGTCTTCACCCAGGGCCCGGCTGCCGAAGCCGCTCTGGCTGCAGGCGCCGACAAGGTCGGTATGGACGAGCTGGCTGCCGAGATGAAGGCCGGTGACCTGAGCTACGACGTGGTCATCGCCTCCCCGGACGCGATGCGCGTTGTTGGTCAACTGGGCCAGGTTCTCGGCCCGCGCGGCCTGATGCCGAACCCGAAGGTCGGTACCGTGACCCCGGACGTAGCCACTGCCGTGAAGAACGCCAAGGCTGGTCAGGTTCGCTTCCGTACCGACAAGAACGGCATCATCCACGCCTCCGTTGGCAAGATCGATTTCGAGCCGGTCAAGCTGAAGCAGAACGTCGAAGCTCTGCTGGCTGACCTGAAGCGCCTGAAGCCCGCCTCCTCCAAGGGCGTGTACGTTCAGCGCGTGACCCTGAGCACCACCATGGGCCCGGGTCTGCAGATCGATCAGGCTTCCCTGGAAGGCTGATAAGACAAAGTCGGGTGGTGGGCCTGGCCCATCACCCGCAGGTATTGGGGTCCCTGCCTGGCGGGGGCTGTCCAAGACCGTAGGCGGCGCAAGCCTTAAACCACAAGCCTACGCAGATGGTGCTCCCGATTCGTTAACCGGATCAGACACCAAAACGCCGTCCGGCTCCGGCTGGACGTATCGGTAACATCCAGGAGTAAACCCGTGGCAATCAAACTCGAAGACAAGAAGGCCATCGTCGCTGAAGTCAACGAGGCTGCCAAAGCCGGTCTGTCCGCTGTCGTGGCTGATGCCCGTGGCGTGACCGTCGGCGCAATGACCGGACTCCGTAAAGAGGCCCGCGCAGCTGGTGTGTACGTGAAAGTCGTACGTAACACCCTGCTCAAGCGCGCCGTTGAAGGCACTCAGTTCGAGGTGCTCAACGACACGTTCAAGGGCCCGACCCTGATCGCTTTCTCCAACGAACATCCGGGCGCTGCCGCTCGTATCTTCAAGGAGTTCGCCAAGGGTCAGGACAAGTTCGAGATCAAGGCGGCCGCGTTCGAGGGTCAATTCCTCGCAGCCAATCAGATCGACGTTCTGGCAACCCTGCCGACCTACAACGAAGCCGTTGCACAGCTGATGAGCGTGATCCAAGGCGCTACCAGCAAGCTGGCTCGTACTCTGGCGGCAATTCGTGACCAGAAAGAAGCCACCGCTGCCTAAGGCAACCGGTAGGCTTTCAAACCTTTTTTGTTTAATCGATGGCGCGAGCGCCGTCACCCAATACAGGAATTAGAGTCATGGCTCTGACCAACGAAGACATCATCAACGCCGTATCCGAAATGTCCGTCATGCAGATCGTTGAACTGATCAAGGCGATGGAAGAGAAGTTCGGCGTTACCGCTGCTGCCGCTGTTGCCGCTGGCCCGGCTGTTGCCGCTGCCGCTGCCGAAGAGCAGACCGAGTTCACCATCGTCCTGACCGAAGCCGGCGAGAAGAAAGTGAACGTGATCAAGGTCGTTCGTGAACTGACCGGCCTGGGCCTGAAAGAAGCCAAGGCTGTCGTTGACGGCGCCCCGGGCGTGGTCAAGGAAGGCGCTTCGAAAGAAGAAGCCGAAGCTGCCAAGAAAGCCCTGGAAGAAGCAGGCGCCAAGGTCGAGCTCAAGTAAGCTCGCCCCTTGCGTCTACAGCCCGAGCGTCAAGCGACAGGCTGATGGCTGGTGGCTTTTGCCACCGGCCTTTTTCCGTTCTGGGTGGGGTGCCGCAGGTCCCCTCCCATAACGGGAAACTCCCACCCTCAGGGGTGGCGCAAACGCCAGGTTTGCACGATTTTTCGGCTGCTCCCGTGGGAGAGGCCAAACAAGCAGGTGACCAAGCTGGGGAACGCTGATGGCTTACTCATACACTGAGAAAAAACGTATCCGCAAGGACTTTAGCAAGTTGCCGGACGTCATGGATGTGCCGTATTTGCTGGCCATCCAGCTGGATTCCTATCGCGAATTCCTGCAGGCAGGTGCAAGCAAGGATCAGATCCGCGACATCGGTCTGCATGCGGCCTTCAAGTCCGTTTTCCCGATTATCAGCTATTCCGGCAATGCTGCCCTGGAATACGTCGGTTATCGCCTGGGTGAGCCGGCCTTCGACGTCAAGGAGTGCGTGCTGCGCGGTGTGACCTTCGCCGTCCCGCTGCGGGTGAAAGTGCGCCTGATCATCTTCGACAAAGAGTCGTCGAGCAAAGCGATCAAGGACATCAAGGAACAGGAAGTCTACATGGGGGAAATCCCCCTGATGACCGAGAACGGTACCTTCATCATCAATGGTACCGAGCGCGTCATCGTTTCCCAGCTGCACCGTTCCCCGGGTGTGTTCTTCGACCACGACCGTGGCAAGACCCATAGCTCCGGCAAGCTGCTGTACTCCGCGCGCATCATTCCTTACCGCGGTTCCTGGCTGGACTTCGAATTCGATCCGAAGGACTGCGTGTTCGTCCGTATCGACCGTCGCCGCAAGCTGCCGGCGTCCGTCCTGCTGCGCGCGCTGGGCTATAGCACCGAGGAAATCCTCGATGCCTTCTACGCGACCAACGTCTATCACATCAAGGGCGAAGGTCTGCGTCTGGAGCTGGTGCCGCACCGTCTGCGCGGCGAAATCGCCAGCTTCGACATCAAGGATGCCGCCGGCAAGGTCATCGTCGAAGCGGGCCGCCGTATCACCGCGCGCCACATCAACCAGCTGGAAAAGGCTGGCATCAAAGAGCTGGAAGTGCCTTTCGACTACCTCATTGGCCGTACCGTGGCCAAGGCTGTCGTGCACCCGGCTACCGGCGAGATCATCGCCGAGTGCAACACCGAGCTGTCCGTCGACGTCCTGGCGAAGATCGCCAAGGCCCAGGTCGTGTGCCTGGAAACCCTGTACACCAACGACATCGACTGCGGCCCGTTCATCTCCGACACCCTGAAGATCGACTCCACCGGCAACCAGCTCGAAGCCCTGGTCGAGATCTACCGCATGATGCGCCCGGGCGAGCCGCCGACCAAGGAAGCCGCCGAGACCCTGTTCGGCAACCTGTTCTTCAGTGCCGAGCGCTACGACCTGTCCGCCGTCGGCCGCATGAAGTTCAACCGCCGTATCGGCCGCAGCGAGATCGAAGGTCCGGGCGTGCTGAGCAAGGAAGACATCGTCGACGTACTGCGTACCCTGGTCGACATCCGTAACGGCAAGGGCATCGTCGACGACATCGACCACCTGGGCAACCGTCGCGTCCGTTGCGTCGGCGAGATGGCCGAGAACCAGTTCCGCGTGGGCCTAGTGCGTGTCGAGCGCGCGGTCAAGGAACGCCTGTCCATGGCCGAAAGCGAAGGCCTGATGCCGCAGGACCTGATCAACGCCAAGCCGGTGGCCGCCGCGATCAAGGAGTTCTTCGGCTCCAGCCAGCTGTCGCAGTTCATGGACCAGAACAACCCGCTCTCCGAGATCACCCACAAGCGCCGTGTCTCCGCACTCGGCCCGGGCGGTCTGACCCGTGAGCGCGCGGGCTTCGAGGTTCGTGACGTACACCCGACCCACTACGGCCGCGTGTGCCCGATCGAAACCCCTGAAGGTCCGAACATCGGTCTGATCAACTCCCTGGCGACCTACGCCCGCACCAACAAGTACGGCTTCCTGGAAAGCCCGTACCGCGTGGTGAAGGAAGGCCTGGTCAGCGACGAGATCGTGTTCCTCTCCGCTATCGAAGAGGCCGACCACGTGATCGCCCAGGCGTCCGCGACCCTGGACGAGCAGGGCCATCTGATTGACGAGCTGGTCGCCGTACGTCACCTGAACGAATTCACCGTGAAGGCGCCGGAAGACGTCACCCTCATGGACGTTTCGCCGAAGCAGGTCGTTTCCGTCGCTGCCTCGCTGATCCCGTTCCTCGAGCACGACGACGCCAACCGTGCGCTCATGGGTTCGAACATGCAGCGTCAGGCCGTTCCGACCCTGCGCGCCGACAAGCCGCTGGTAGGTACCGGCATGGAGCGCAACGTCGCCCGTGACTCCGGTGTCTGCGTCGTGGCTCGCCGCGGTGGCGTGATCGACTCGGTCGACGCCAGCCGTATCGTGGTGCGTGTGGCGGACGACGAAGTCGAGACCGGCGAAGCCGGCGTCGACATCTACAACCTGACCAAGTACACCCGTTCCAACCAGAACACCTGCATCAACCAGCGTCCGCTGGTCAGCAAGGGTGACGTGATCGCCCGCGGCGACATCCTCGCCGACGGTCCGTCCACCGACATGGGTGAACTGGCCCTGGGCCAGAACATGCGCGTCGCGTTCATGCCCTGGAACGGCTTCAACTTCGAAGACTCCATCTGCCTGTCCGAGCGCGTGGTCCAGGAAGATCGTTTCACCACGATCCACATCCAGGAACTGACCTGCGTTGCCCGTGACACCAAGCTCGGCCCAGAGGAAATCACCGCGGACATCCCGAACGTGGGTGAGGCCGCGCTGAACAAGCTGGACGAAGCCGGCATCGTCTACGTCGGCGCCGAAGTGCAGGCTGGCGACATCCTGGTCGGCAAGGTCACCCCGAAAGGCGAGACCCAGCTGACGCCGGAAGAGAAGCTGCTGCGCGCGATCTTCGGTGAGAAGGCGTCCGACGTGAAGGACACCTCCCTGCGCGTGCCGACCGGCACCAAGGGCACCGTGATCGACGTCCAGGTCTTCACCCGTGACGGCGTGGAGCGCGACAGTCGCGCCCTGTCCATCGAGAAGATGCAGCTGGACGAGATCCGCAAGGACCTCAACGAAGAGTTCCGCATCGTCGAAGGCGCCACCTTCGAGCGTCTGCGCTCCGCCCTGGTCGGCGCCGTCGCCGATGGCGGCCCGGCGCTGAAGAAAGGCACCGAGATCACCGACGAGTACCTCGACGGTCTCGAGCGCGGCCAGTGGTTCAAGCTGCGCATGGCCGAAGACGCCCTGAACGAGCAGCTGGAGAAGGCCCAGGCCTACCTCAGCGACCGCCGTCAGATGCTCGACGACAAGTTCGAGGACAAGAAGCGCAAGCTGCAGCAGGGCGACGACCTGGCGCCGGGCGTGCTGAAGATCGTCAAGGTCTACCTCGCCATCAAGCGCCGCATCCAGCCGGGCGACAAGATGGCCGGCCGTCACGGTAACAAGGGTGTGGTCTCGGTGATCATGCCGGTCGAGGACATGCCGCACGACGCCAACGGCACCCCGGTGGACATCGTCCTGAACCCGCTGGGCGTACCCTCGCGCATGAACGTCGGTCAGATCCTCGAAACCCACCTGGGCCTCGCGGCCAAGGGCCTGGGCGAGAAGATCAACCGCATGCTCGAAGAGCAGCGCAAGATCGCCGAGCTGCGCCAGTTCCTGAACGAGATCTACAACGAGATCGGTGGTCGCCAGGAGAGCCTGGAAGAGCTGTCCGATAACGAGATCGTCGCGCTGGCCAACAACCTCAAGGGCGGCGTGCCCATGGCTACCCCGGTGTTCGACGGTGCCAAGGAGCGCGAGATCAAGGCCATGCTGAAGCTGGCCGACCTGCCGGAGAGCGGCCAGATGCGCCTGTTCGACGGCCGCACCGGCAACCAGTTCGAGCGTCCGACCACCGTCGGCTACATGTACATGCTCAAACTGAACCACCTGGTCGATGACAAGATGCACGCACGTTCCACCGGCTCCTACAGCCTGGTTACCCAGCAGCCGCTGGGTGGCAAGGCGCAGTTCGGTGGCCAGCGTTTCGGGGAGATGGAGGTCTGGGCGCTGGAAGCCTACGGCGCCGCCTACACCCTGCAGGAAATGCTGACCGTGAAGTCGGACGACGTGAACGGCCGTACCAAGATGTACAAGAACATCGTGGACGGGGATCACCGCATGGAGGCCGGCATGCCCGAGTCCTTCAACGTGCTGATCAAAGAGATCCGCTCGCTCGGCATCGATATCGAACTGGAAACCGAATAACACGTGACGATAAACGGTGCGGCGGCTAGCCGCCGCACCGGGTCCGTGAGGAGGAAAGGCCTTGAAAGACTTGCTCAATCTGTTGAAAAACCAGGGTCAAATCGAGGAGTTCGATGCCATCCGTATTGGTCTGGCCTCGCCCGAGATGATTCGTTCCTGGTCGTTCGGCGAAGTTAAGAAGCCGGAGACCATCAACTACCGTACCTTCAAGCCGGAGCGCGATGGCCTGTTCTGCGCCAAGATCTTCGGCCCGGTGAAGGACTACGAGTGCCTGTGCGGTAAGTACAAGCGCCTGAAACACCGCGGTGTGATCTGCGAGAAGTGCGGCGTCGAAGTCGCGCTGGCCAAGGTGCGCCGCGAGCGCATGGGCCACATCGAGCTGGCCTCGCCGGTCGCCCACATCTGGTTCCTGAAGTCCCTGCCGTCCCGTATCGGCCTGCTGCTGGACATGACCCTGCGTGACATCGAGCGCGTGCTCTATTTCGAGAGCTACGTGGTGATCGACCCGGGCATGACCACCCTGGAGAAGGGCCAGCTGCTGAACGACGAGCAGTACTTCGAAGCCCTCGAAGAGTTCGGTGACGACTTCGACGCGCGCATGGGCGCCGAGGCGGTTCGCGAGCTGCTCAACCAGATCGACCTGGAGCACGAGATCGGCCGCCTGCGCGAAGAGATTCCGCAGACCAACTCGGAAACCAAGATCAAGAAGCTGTCCAAGCGCCTGAAGCTGATGGAAGCCTTCCAGGGCTCCGGCAACCATCCCGAGTGGATGGTGCTGACCGTCCTGCCGGTGCTGCCGCCGGACCTGCGTCCGCTGGTTCCGCTGGATGGCGGCCGCTTCGCGACTTCGGATCTGAACGATCTGTACCGCCGGGTGATCAACCGTAACAACCGTCTGAAGCGCCTGCTCGACCTGGCCGCGCCGGACATCATCGTGCGCAACGAAAAGCGCATGCTGCAGGAAGCTGTCGACGCCCTGCTGGACAACGGTCGCCGCGGTCGCGCCATCACCGGCTCGAACAAGCGCCCGCTGAAGTCCCTGGCCGACATGATCAAGGGCAAGCAAGGTCGCTTCCGTCAGAACCTGCTCGGCAAGCGCGTGGACTACTCCGGTCGTTCGGTAATCACCGTCGGCCCGACCCTGCGCCTGCACCAGTGCGGTCTGCCGAAGAAGATGGCCCTCGAGCTGTTCAAGCCGTTCATCTTCGGCAAGCTCGAAGCCCGTGGCATGGCTACCACCATCAAGGCTGCGAAGAAGATGGTCGAGCGCGAGCTGCCCGAGGTCTGGGACGTTCTCGCCGAAGTCATCCGCGAACACCCCGTGCTGCTGAACCGCGCACCGACACTGCACCGTCTGGGCATCCAGGCGTTCGAGCCGGTGCTCATCGAAGGCAAGGCGATCCAGCTGCACCCGCTGGTCTGCGCGGCTTACAACGCCGACTTCGACGGTGACCAGATGGCCGTCCACGTCCCGCTGACCCTCGAGGCCCAGCTGGAAGCGCGCGCGCTGATGATGTCCACCAACAACATCCTCTCGCCCGCCAACGGCGAGCCGATCATCGTGCCGTCGCAGGACGTGGTGATGGGTCTGTACTACATGACCCGTGAAGCCGTGAACGCGAAAGGCGAGGGCATGGCCTTCGCCGACCTGCAGGAAGTCGACCGCGCCTACCGCAGCGGCCAGGTGTCCCTGCACGCCCGCGTGAAAGTGCGCATCAACGAGAAGGTCAAGGGTGAGGACGGCGTACTGGTCGCCAACACCCGCATCGTCGACTCCACCGTCGGCCGTGCCCTGCTGTTCCAGGTCGTGCCGGCAGGTCTGCCGTACGACGTGGTCAACCAGCCGATGAAGAAGAAGGCGATCTCCAAGCTGATCAACCACTGCTACCGCGTGGTGGGGCTGAAGGACACCGTCATCTTCGCCGACCAGCTGATGTACACCGGCTTCGCCTACTCGACCATCTCCGGTGTGTCGATCGGCGTGAACGACTTCGTCATCCCGGACGAGAAGGCGCGCATCATCAACGCCGCCACCGAGGAAGTGAAGGAGATCGAGAGCCAGTACGCCTCCGGCCTGGTAACCCAGGGCGAGAAGTACAACAAGGTGATCGACCTCTGGTCGAAGGCCAACGACGAAGTGTCCAAGGCGATGATGGCCAACCTCTCGAAAGAGAAGGTCATCGACCGCGAGGGCAAGGAAGTCGACCAGGAGTCCTTCAACTCCATGTACATGATGGCGGACTCCGGTGCGCGGGGTTCCGCGGCCCAGATCCGTCAGCTGGCCGGCATGCGCGGCCTGATGGCCAAGCCGGACGGCTCGATCATCGAGACGCCGATCACCGCGAACTTCCGTGAAGGCCTGAACGTACTCCAGTACTTCATCTCCACCCACGGTGCGCGTAAAGGTCTGGCGGATACCGCACTGAAGACCGCGAACTCCGGTTACCTGACCCGTCGTCTCGTCGACGTGGCCCAGGACCTGGTAGTGACCGAGATCGATTGCGGCACCGAGCATGGCCTGGTCATGTCCCCGCACATCGAAGGCGGCGACGTCGTCGAGCCGCTGGGCGAGCGCGTGCTCGGCCGCGTGATCGCGCGTGACGTGTTCAAGCCCGGTGGCGATGACGTCATCGTGCCGGCCGGCACCCTGATCGACGAGAAGTGGGTCGATTTCCTCGAGCAGATGAGCGTCGACGAAGTCGTGGTGCGTTCGCCGATCACCTGCGAAACCCGCCATGGCATCTGCGCCATGTGCTACGGCCGCGATCTGGCCCGTGGCCACCGCGTCAACATCGGTGAAGCGGTCGGCGTCATCGCCGCCCAGTCCATCGGTGAGCCGGGTACCCAGCTGACCATGCGTACCTTCCACATCGGTGGTGCGGCCAGCCGGACCTCCGCCGTGGACAACGTCCAGGTCAAGAACGGCGGCACCATCCGCCTGCACAACCTGAAGCACGTCGAGCGTGCCGACGGCGCGCTGGTGGCGGTATCGCGTTCCGGCGAGCTGGCCGTGGCCGACGACTTCGGTCGCGAGCGCGAGCGCTACAAGCTGCCGTACGGTGCGGTGATTTCGGTCAAGGAAGGCGACAAGGTCGACCCGGGCGCCATCGTCGCCAAGTGGGACCCGCACACCCACCCGATCGTCACCGAGATGGACGGTACCGTTGCCTTCGCCGGCATGGAAGAGAACATCACCGTCAAGCGCCAGACCGACGAACTCACCGGCCTGACCAACATCGAGGTGATGGATCCGAAGGATCGCCCGGCTTCGGGCAAGGACATCCGTCCGGCCGTGAAGCTGATCGACGCCGCGGGCAAGGACCTGCTGCTGCCGGGTACCGACGTACCGGCCCAGTACTTCCTGCCGGCCAACGCCCTGGTCAACCTGAACGACGGTGCCAAGGTGCGTGTCGGTGACGTTATCGCGCGTATCCCGCAGGAAACGTCGAAGACCCGCGACATCACCGGTGGTCTGCCGCGCGTTGCCGACCTGTTCGAGGCGCGTCGTCCGAAAGAGCCTTCGATCCTGGCGGAAATCAGCGGCACCATCTCCTTCGGCAAGGAAACCAAGGGCAAGCGCCGCCTGGTCATCACGCCCACCGACGGTACCGATCCGTACGAGGAGCTGATTCCGAAGTGGCGTCACCTGAACGTGTTCGAAGGTGAACAGGTCAGCCGTGGCGAAGTGATCTCCGACGGCCCGAGCAACCCGCACGACATCCTGCGTCTGCTCGGCGTCAGCTCGCTGGCCAAGTACATCGTCAACGAGATCCAGGACGTGTACCGCCTGCAGGGCGTGAAGATCAACGACAAGCACATCGAGACCATCCTGCGGCAGATGCTGCGCAAGGTCGAAGTGGCCGAGTCGGGTGACTCCTCCTTCATCAAGGGCGACCAGGTCGAACTGGTCCAGGTGCTGGAAGAGAACGAAGTGCTGGCCACCGTGGACAAGTTCCCGGCCAAGTACGAGCGCGTTCTGCTGGGTATCACCAAGGCCTCTCTGTCGACCGAGTCGTTCATCTCCGCGGCCTCCTTCCAGGAGACCACCCGCGTCCTCACCGAGGCGGCGGTCACCGGCAAGCGCGACTTCCTGCGCGGCCTGAAGGAAAACGTGGTGGTCGGTCGCCTGATCCCGGCCGGTACCGGCCTGGCCTACCACAGCGAGCGCAAGCGTCAGCGCGAACTCGGCAAACCGCAGCGTGTGAGCGCCAGCGAAGCCGAAGCAGCACTGGCCGAAGCGCTCAACCTGAGTGGCAACTAAGCCTTGACCGAAGCCCCGGCTGTCTTGACAGCCGGGGCTTTGTCTTGACGGGGTGCTGGAAGCTCTTTAGTATTTTGTACCCCGAAAATTGGCAGGGCGCTTGCTCTGCCATTTCGTTTAAGTGTCGTAAGACAATCAGTGGAGCTATAGATGGCAACTATCAACCAGCTGGTGCGTAAGCCGCGCAAGCGCATGGTCGACAAG
>NZ_JAZAQP010000082.1:0-2903 GCF_036231725.1 Pseudomonas sp. JH-2 | reverse complement strand
TAATCGTTTTTTCCTATTTGCTGAGTCGATAAGAGTAAGGTCGGGCGCGTAACCAAAGTGTTGCAGTCCCGGGCTAACCTGAAGACCGTTTGAGGGCTTATCAATGCCAAGACGTCGTGTAGCGGCCAAACGTGAGATCCTGGCCGATCCGAAATACGGAAGCCAGATTCTGGCCAAGTTCATGAACCACGTGATGGAAAGCGGCAAGAAAGCCGTTGCCGAGCGTATCGTTTACGGTGCTCTGGACAAGGTCAAAGAGCGCAGTAAAGGTGACCCCCTGGAACTCTTCGAGAAAGCTCTCGACGCCATCGCTCCGCTGGTCGAAGTGAAGTCCCGCCGTGTCGGCGGTGCTACCTACCAGGTTCCGGTCGAAGTACGTCCGTCCCGTCGTAATGCCCTGGCCATGCGCTGGCTGGTGGACTACGCGCGCAAGCGCGGCGAGAAGTCCATGGCCCTGCGCCTCGCCGGCGAACTGCTGGATGCCGCCGAAGGCAAAGGCGCCGCCGTCAAGAAGCGTGAAGACGTGCACCGTATGGCTGAAGCCAACAAGGCCTTCTCCCACTACCGCTTCTAATCGCGGCTTCCATTCTTTTGCGAGGGCTTTATGGCTCGTACCACAGCAATTAACCGCTACCGGAACATTGGTATCTGCGCCCACGTCGACGCGGGCAAGACCACCACTACCGAGCGGATCCTGTTCTACACAGGTCTCAGCCACAAGATGGGTGAGGTACACGACGGCGCTGCTACCACCGACTGGATGGTGCAGGAGCAGGAGCGTGGCATCACCATCACCTCCGCTGCGATCACGACCTTCTGGGAAGGTTCGCGCGGCCAGTACGACAAATACCGCGTAAACGTCATCGACACCCCCGGCCACGTGGACTTCACCATCGAGGTGGAGCGTTCCCTGCGCGTGCTGGACGGTGCTGTCGTGGTGTTCTGCGGCACCTCCGGCGTTGAGCCGCAGTCCGAAACCGTATGGCGTCAGGCCAACAAGTACGGCGTTCCGCGTATCGTCTACGTGAACAAGATGGACCGCGCCGGTGCCAACTTCCTGCGCGTCGTCGGTCAGATCAAGAACCGCCTGGGGCACACCCCGGTTCCGGTTCAACTGGCCATCGGTGCAGAAGATGACTTCCAGGGTCAGATCGACCTGATGAAGATGAAGGCCATCTACTGGAACGAAGACGACAAGGGCACCAGCTACCGCGAGGAAGAGATTCCCGCCGAGCTGCTGGACCTGGCCAACGAATGGCGCAACAACATGGTCGAGGCTGCTGCCGAGGCCAACGAAGAGCTGATGAACAAGTACCTGGAAGAAGGTGAGCTGTCGATCGAAGAGATCAAGGCCGGCCTGCGCCAGCGTACCATCGCCTGCGAAATCGTTCCGGCGGTCTGCGGTTCGTCCTTCAAGAACAAGGGCGTGCCCCTGGTTCTGGACGCCGTCATCGACTTCCTGCCTGCTCCGACCGAGATTCCGGCCATCCAGGGCGTCCACCCGGACAGCACTGATGACAACGAAATCCACGACGAGCGTCCGGCTGACGACAACGCTCCGTTCTCCGCCCTGGCGTTCAAGATCGCTACCGACCCGTTCGTCGGTACCCTGACCTTCGTCCGCGTCTACTCGGGCGTCCTGGAGTCCGGCCAGTCGGTCATCAACTCCGTGAAGGGCAAGAAAGAGCGCGTTGGTCGTATGGTGCAGATGCACGCCAACCAGCGTGACGAGATCAAGGAAGTGCGCGCTGGCGACATCGCGGCTCTGATCGGCATGAAGGACGTCACCACCGGTGACACCCTGTGCGACATCGAGAAGCCGATCATCCTCGAGCGCATGGACTTCCCGGAGCCGGTCATCTCGGTAGCTGTAGAGCCGAAGACCAAGGCCGACCAGGAGAAGATGGGCATCGCCCTCGGCAAGCTGGCCCAGGAAGACCCGTCGTTCCGCGTCAAGACCGACGAAGAAACCGGCCAGACCATCATCTCCGGCATGGGTGAGCTGCACCTGGACATCCTCGTCGACCGCATGAAGCGCGAGTTCGGCGTCGAGGCCAACATCGGCAAGCCGCAGGTTTCCTACCGCGAAACCATCTCCAAGGACAACGTCGAGATCGAAGGCAAGTTCGTTCGTCAGTCCGGTGGTCGCGGTCAGTTCGGTCACTGCTGGATCCGCTTCTCGACTCCGGATGTGGACGAGAAGGGCAACATCACCGAAGGTCTGGTGTTCACCAGCGAAGTCGTGGGTGGTGTGGTTCCGAAGGAATACATCCCGGCGATCCAGAAGGGCATCGAAGAGCAGATGAAGAACGGCGTCGTCGCCGGCTATCCGCTCATCGGCCTGAAGGCCACCGTGTTCGATGGCTCCTACCACGACGTCGACTCCAACGAGATGGCGTTCAAGATCGCTGCTTCCATGGCGACCAAGCAGCTGGCCCAGAAGGGCGGCGGCAAGGTGCTCGAGCCGATCATGAAGGTGGAAGTGGTGACTCCTGAGGACTACATGGGCGACGTGATGGGCGACCTGAACCGTCGTCGCGGTCTGATTCAGGGGATGGAAGACTCGGTTTCCGGTAAGGTTATCCGTGCCGAGGTTCCGCTGGGCGAGATGTTCGGTTATGCGACCGACGTACGTTCCATGTCCCAGGGTCGCGCGAGCTACTCCATGGAATTCTCCAAATACGCCGAAGCTCCGTCGAACATCGTCGAAGCGCTGGTTAAAAAACAAGCTTGATTCAGCCCTTTAAGTAAGAGGTTACTGTCGTGGCTAAGGAAAAATTTGAACGTAACAAACCGCACGTCAACGTCGGCACCATCGGTCACGTTGACCACGGTAAGACCACTCTGACCGCTGCTCTGACCAAGGTCTGCTCCGAGACCTGGGGTGGCTCCGCTCGCGCCTT
>NZ_JAZAQP010000081.1:0-17189 GCF_036231725.1 Pseudomonas sp. JH-2 | reverse complement strand
CAGCCGCTGGCGCCGGGGCCGGAGCCGTGGAGCATCACCACGGTCTCGGCGCCCTCGCCCAGGTCGTTGTAGTGCAGCTGCAGGTCCAGGTCGCCTTCGCGGATGCGGGCGAAGCGGCTGCTGTCGGCGTCGTTCGGCGCCCTGTTCGTCGTGGTCATCGGCGGCATCCTTCAGTTCGGTTCAGGTTCGGCGCCAAGCGCGCCAAAACCGGCGATCCACTCGGGAATCGGCCGGTAGTACCGGTCATGTACGCGGTAGGCGCCAAAGGCGGAGAGCGCGGCAAAGGCGGCCACCCAGGTTTTCACCTCATGGGTCGAGCGGCCGGCGATGGCCGACAACTGATCGTTGCCCAGGGCATCCAGCTCGCCCAGGCGGTTCTGGGCGAGGATGTCGAGGAACTGCTGGTCCCATTCGGGGTTGAGCGGATGCAGGGAACCGGGGTCCTCGACGAAACGCCGCGCCGCCTGGATCACCCGCTGCTGCCGCGCTTCCCTTTCGTCGGCGGGCAGGTTCCGCCCGCTGCCCATCAGGCGGTCGGCCATGCGCGCGTCGACCTTGGCCAACTCCGGCACCGGCGGCTGGTGCGACAACCCGCCGGAGCCGAGGAACAGCACACGCTTGCCGGTGGAACGGGCGAAACGGCCGATGGCCTCGCCCAGCAGGCGGGCACGTTGGAACCCGGGCAGCGGCGGCGCCACCGAATTGATGAAGACGGGAATCACCGGATAGCGGTCGAGCCCGCCGAGCAATTGCTCCAGCGGCTCGGCAAAGCCGTGGTCGACCTGCATGCGGTAGGAAACCGCCGCGTCGACGCCGGCCTTGAGCACTTCGCCGGCACAGGACTCGGCCAGTGCCCTGGGCACCGAGAGGGTGCCGCTCAGCGTGCCGAAATCGCCAATGGCATGGGCGGCGACACCGATGCAGAAAGATGGCATGACATCGTAGAAGAAGCCGTTGTAGTGGTCCGGCGCGAACAGCACCACCAGCTCCGGCGCGAACGCCGCAATCCGGTCGCGCGCCATGCCCACCACGTCGGCGACCTCCTGCAGCACTTCCGGCGCGGGGTCCACGTGCCCGATCAGCGGCGAATGCGAAAGGCATTGGAGGTAGGCGCTCATCGCCAGCACCTACGGCAGGGAATCTGGGTCATCGGGGTATTCAAGGGCAGGCACTCCATGGACACGGCAAGCAGCCAACGCAGCTACGGGTAGCTCGGCGACTCGTCGAGATCATAGGAAGAAAGCCGCCGCCCCACGCTCCCCTGGCGGAAGGGCTTATCCCGATAGCGCAGAAACCCTGCGCGGCGCCGGTACGGCACACAGCGCCCCTGCTTCGCTGCCTGCCATACCGGCGACCTGCCCTCTGTCAGTAGGACCAGACCGCCAGGAGCTGGGCGTACAGGTTGGTTCTGTCGTTCCCCAGTTGCGTGCCGCCTCCGGACGCGCTCTGCCGGGGCTTGTACCAGCCCAGCAGGGGCAGCAGCGTCCAGTGCGGGTCGAGGGTCCATTCGGCGTAGATGTCGAGCTCCCGCCCGTCCCGGTTGCCCAGCGAGCGGTCGAGCGTGTCGAAGGCGTAAACGAGCGCCCCGAGGTTCAGGCCGTCCGTGACGGAGGCCTTCAAGCCCAGGTGATGAACGGCCGTGTTGGTATTGAAAGGCCCTGCGTAGTTCGAGGCGACCTCGCCCTGGAACCAGGTGCCCAACGCCCGCCCATTGCCGTAGAAAAGCGGATCGTAGCCTTCCGAAAAGCGGCTGTAGCGATAATTGATGCTGGGTTTTCCCGGCAGCTCGGCGAACGTCCAGCCCGCCTCCAGGTACCAGGCGCTTTCGTCCCCGCCACGCTTGTCTTCCCAGGCTCGTTCCGCGGCGAGGAACAGGTTGGGAACCCCCAGGTTGCCCTGCCCCCGCAGGCTGCCCACCTTCATCCCCCTGCGTTCCGGGTAAAGGAGTTCGCCCAGCTCGCGATCGGTGTCCAGCACCTTGATGAGGGTCAATCCCACCGTCCCTTCGTCGGCGACCTGTTCGAGCGTGGCCACCCCCAGCTCGGGCTTGGCCTGCGCGGGGTTGTCCGACTCCAGCCACATCAGGTCGCCCCGCAGCCCCTGCTCCCCGCCCCAGCGCAGGATGGCCGTCCTATCGAACGCCTTGCGGCCGGTGAGGTAGTAGGCGCCCCCGCGGTCCAGCTTGCCGTCCAGCAAGCCACGCCCCAGGTTCAGGGCATCGCCGGCGATGAGGAAGCCATCGCCCACGACCACCGTCTGCCTTCCCGCGGAGACGTCCAGGGCGTTCTCGCCAAGCGGGGACAGGGCATCCATGGAGCGCCAGCCCAGGTAGGCATTCTCGATCTTGGTGGTCCGCTCGTCCCCCGTGGTCCAGCCCGCCGCATCGCCGTCGCCGAAGGTGGCGCTCGTGACCCAGTCGAGTGCTCCGTAAAGCTCGCCCGCCACGGGCTTGCGCTGCCTGAAGTCGATTCCGTACTGCAGCGTCGCCTCCTGCCAACGGCTGCTTCCCTCGTCCCGGGTTCCGCTCTGGGCGTAGCTCTCGCGGCTGTGGAAAGCACCCACGGCGCCCTGCAGCTTCGCATCGATTTCCGTCTCGGCGTCCTGGTAGAGCACCGCGGCATCCACCCCGCCCGACAACGACAACAGCAGAGGAAGGGATGCCTTGAGTTTTTGTTTGCGCATCGGAGGTCTCTTCGAGCAAGGAAGCGGCCTCGCGACGAGGCCGCGGGAGGTCAGGCGGGAATTTCACCTTCGGCGTACATGTCCGCCGCGATGCGCCAGCCGCTGTCGGTCAGCACCCAGACGAAGAGGCTCTTCATCGAGAAGGCCTCGCCATCCAGGGGCAGTACGCTCCAGGTCACCCAGGTGTAGGCCGCGGCACCACCGAGGGCATGGATGCGATCGAGCCGGATGGCCGCGCCGCGGGAGCCGTCGACGAGGGCCCTGACGAGCCCGGCCAGTTCTTCGGGGCCCTGGACCAGGGGCTCGTTTCCCGGGCCGGCGATCTCGGTGGTCTGGGTATAGAGCGCATCGACGATGCCCTTGGCATCTCGACGCATCCACAATGCCTGCAGTACGTCCAGGCGCTCTCGCAGGGCTGATTTCAAGGCAGCAGAAGCCATCTTCGAATCCTCTTGGTCGAATTGAGTGGAGAGAAAATGAGGCCTCGTCGAGGCCGGTTGGATGGGGCCGGCGTGTCAGCGCCGGCCGTTGCCGTATCCCGCGAGCTGGTGGCAGACCTTGCCCAGGGTGCAGATCAGGTTGCGCAGGTTGTCCTTGGCGTAGATGCGCGTGCGCGGGATGGAACTCATCACGTCCCAGTGACGGGAACCGCTAGTCATGCCCTCGGCGACCACCCGGCTCACCACGTGGCTGGGCGTCACCCCGAAGCCGGAGTAGCCCTGCACGAAGAAGGCGTTGGGGCGGCCCGGCAAGGTCCCGATCTGCGGGAACAGGTTCGCCGTGCACTCCATCGGGCCACCCCAGGCCAGGTCGATCTTCACATGCTCGAGGTAGGGGAAAACCTTCAGCATCAGGTTGCGGTTCCAGGCCTTCAGGTCGTTGGGGATGTACTCCAGCGCGCGGGTGGCCGAACCGAAGAGCAGCCGGTTCTCGTTGGTCACGCGGTAGTACTCGATGACCGGCCGGATGTCGCTGAATGCGCCACGGATAGGGCTGATCTGCTCGATGAGCGACACCGGCAGCGGCTCGGTCACCAGCTGGAAGGCATAGGTGCTGATCATGGTCCGGTGCAATTCGGGCTCCAGGCGGTCGAGGAATGCGCCGCAGGACCAGAGGATCTTCTTCGCCCTTACCGAACCTTTCGCCGTACGCACGTGGATAGTGTCCCCGTAGGTCACCTCCAGCACCGGCGTGTTTTCGAAGATGCGCCCACCCAGGCCCACCAGCGCCTTCGCCGACCCCAGCAGCATGTTCAGCGAATGTATGTGGCCATTGCCCATGTGCTTGAGGGCGCAGCTGTAGATATCGGAGCCAACGATGTCCCTGACCGCGTTGCCTTCCAGGTAGGCGATCTCCTGGTCGGGGTTGAGCTGGCGGAACTCCTTTTCCCATGCCTGCAGCAGTTTTCCCTGGCGGGCGTTGAACCCGAGGTATCCATAGCCGTGGCGAAAATCGGCATCGATTGCGTACTTCTCGATCCGCGACCTGATGATGCTCGAACCCAGGTCGCTGATCTCGAAGATGGCCTGCAACCCCGACTCGCCGACGCTCCGGCGGATCTTCTCCAGGTCATGGCCGATACCGGCCATCACGTGTCCGCCGTTGCGCCCCGAACCCCCGAAGCCCAGGTAGCGCGCCTCCAGCAGAACGACATCCGTCACCCCTCGCTCGGCCAGCTCCAGGGCGGTATTGACGCCGGAAAAACCACCGCCGATGACCACCACCTCGGCCTCCAGGTCCTGTTCCAGGTCGGGAAACCTGAGGTCGTATTTACGGGTAGCGGTGTAGTAGGTCGTGGGCGTTTCGACAGACAGCATGGGGTCACCTTGTTCTTGGGGTTTCGGATCGGGTCAACGGGGTAGCGCGGTTCGGGAAGGCAACCGGTCCTGCCATCGGCGCAGGGCGAAGAGCACCAGCGACAGCAACAGAATCCCGATGCCGGTGGCCACCTCGCGCAGGCCGCCGTAGCCTGCCAGTTCCGCCGAGGCGGCCCCGACCAGTACGACCAGGCCGGTAAAGATGCCGAGGAGCCAGGCCACGGGCACCCAGCCGCGCCCCAGGCGCACGGGCCGCGGTGCATCGGGGGCGTCCTTGCGCAGGAGGATGAAGCCGGTCAAGGCGAAGAAAATCGCCACGAGGTAACCGATGTTCGCGGTGACCAGCATCGCCAGGGGCGACGACAGCAGGAAGATCATGCCCAGGTTGAGAACGACCGCGACGCTCATGCAACGCCCCGGCACCTGGTGCTTGTTGAGCACACCCAGCTGCCGGATGGTGAGCCCCTCGAGCGCCATGCCGTACAGCGCCCGGGAGCCGTCCGCCAGGGCCGCGTTGAGCCCCATGAAGAGCCCGACCAGCAAGGTGGCCACGAAGAAGCCACTGAAGCCGCTGCCAAGAACGCCATTGAACGCCTGGATGTAGAAGCCGCTCGGGTTGGCCATGGCCTCCTCCCGGCCGACCATCCCCCCCAGCCCGAAAGCCACGGCGGCGAAGACGGCCACCGTATAGCCCCCGGAGGTCAGCAGCGCCAGGCGCATGTCCCGCTGGCTGCGGTACTCCGGGCCGAAGGCCGCGCACATCTCGGTGCCATAGGCGCTCCAGCTGACCAGGAACAGCCAGACCAGCGCCGTGCGCAAGGTGCCCCAGCTCCATGCCACGGGTTGCGCCAGTTCATCCCGGAAGCGTTCGAGACTCCAGCCATCGCCGAACAGCGGGGAGACGGCGAGGACCAGAATCGGCACCAGCAACAGCACGCCCATGTACCTGGACACGGCGGCGGCCATGTGCACGCCAAGGCGGTTGAATTGCCAGAAGAGCAGCAGCAGGCCGGCACCGACGCACTGCGCGAACCCTATGTTCAGAGGCCCCAGCGCAAGCGTCCAGTTCTGCCCGGCGAACCATTGGGCCTGGATCAGGGCGCCGGCACTGACGCTGACGATGGAGAGGACGGCCGACCACCCGAGCCAATAGCCGAAAGAGGCCAGGGGACCGACCAGGACGCAGCGGCGGCGCCAGCCCTCGGTGGCGATCATGGCGATGCCGCCGGGCTTGTCCGGGAACATCGCGCAGACCTCGAGGAAGATCCAGTTCTGGCACGCCCCGATGGCGGCGGAACCCACCCAGAGCAACAGAGCGCCAACGGGGCCGAGGACGCCCAGGGCGAATCCGAAGGAAGCGAATATGGACCCGGATACCGCCATCGACAGCGCGAAGGCGTCCGTCCAGCGGAGGGTTTTCTGCAAGTGCTGATTATCGTTATTGTCGTTCACGGAAGGACTCCGCGCAGGTTGTAGAGGAGCCTCCATTTAACGCTCCCGCGCAGATCGACGACATTGCTCAGCGCGCACATCGCATGGCTTGGCGTGCCAACCGGCAATTGCCCGGGGAATCCTTGAAACAACCATTAACATGTTAGTAAATTAGCCTGCCCCCCGGCCGCTCCGGCGGAGCGGGTATAACAAGAAGTCCGGTGCAATCCGGTAGCGGAGGTGAAGCGATGAATCATCCTCTCGACCACGCCAGCGTGTTCCAGGGCCGCCAAGGCTTCGAAGCCTGGCACGGCGACCTCTCGTCCAACTGCGGCACCTTCCACGTCGAACCCCCGGCCGATGCCGGCATCGCTTCCTTCCGCGGCGCGGTAACCGCCGTCACGCCGGACCCCAGCGCGCTCCAGGGCGCGCGCATCACCAGCAACTGCCGGCACGTCCACCGCTCCCGGCGGGACATTCGCCACGACGACAAGGACTTCTTCTACCTGGTCATGCAGGCAGGGGGCGAAGCGCTGATGTGCCAGTCCGACTCGCAGACCCGGCTCAGAAGTGGAGACCTCGTGCTGCTCGACATCACGCAGCCCTGCGACTTCTACTTCGAAGGCCTGAGCGACCAGTTCTCGGTGATCCTGCCGCGCAGCCAGGTGCTCCAGCGCTTCAGGGAAGGGCAGATCCTGCTCAACCAGCGCATCGGCTCCACGTCTCCCCTGGGGGCGATGGGCGGCATGCTCGTCGGCCAGCTCTTTTCCAACCCCCTGCTTCGCCTCGATGAAGCAGCGGCCATGCGCGAGGCGATACTCGCGCTGCTCCGGCCGGCCCTCGGGCAGGGCGGGCAAGGCGCGCAGTCCGACGGCCCGTTGCTGCTCAAGGCCAAGTCCTTCATCGAGCGGCACATCGCCGACGAGGCCTTGTGTCCCGAACAGATCGCCAGCTCGATAGGAACTTCGCTGCGCAACCTGCACCGGCTTTTCGCCCAGATGGAGACGACGGTTGGACGCTATATCCTGGATCGCCGCCTACAGTCGTGCGCAAAAGCCATACGCGAGAGCGAGCAGAAGATCAGCAGCATCGCCTTTGCCCGGGGCTTCAAGGATTTCAGTCACTTTTCCCGTTCGTTCAAGGCCCACTTCGGCCTTTCGCCCCGCGAATACCGAACCGCTCGATAGGCACTGCCCTCGCCCACCCAAGGCAACGGAAGCCCTGCTGAAGACGGCGGAAGACGCCGCAGTGCCACGAGCCGGCGGCAGCCCCTCGAACGCCCGCCGGCCGCTGACCTAGCGCTCGATCCGGGCGAAACGCGCGCTCTCCCCGGGCGCCGGCGCCATCCTGGCGGGGGGCCTGGTCGCCTGCTGCAGCTGCGGGTCGCCGCACAGCGCCTCGTGCAGTGCTTCCAGCAGCACCTGCACGCGGGCGTCGGCCAGGCTGTAGTAGATCGAGCGGGATTCGCGGCGGGTCTTCACCAGCTGGTTCTGCCGCAACTCCGCCAGTTGCTGCGACAGGCCGGGCTGGCGCAGGCCGAGGTCGCGCTCCAGTTCCGCCACGGAGCACTCGCCGCGGGCGATCTGGCAGAGCAGCAGCAGGCGCGTCGGGTTGGCCAGCAGGCGCAGCAGCTCGGCGGCGTCGTTGGCGCGCGCCTTCAGGGCTTCCAGGCCCTCGTCGGCCGGGATTTTCATGGTTTCTTCCAGCGGTAGTACCAGGTTTCGTCCGGGCCGGGTTCGACCTGCAACGCCTCGTGCGCATCCAGGGCCACCGGCTCCAGCAGCGCGCCGCCGGGCTGCCAGCCCTCCGGCGTGGAGGCGGCGTGCCGGTCGGTGGCCTGCAGCGCGGCGACCAGGCGCAGCAGTTCCTCCACCGAGCGGCCGACGTTCATCGGGTACCAGCTCAGGGCGCGGATGATGCCCTCCGGGTCGATCACGTAGCTGACCCGGGTGGTCGAGCTGTCCACCGCATCGGGGGCGACCATGCCGTAGCCGCGGGCGATGGCCATGGAGGGGTCCTCGATGATCGGGAAGTCGATGGCCACGCCGAAGCGCTCGTGGATGTCGCGTATCCACGCCAGGTGCGAGTAGAGGCCGTCCACCGACAGGGCCAGCAGCTCGCAGCCCAGTTCGTCGAAGCGCGGCTTGGCACGGGCGAAGGCAATGAACTCGCTGGTGCACACCGGGGTGAAGTCCGCCGGGTGGGAGAACAGCAGCAGCCAGCGGCCGCGGTAGTCGCTCAGGGCAACGTCGCCACGGGTGGTGCGGGCGCGGAACTCCGGCGCACGGTCGTTCTGGCGCAGCGGCGGCATGGAGGGAGCGGCACAGGCATTGGCTTCCACGGTGATCCAGATCCTCGGCTGAACAGGCCGTCATGCTACCGCCCCGGCCCGGTAGCGTCGACGCCGACACTTCGACGTTTTCATAATTGCACTATTAAAGAAATAGTGTAAGCATGATTCAGGTCAACGCCGCAGGAGACGTCCCCCATGTCCGCCCACCATGCCGATGCCGCCCTGGCCGCCGCCAGCGCATTGGTCGACGACGCCGCCGCCGGCCGCGCCCTCGCCCCGCAGGTCACCTCCTTCTTCGACGAAGCCACCTTCACCGTCAGCCATGTGGTGTGCGACCCAGCCAGCAACGCCTGCGCCATCGTCGACAGCGTGCTCGACTTCGACCAGGCTAGCGGCCGCACCCACCAGGAATCGGCCGAGGGCCTGATGGCGTTCATCCAGGCCAACGACCTGCGGGTGGCCTGGCTGCTGGAGACCCACGCCCATGCCGACCACCTGTCCGCCGCGCCGCTGCTGCAGGAGCGCCTGGGTGGCCGGCTGGCCATCGGCGAACGCATCACCCGGGTGCAGCAGACCTTCGGCAAGATCTTCAACGCCGGCAGCGCCTTCGCCCGCGACGGCAGCCAGTTCGATCATCTTTTCGCGGATGGCGAAAGTTTCCGCATCGGCAACCTGCAGGCCATCGCCCTGCACGTGCCCGGGCATACCCCGGCCTGCATGGCCTACGTGATCGGCGACGCGGTATTCCCCGGCGACACCCTGTTCATGCCCGACTACGGCACCGCGCGCTGCGACTTCCCCGGCGGCGACAGCGCCACGCTGTTCCGCTCCATCCGCCGGCTGCTCGGCCTGCCGGGGCGCACGCGGGTATTCCTCTGCCACGACTACAAGGCCCCGGGCCGCGACCACTACGCCTGGGAAACCAGCATCGGCGCGCAGCGCGCCGGCAACGTCCATGTCCACGACGGCGTGAGCGAAGCCGAGTTCGTCGCCATGCGCGACGCCCGCGACGCCACCCTGCCGATGCCGCGCCTGATGCTGCCCTCGGTGCAGGTGAACATGCGCGGCGGCCACCTGCCGGAGCCGGAAGACAACGGCGTGCGCTACCTCAAGCTGCCGCTGAACCTGCTTTGAGCCGCCGACGGCGGGCCATGACGGCCGCTGTCCCGCCGCCCTCCCCTTGCCTTGCGCCGCCGAAAGAAGAAGAGGAATCCGCCATGCAACGTCTGCCCCTGGACGATGGCCTTTGCGTCGCCCCGCAACTGAACCCCGAAGACCTTCCCGCCCTGGCCGCCGCCGGCATCCGCAGCCTGATCTGCAACCGCCCCGACGGCGAGGCCGACGGCCAGCCGGACAGCCGGGCCATGGCCGCGGCCGCCGCCGACCAGGGCCTCGCCTTCGTCTACCTGCCGGTGATCAGCGGCGCCATCGGGGACGCCGACGTGCGCGCCTTCGTCGCCGCCCTCGCCGGCCAGAGCGGCCCGACGCTCGCCTACTGCCGCACCGGCACCCGCTCGGCCACTCTCTGGGCGCTGTCCCAGGCGGGGCAACGGCCCCTGGACGACATACTCGCCCGCGCCGCCAGGGCCGGCTTCGACCTCGGCCAGCTGCGCCCGCGCCTGCAGGCGGCCGCCGGCCCGCGCCCGGCACGCGGCGAGCCCCTCTACGACCTGGTGGTGATCGGCGCCGGCGCCGCCGGCCTGGCCACCTGCGCCAGCCTGCTCAAGCGCCGCCAGAACCTGAGCATCTGCATGGTCGAGCCGGCCACGGAGCACTACTACCAGCCGGGCTGGACCATGGTCGGCGCCGGCGTCTTCACCCCCGACCGCACGGTGCGCCCGATGGCGGCGCTGATTCCCGACTGCGTGGCCTGGGAACGCTCCGCCGCGGCGGCCTTCGCGCCCCAGGACGACCGGGTGATCCTGGCCAACGGCGCCAGCCTGAGGTACCGCGTGCTGGTCCTGGCGCCCGGCCTGAAGCTGGACTGGAACGCCATCCCCGGCCTGGCCGAGACCCTCGGGCGCAACGGCGTGACCTCCAACTACCGCTTCGACCTCGCGCCCTACACCTGGCAGCTGGTGCGCGGCCTGCACCGCGGCCGCGCGCTCTTCACCCAGCCGCCGATGCCGATCAAGTGCGCCGGCGCGCCGCAGAAGGCCATGTACCTGTCCGCCGACCACTGGCTGCGCGGCGGCCGTCTGGACGGCATCGACATCCAGTTCCACACCGCCGGCGCCGCGCTGTTCGGCGTGGCGGACTACGTGCCGGCGCTGATGGAGTACGTCGAGCGCTACCGCGCCCAGCTCAACTTCGGCTCGACCCTGGCGGCCGTCGACGGCCCGGCGCGCACCGCCACCTTCGCCCGCACCGATGCCGACGGCCAGCGCCACGAGGAAGTGCGCGAGTTCGACATGCTCCACGTGTGCCCGCCGCAGACCGCCCCGGACTTCATCCGCAGCAGCCCGCTGGCCGGCGACGCAGGCTGGATCGACGTCGACCCGACCACCCTGCGCCATGCGCGCTTCGCCAACGTCTTCGCCCTCGGCGACGCCAGCGCCGCGCCCAACGCCAAGACCGCCGCGGCGGCACGCAAGCAGGCGCCGGTGGTGGCGCAGAACGCCCTCGCCTGCCTCGACGGCCAGCCCCTGACGGCGGCCTACGACGGCTACGGCTCCTGTCCGCTGACCGTGGAGCGCGGCAAGATCGTGCTCGCCGAGTTCGGCTACGGCGGCAAGCTGCTACCCACCTTCCCGCGCTGGCTGCTCGACGGCCGCAAGCCGTCGCGCCTGGCCTGGCACCTGAAGTCCGAGGCGCTGCCGGGCATCTACTGGAACGCCATGCTCAAGGGCCGCGAGTGGCTCTGCGCGCCCGGCCGGCGCAACGCCGAACAGTCCGCCTGAGGAGGCCAAGATGCCGACCCTCAGCCTGTTGCAGTACCTGCTCGGCGCCGCCGCCGGATCGCTGGTGGGCTTCACCCTCGGCCTGGTCGGCGGGGGCGGCTCGATCCTGGCCGTGCCGCTGATGGTCTACCTGGTCGGCGTCGACAACCCCCACGTCGCCATCGGCACCAGCGCCCTGGCGGTGGCCGCCAACGCCGCCGCCAACCTGCTCAACCATGCCCGCCGGGGCAACGTGAAGTGGCCCTGCGCCTCGGTGTTCGCGCTGGTCGGGATGGTCGGCGCCTTCTTCGGCTCGTCCCTGGGCAAGGCCTTCGACGGCCAGAAGCTGCTGGTGCTGTTCGCCCTGCTGATGCTGGTGGTGGCGGCGCTGATGCTGCGCGGGCGCGCCAGCGAGGGGGACGCCGCGGTGGCGCTGGGCCGCGGCAACGCCCCGCGGCTGGCGGCGTTCGGCGGCCTGGCCGGCGCCCTGTCGGGGTTCTTCGGCATCGGCGGCGGCTTCCTCATCGTCCCCGGCCTGATGGCCGCCACGCGCATGCCGATCCTCTTCGCCGTGGGCAGCTCGCTGGTGGCGGTGACCGCCTTCGGCCTGACCACCGCATTCAACTACGCACGCTCGGGCCTGGTGGACTGGCCGCTGGCGGTGGTCTTCATCGGCGGCGGGGTGGCCGGCGGGCTGTGCGGCGCCTGGCTGGCGACGCGCCTGTCACGCAGCCAGGGCACCCTGAACCTGGTGTCCGCGAGCCTGATCGGCGCCACCGCGCTGTACATGCTCTACCGCAGCCTGGGGGCGCTGGGCGTCATATGAAAGGACATTCGCCAGGCACGCGCCAGGGCGAGCAGGCGCCGCCTTCAGGTGTACTTCGTGAAGATCGCCCGGACCCGCTGCAACGTCTGCGCCGGGTCCTGCTCGCGGTCGTCGAAGGCCTCTTCCAGCAGGCAGGCGAGCAGCTCCTGGTAGGCCTTGTCCAGGGCCTTGCGCGCCGCGCGGAACTGCAGCGCGATGGTCTCGCACTCCTCGCCCCGGCGGATCATGGCCTGCAACCCGCGCACCTGGCCCTCGATCCGGGCCAGGCGGTTGAGCATCGCTTCCTGGGGGGTGATATCGGTTTTTCTACTCACGTGTACCTTCCAACGCGCATCCCGAGGTGACGGCCCCATGCGGTTTCCATCCCTGGCAACCCGGCGCCCGGACGTGAGGGTAGCGCTGTTCGCCGGGCACAGCCAGCCCGGCGACGGGGAAGCCGCCGGGCATGGCCCGTGCCCTGCGTCAGGCTCGCTTGCAGGCCTTGCAGGTACTGATGCCCAGCAGCGGGTAGGCCGGGCAGAAACGGAAGATGCCGGTGGCCAGCGGCACTACGCCGATCCACCCCCACCAGCCGATCACGCCGGCGAGGCTCAGCCCGATCAGCAGCAGCCCCACGATGATGCGCACAGCGCGGTCGACAGTCCCGACATTCGTTTTCATGACGATCTCCTTGGTCAGCTCCCGCGCGGGTCATCCGGCACGGTGAACATGAGTGGCGCGGCTTGCCGGACCAGGTCCAGGGCGATGCCTGGCACCCCTGCTGCGTCAATCTGCCATCTCATTGGAAGGGCATTTCTGAAATACCCTATGGGGTATTACAGCAGCCGCTCCAGAGGTGCACAAGTGAGTGCGTCAATCCGCTCCCCGAAGCTGGTCAGGGAACTGGCGGCCATCGTGCTGATCAAGCTGGCCCTGCTCCTGGCCATCAAGGCCATCTGGTTCGACCACCCCACCCTTCCCGTCGAGGGCGAACGGCAGGTCAGCGCGCACCTGCTGGGCACCCCCGCGCCCACATCCACCCCCGCCAAGGAGTCCCCGTGATGATTTCCGAAGCCGTAGTCGACCTGTCACGCCTGCAGTTCGCCATGACGGCGATGTACCACTTCCTGTTCGTCCCATTGACGCTGGGCCTCGCCTTCCTGCTGGCGATCATGGAGTCGGTCTACGTGATGACCGGCAAGCAGGTGTACAAGGACATGACGCAGTTCTGGGGCAAGCTGTTCGGCATCAACTTCGCCCTCGGCGTCACCACCGGGCTGACCATGGAGTTCCAGTTCGGCACCAACTGGGCCTACTACTCCCACTACGTCGGCGACATCTTCGGCGCGCCGCTGGCCATCGAGGGGCTGATGGCCTTCTTCCTCGAGTCCACCTTCATCGGCCTGTTCTTCTTCGGCTGGGATCGCCTGTCGAAGGTCCAGCACCTGAGCGTGACCTGGCTGGTGGCCCTGGGCTCGAACCTCTCGGCGCTGTGGATCCTGATCGCCAACGGCTGGATGCAGAACCCGGTGGGCGCGGAATTCAACTTCCAGACCATGCGCATGGAACTCACCGACTTCGGCGCCCTGCTGTTCAACCCGGTGGCCCAGGTCAAGTTCGTCCATACCGTGGCCGCCGGCTACGTGACCGGCGCCATCTTCGTCCTGGCGATCTCCAGCTACTACCTGCTGAAGAAGCGCGACCAGGGCTTCGCCCGCCGCTCCTTCGCCATCGCCTCGGCCTTCGGCCTGGCCTCGATCCTCTCGGTGATCATCCTCGGCGACGAATCCGGCTACGAGATCGGCGACGTGCAGAAGACCAAGCTGGCCGCCATCGAGGCCGAGTGGAACACCGAGCAGGCGCCGGCCGGCTTCACCCTGTTCGGCATCCCCGACCAGGAGCAGATGCGCACCCACTACGCGATCAAGATCCCTTATGCGCTGGGCATCATCGCCACCCGTTCGCTGGACAAGGAGGTCACCGGCATCAAGGACCTGCTGGTGCAGCACGAGGCGCGCATCCGCAACGGCATGACGGCCTATGCGCTGCTGGAGAAGCTGCGCGGCGGCGATACCTCCGAGGCCACCCTGGCCGCCTTCAATGCAGTCAAGCTGGACCTGGGCTACGGCCTGCTGCTGAAGAAATACACCGACAAGGTGGTCGACGCGAGCGACGAGCAGATCCGCCTGGCCACCCTGGACACCATCCCCGACGTGCTCACGCTGTTCTTCAGCTTCCGCATCATGGTCGCCTGCGGCTTCCTCATGCTCGCCCTGTTCGCCTGCGCCTTCTGGGCCTCGGCGCGCAAGCACGAGGAACGCAAGCCCTGGCTGCTGAAGTGGGCGCTGCTGAGCCTGCCGCTGCCCTGGATCGCCGCGCAGACCGGCTGGTACGTCGCCGAGCACGGCCGCCAGCCGTGGTCCATCGGCGAGGTGCTGCCGGTGCACCTGTCCGCCTCCAGCCTGGGCACCCACGACCTGTGGGGCTCGCTGATCGCGCTGGTCGCCTTCTACAGCCTGCTGCTGGTGGTGGAGATGTACCTGATGATCAGGTTCGCCCGCCTCGGCCCGTCGAGCCTGCACACCGGCCGCTACCACTTCGAGCAGGGCGCCGCGCAGCGCCCGGCCACCGCCTGAGGAGCCCGCCATGGACTACGAAACCCTGAAGATCACCTGGTGGGTGCTGATCGGCGTGCTGCTGATCGGCTTCGCCCTCACCGACGGCTTCGACATGGGCGCCATGGCGCTGCTGCCCTTCGTCGCCCGGGACGACCACGAGCGGCGCGTGGCGATCAACACCATCGCCCCGCACTGGGACGGCAACCAGGTGTGGTTCATCACCGCCGGCGGCGCCCTCTTCGCCGCCTGGCCGATGGTCTACGCCACCGCCTTCTCCGGGCTCTACTGGGCCATGCTGCTGGTGCTGTTCGCGCTGTTCTGCCGGCCGGTGGGCTTCGACTACCGCAGCAAGCTGGAGAACCCGCGCTGGCGCAAGGCCTGGGACTGGGCGCTGTTCGTCGGCGGCTTCGTCCCGGCGCTGGTGTTCGGCGTGGCCTTCGGCAACCTGTTCCAGGGCCTGCCCTTCACCCTCGACGAGCTGATGCGGCCGGCCTACCACGGCGGCTTCTTCGCCCTGCTCAACCCCTTCGCCCTGCTCGCCGGGGTGGTCAGCCTGAGCATGCTCTGCCTGCACGGCGGCGCCTGGCTGATGCTGCGCACCGACGGCGAGCTGGCCGAACGCTCGCGCCGCGCCGCGCAATTGTGCGCACTGGCGTACCTGGCGGCCTTCATCGGCGCCGGGCTCTGGGTCAGCCTGGGCATGCACGGCTTCAGCCTGGTCTCGGCGGTGGACGGCAACGCGGTGCTCAACCCGCTGCACAAGACAGTGACGCTGGACAACGCCGGCTGGCTGGCCAACTACCACCGCCAGCCGCTGACGATGCTCGCCCCGGCGCTGGGCATCCTCGGCGGGCTCATCGCCCTGGCCAGCGCCAGCGGCGGCAAGGGCGGCCTGACCTTCCTCGGCAGCGCCCTGGCCATCGTCGGCACGCTCTGCACCGCCGGCTTCGCGCTGTTCCCCTTCGTCTTCCCCTCCAGCGAGAACCCGGCGGCCAGCCTGACCCTGTGGGACGCGGTATCCAGCCACAAGACCCTCGGCATCATGTTCGCCGTGGCCTGCATCTTCGTCCCGCTGATCCTCTGCTACACCCTCTGGGGCTACGTGCGCATGTGGGGCCGGCTGAGCCGCGGGCACATCGACGCCAACCCCCACGGACTCTACTGAGGAGCGACAAGCATGTGGTACTTCACCTGGATTCTCGGTGTGCTGCTGGCCTGCAGCTTCGGCATCATCAACGCCCTCTGGCTGGAAACCACCCAGGACCTGGACAGCGATGACAGCCGCCAGTCCTGAACGCGCCCTGTGCCGCCGCTGGAGCCGCGTCGCCTCGCTGCTCCTGGCGGCGCCGCTGGCGCTGGTGCTGCTGATCCACCCGGCGCTGATGCTCGATGCCCACGGCGGCTACAGCCATGGTCTGCTGATGCTGGTGATGCTCGGGGTGAGCGGCGGCTTCGTCCACGGGGTGGGCTTCGACCCCCGTGGCCGGCTGTGGGCCCTGCTGTTCGGGCCGGCCGTGGCCTGGCCGCTGATGCTGCTGGGCTATGGCCTGCTGCTCTACGTGCGGACGAGCTGAGGCCGCCCTTCCCTTCACATCGAAAGAACCACGCCCATGCACCACCTGGCCCACTACGCAGCGGCGATCCTGGCTACCTCGACGCAGCCCCGGATCGTCCGCGAAAGCACCACCAGCACCCACTGGCATGAGAATGGCTTCGAAGTCCGGCAGTCGATCTCCACCTACGAGTTCAGTGATGGCGTGATCATCCGCCGCATGCTGGAACGGGACGACTACCCGCCGGATGAAACCCTGCTGTGCGCCGAGTGCTGGATCACCTACGAGGTCGTTCGCGACGGCCCTGCGGCCGCCGCGGTGCAGCCCAGGCGCATGACGTTCGACTCCACGTGCCGCGAGGCTTTCTGGCTGAGGTTCCATACCGCCCCGGCAGCGGGCAGCGGCATCTGCACAACGGAAGGCCCTCCACGCTAGCGGGCCATCCGACGGCACCACAAACCCCATATTCCGGTTCAACCCGACCTGGCAGGTTCGCACATGAAAAGCCTTTCCATCGTCATTCCGTTGCTCGCCATTCTCTTCTCCACGGGCTGCGCCCAGCTGGAGAAGGCCCGGGAGAAGCGCGACGCCGATCCCGCCGCCTACGACGCCCTGGACCTGAACAGGCACTACTTCTCCCAGGATCCCCGCGACTGGGTGCAAGGAAGCTGATCCTGCCAGGGCCTGGCGGGAATGGCCCCACCGGCCCGGGGCAAGAAGCGCCAAACCTGAACGACAACTGAACGGTGCGGCCATTGCGCACGGAAACAGCCCGCAGGCATTGATCCCGGTCAATCGCTCCGGGCCTCAGGCGGAAACATAGTGAAACCGAGCGCCCGAGGGGGCCAGGCAAGGACGCCGGCCGGTTATCCCGCCCTCGGGCGCTCCCCCATCGCACCGTAGGGCGCATAACGCTCCAGGCGTTATCCGCCGCTGGCCCCGGCTCCGTCGTTCCGCCTGTCGTAGGAGCGGACCTTGTCCGCGATAGCCGGAGGTTCCGGCGCGGTTCGCGGATGAGATCCGCTCCTACGCTACCCCACCGACACCATTCCCATGTAGGAGCGCGCCCTGCGCGCGATTTCGCGGGCAGGGCCCGCTCCTACAGGTTGCC
>NZ_JAZAQP010000080.1:0-19967 GCF_036231725.1 Pseudomonas sp. JH-2 | reverse complement strand
CCCCGGTAGCCATGGAGGAAAAGCTCAAGGCAGCAGCATGAACCTAAAGCGGTGTCCAAAATTTCTTGACCGGTTCAAGTTGGCCCCAAAAACAGTGGCCAAAGGGATATGCCCATTCGCGAGCAAGCTCGCTCCTACAGGCAGCCCAGTTCGTAGGGCGCATAACGCGCCAAATCGCGGTCAGAGTCCGCTCCTACGGTTCCAGGAAGCACGGACGTAGGAGGACTCCGTCCGCGATTGGACTCACCGGCCACGCCGGACGCCCCGGTACCTCAAACCGCCTTCGGCAAGGGCGCGAACAGCGCGTCGATATCGGCATCATCCAACTGCCAATCCGTTCCGGCGCCTTCGAGGATGCCGGCGGCCAGCGCGGCTTTTTCCCGTTGCAGCAGCTGGATCTTCTCTTCCACCGTGCCGCGGGCGATCAGTTTGTAGACGAACACCGGCTTGTCCTGGCCGATGCGGTAGGCGCGGTCGCTGGCCTGGTTCTCGGCGGCCGGGTTCCACCAGGGGTCGTAGTGGATCACCGTGTCCGCCGCGGTCAGGTTCAGGCCCACGCCGCCGGCTTTCAGGCTGATCAGGAACAGCGGCACGCGGCCCTGCTGGAAGTCCTCCACCGGCTGGCGGCGGTCGCGGCTGTCGCCGGTCAGCAGGGCGTAGTCGATGCCGCGCTGCTGCAGGGCCTCGCCGACCAGCGCGAGCATCGAGGTGAACTGCGAGAACAGCAGCACGCGGCGGCCTTCGGCGAGCAGTTCCTCGAGCATGTCCAGCAGGTATTCCAGCTTGCCCGAGGTCACCGCCTTGGCGCGGCCGGTGGCCGGCGGGGCGTCCTTCTGCACCAGGCGGATGTCGCAGCACACCTGGCGCAGCTTGAGCAGCGCCTCGAGGATGATGATGCGGCTGCGCGCCAGGCCGCGACGGGCGATCTCGTCGCGGACCTTGCGGTCCAGGGCCAGGCGCACCGTCTCGTAGAGGTCGCGCTGGGCCTCGCTGAGTTCGATGTGCTGGATGAATTCGCTCTTGGGCGGCAGCTCCGAGGCCACCTGTTCCTTGGTGCGGCGCAGCAGGAAGGGGCGGATGCGCGCCGCCAGGTGGGCCAGGCGCGCCTGGTCGCCGTGGCGCTCGATGGGCGTGCGGTAGTGCTGGGTGAACTGCTTGGCGTCGCCCAGCCAGCCGGGCAGCAGGAAGTGGAACAGCGACCAGAGCTCGCCCAGGTGGTTCTCCAGCGGCGTGCCGGTCAGGCACAGGCGGTGCCGCGCGTTCAGCTGGCGCGCGGCCTGGGCCGCCTTGGTGCCGGCGTTCTTGATGTTCTGCGCCTCGTCGAGGATCAGCAGGTGGTAGGCGTGCTTGCCGAGCTTCTCCGCGTCGCGAGGGAGCAGGGCGTAGGTGGTGAGGATGAGGTCGTGTTCCTCGATCTTCGCGAAGTCGCGGCGCCGGCCGGCGCCGTGCAGGGCCAGCACGCGCAGGTCGGGGGTGAAGCGCTCGGCCTCGTCCAGCCAGTTGGGGATCAGGCTGGTGGGCATCACCACCAGGGCCGGCGCGGTGAGTCGCCCGGCCTGTTTTTCCAGCAGCACGTGGGCCAGGGATTGCAGCGTCTTGCCCAGGCCCATGTCGTCGGCGAGGATGCCGCTGGCGCCCACCGCGCGCAGCGTCTGCATCCAGCTCAGGCCCTCGTGCTGGTAGGCCCGCAGCTCGGCGCGCAGGCCCGTGGGCAGCGGCGCCGGCTGGGCGCGGTAGTCGCGCAGGCGCAGGGCGATCTCGCGCAGCTCGTCGCCGCCCTGCCAGCGCAGCGGCAGCTCTTCCAGCTCGGAGAGCCGCGCGGCGTCCGGCGCGCCCATGCGCAGGCGGCGCACCGGCGCCTGGTCGCCCAGGTAGAACTCGGACAGGGTGCCCAGCAGCGGCTTCAGCTTGCCGAACGGCAGGGCCACCCGCAGCGGCCGCTCCGAGGCGGTCTGCCAGCTGTGCACCGGGTTGCGCCCGGCGTCCAGGCGCAGCACCAGTTGCTCGTCGTCGGCGTGGCGGGCCAGGGAGACCGGGTCGAGCAGCGCCGGCATGCGCCGGATCAGCTCGATCAGCGCCGGCAGCAGGCTGATGCGCCGGCCGTCGACCTCGATGCCCAGCTCCAGGTCGAACCACTGGCGGTCGTCGGTCTCCTCGATCTCGGCGTACCAGTTCTCGATGGGCGTCAGGTCGAAGACGAACTCCGGGCGCACGTCCACGTCCCAGCCGCGCTCGCGCAGCTGCGGCAGGCCCTCGCGCATGAACTGCTGCCAGGTGGCGTCGTCGGGCAGCTCGAACATCTCCCCGGCGCTTTCCTCCAGGGCGTCGCTGCGCCGCATCGCCGGCTTGAAGCCGAACTGGCGCAACTGCTGGCGCAACTGCTGCTCGCACTCGGGCTGGCGGCTGAGGCGGACGATGCGGTCGTCGCGGAACACCCGCAGCTCGCTGCCGGTGCGCGGGTTGATCGGCCCCGAGACGGGCATGCCGGCATACAGGAAGGCCAGCGCGGCGCGGTGCCGGGCGATGTTCTGCATGCGCCCGCTGCGCAGGTCGAAGCCGCTGTGCACGTGGCTGCCCAGGGTCAGGCGCGGGCGCGGCGCCAGGTCGTCGGGCGCCGCCGGCGGCTCGGCGGGTGGGGTCATCGGAGGTTCCTTCCGGCAAGCCCGGGGAAGTACACAAACGCCCGATGATACCGCTATTTCCCGAGGTGCGCTGCCACCGGCGGCTCAGCGGGCGAAGCGCCGTGCCCCCGCCACGCAGGCCACCACCACCAGGGTCGAGGCGGCCATCAGCGGGCTGACCTGCTCGTGCAGCAGCAGGCCGGCCAGGGCCAGGCCGAAGAAGGGCTGCAGCAGCTGCAGCTGGCCGACCGCGGCGATGCCGCCGCGGGCCAGGCCGTGGTACCAGAAGAAGAAACCGATGAGCATGCTGAACAGCGACACGTAGGCCAGGCTCAGCCAGGCCGGCAGGCTGGCCGCGGCGAGGTCGGCCGGCCAGGTCCAGAGGGTCAGCGGCAGCATCAGCGGCAACGACAGCACCAGCACCCAGCAGATCACCTGCCAACTGCCCAGGTGCCGCGACAGCCGCGCGCCCTCGGCGTAGCCCAGGCCGCAGGCGAGGATGGCCGCGAGCATCAGCAGGTCGCCCGGCAGGCTGCCGGCGCCACCCTGGCTCAGGGCGTAGCCGGCCACCACCGCGCTGCCGGCCAGCGAGAACGCCCAGAACGCCGGGCGCGGCCGCTCGCCGGCGCGCAGCACGGCGAAGGTGGCGGTGGCCAGCGGCAGCAGGCCGACGAAGACGATGGCGTGGGCCGAGCTGACGTGGCGCAGGGCCAGGGCGGTGAGCAGCGGGAAGCCGACCACCACGCCCAGGGCCACCACCAGCAGCGCCGGGATGTCCTGGCGTGCCGGCCGGCGCTGGCGCAGCACGAACAGGATGGCCGCGGCGAGCAGCCCGGCGATGCTGGCCCGGGCCAGGGTCAGGAAGGTCGGCTCGAAGCTGCCCACCGCCACCCGCGTGGCCGGCAGCGAGCCGCTGAAGATGAGCACGCCGAGGAAACCGCTGAACCAACCGCCGAGAGATGCATTCATCGAGCATTCGCCAATCGAGAGGGGATGGGGCGATGGTGGCGCGGGGGAGGGCGGGCGGCCAGTGACAGATCAGTACAATTCGAACAAACTGTCCTGGATTTTTATCGGTACAGTCGAGGTGGCCATGGCCGTGACGCGGGTGGACGGGGTGATGCGCCAGGTACGCGAGCGCCTGGCGGCGCGCAGCCTGGTGCCGGGCGAGCGGCTGCCGTCGATCCGCGCCCTGGCGCAGAGCCTGGAGGTGTCCAAGAGCACCGTGGTGGAGGCCTACGAGCGCCTCGCCGCCGAGGGCCTGATCGCCGCCCGGCGCGGTTCCGGCTTCTATGTCTGTGGCCGGCTGCCGCTGCTGTCGCTGGCCGAGATCGGCCCGGCGCTGGACCGCAGCATCGACCCGCTGTGGATCTCCCGGCAGTCGCTGGAGGCCGCCGAGGATGCGCTCAAGCCCGGCTGTGGCTGGCTGCCGCCGTCCTGGCTGCCGGAGGACGAGCTGCGCCGCGCCCTGCGCCAGCTGGCCCGCGAGCCGCAGTCGAGCCTGCTGGAGTACGGCCGCCCCTACGGCCATGCCGGCCTGCGCGAGCAGCTGGCGCGGCGCCTGGGCGACTATGGCCTGCAGGTCGGCGCGCAGCAGATAGTGCTCACCGACGGGGGTACCCACGCCATCGACCTGGTCTGCCGCTTCCTGCTGGAGCCCGGCGACGAGGTGCTGGTGGACGACCCCGGTTACTTCAACTTCCAGGCCCTGCTGCGCGCCCACCGCGCGGTGGCCATCGGCGTGCCCTACACACCGCATGGTCCGGACATCGAGGCCCTCGGCGCAATCCTGCAGCGCCACCGGCCGCGCCTGTACATCACCAACTCGGCCTTCCACAACCCCACCGGCGCGCAGCTCTCGCCGCTGGTGGCGCACCGCCTGCTGAAGCTGGCCGAGGCCCATGACCTGCTGATAGTCGAGGACGACATCTTCGCCGACTTCGAGCACGAGCAGGCGCCGCGGCTGTCCGCCTTCGATGGCCTGCAGCGGGTGATCCAGGTCGGCAGCTTCTCCAAGACGCTGTCCGCCTCGGTGCGCTGCGGCTACATCGCGGCGCGCCCGCAGTGGTGCGAGCAACTGGTGGACCTGAAGCTGGCCACCTCTTTCGGCAACAGCCCGTTCAACGCCGAGCTGCTCCACGAACTGCTGCGCAAGGGCGGCTACCGTCGGCACATGGAAAACCTGCGCGCGCGCCTGGCCGAGGCCATGGGCGACACCCTGGCGCGCCTGCGCGGCCTGGGCCTGCAGCCCTGGCTGGAGCCGCGCGGCGGGGTGTTCGTCTGGGCGCGGCTGCCGGCCGGGCTGGATGCCGCGGCGGTGTCCCGCGCGGCGCTGGAGCAGGGCATGGTGCTGGCGCCGGGCAACGTCTTCAGCCTGGGCCAGAACGCGCCGGACTTCCTGCGCTTCAACGTCGCCCAGTGCCAGTCTCCGCGGGTCTTCCAACTGCTCGAACGGGCCATGGAACAGGCCCGGCGGGGGCGCTGAAAAATAGTTTCATTTTCTTCTGCAGGTTTTCCACGGTCGTTCGGCCTCTGTGCAATCCCGCCTGTGCGAACGAGGAAATCCACAGCATGTCCCGCTTCCCCAACACGTCGCCGCGCCCGCTGCTGCGCGCCCTGCGCATCGCCACCCTGGGCCTGGTCGCCAGCCTGCCGCTGGTTGTCGCCGTACCCGCCCTGGCCGCCCCGGCCGCGGTGCACTTCAAGGTGCCGGCCGGCAGCCTGGAAGATGCGCTCAATGCATATGCGCGCCAGGCCGGCGTGCTGCTGACCTTCGACCCGGCGCTGACCCGCGGCCTGCGCAGCCAGGGCCTGGAAGGCGACTACCCGGTGGACGCCGGCTTCGTCGTGCTGCTCTCGGGCAGCGGCCTGGCCGCCGAATCCAGCGCCGACGGCAGCTACCGCCTGCAGCGCAGCGCCACCGAGGGCGCCCTGGAAATGAAGGCGCAGACCATCACCGCCCGGGCCGAGGAAGACCCCAGGGGCCCGGTGCATGGCTACGTGGCCAGGCGCAGCGTCACCGCGACCAAGACCGACACGCCGATCCACGAGACCCCGCAGTCCATCTCGGTGGTCACCCGCGAGCGCATGGAAGCCCAGGGTGTGCAGTCGGTGAACGAGGCGCTGCGCTATACCCCCGGCGTGTCCTCCTACGGCTCCAACAACCGCTCGGACTGGTACACGGTGATCCGCGGCTTCTCGCCGACCACCTACCAGGACGGCCTGCAACTGCCCACCACCATCAACCTGGCCAGCTGGATGGTCGACCCCTACATGCTGGAGCGCGTGGAAGTGCTGCGCGGCCCGGCCGGCGTGCTCTACGGCCAGGGCGACCCGGGCGGGGTGATCAACCAGGTGTCCAAGCGCCCGAGCACCGTGGCCCAGCACGAGGTCCAGGTGCAGTACGGCAGCGATGCGCGCAAGCAGCTGGGCCTCGACAGCACCGGCCCGCTGGACGACGCCGGGGTGTGGAGCTACCGCGTGGTCATGGTCGGCCATGACGGCGACATCCGCGACACCCCCTGGGAAGACCGCCGCGTGGCCCTGGCGCCATCGCTGAGCTGGCAGCCCGACGAGGACACCCGCCTGACCCTGCTGGCCAGCTACCTGAAGGACGACAGCAACGCCCAGGACAACTTCCTGCCGGCCTCGGGCACGCTGAACCACAGTGCCTACGGCAAGATCCACCGCAGCTATTTCACCGGCGACGAGCACTTCTCCAAATACGAGAAGGAGCAGTACAGCCTGGGCTACGAGTTCGAGAAACGCCTGAACGACGTCTGGCAGGTGCGCCAGAACCTGCGCTACGCCCACCTCGACCTCAACGACAACATGGTCTACGGCGTCGGCACCATGGCCTACTGGGGCATGGGCGACGACCGCACCCTGCTGCGCTACGCCGGCATCGAGAACCCCGAGTACAGCCGCTGGACCCTGGACAACCAGGCCCAGGCCGACTTCGCCACCGGCTGGCTGCGCCACACCCTGCTGCTGGGCCTGGACTGGCAGCGCCAGCACACCAAGGACCCACAGGCCTACGTGCTGACCACCCCGCTGGACCTCTACGGCGGCCCGTCCTACGGCCCGGTGGACGCCTCGGCCTTCACCGCCGACGACTGGACCTACAGCGACCAGACCTCGCGCCAGACCGGCGTCTACCTGCAGGACCAGCTGCACTTCGACGAACACTGGGTGCTGTCCCTGGGCGGCCGCTACGACTGGGCCAGCGCCAGCACCGACAGCTGGAGCACCGCCTCCAGCAGCCACACCAGCCAGAAGGACGAGGCCTTCAGCGGCCGCGTCGGCCTGGTCTACCTGGCGGACAACGGCCTGGCGCCGTACTTCAGCTACAGCGAGGGCTTCACCCCCAATGCCGGCACCGACTACGCCGGCAAGCCCTTCGACCCGACCCGCGCCAAGCAGTACGAGGTGGGCGTGAAGTTCCAGCCCAAGGGCTCGGACAGCAGCGTGACCGCGGCGGTGTTCGAGATCACCCAGCGCGACGTGCTGACCCCGGACACCGACCCCACCCACGTCAACAGCTACGTGCAGACCGGCGAAGTGCGCTCGCGCGGCCTGGAGCTGGAGGCGGTGGGCGCGCTGAGCCGCGAGCTGAACCTGATCGCCACCTACACCTACCAGGACGTGAAGAACACCAAGGCCAACGACGAAAGCGACGGCAAGACGCCGATCAGCATCCCCACGCCGCGCAACATCGCCTCGCTGTGGGCCGACTACACCCTGCATGACGGGCTACTCAAGGGCCTGGGCTTCGGCGCCGGGGTGCGCTACAACGGCCGCAGCCCGGGCGCCCCGGACAACTCGCTGAACGTGCCCAGCTACACCCTGCTGGACGCCGCCGTGCACTACGACACCGGCCCCTGGCGCTTCGCCGTCAACGCCACCAACCTGACCGACCGCGAGTACATCGCCGGCTGCTACGACGCCACTCGCTGCATCTACGGCAACGGCCGCAACGTGCTGGGCAGCGCTACCTACCGCTGGTGATCGGTGCGCGTCTGGGGCCAAGGCCAAGCGGCGGATAACGCCTGTGGCGTTATGCGCCCTACGTCGGGCGTTCCCGTGACGTAGGGCGTATAACCGTTCGCGGTTATACGCCGTTTCACCTTGGCCACAGGCCACGCCAAGGTCGAACCCGGAGCGCGCCCGTGGCCAAGGTCGAACCCGGAGCCGCCTTGGGCCAAGGCCAAACGGCGGATAACGCGGAGCGTTATTCGCCCTACGCCAGGCCTACCCGTTTCACGGCCTGGAATACCTGATGGTGCGTATGGCGCACACAGTTATTCACATCTGTTCTTGCGTATCTCTTTCAAATGCGAACGCATTTCATATAAATTTCCGCTTTTGCCTACCCCTGTTCGGGGTGAACTTCTGTCAGCAGGTGAGCACAGCCATGCACCCGTCCGGATTCCCGCCGTTCCAGCCCCAGGTGCGCCCATGAGCAGCAAGGGCCGCTTCGGCGCACAGCTCAGCGCACGCATCCTGGCAGCACTCTTCGGCGGCTACGCCCTGGCCTACACCAGCACCGCCTTCCTCAGCGTCTACCTGCCGCTGGCCCGCGCCGACCGCGTGGCCTTCGCCAGCCTGGGCTGCTTCATGGTCTGGGTGGTGGCCATCCTCTACGTGTTCGCCGCCCGCAGCACCTGGCGCGCCTGCCTGGCGCCGCTGGCGCTGAGCGCGCTGCTGGCGCTGGCGGCGTTCCTGCCCCACGATTTCGGGGTGCGCCCATGAGCCTACGCCAGTCGATGTCCGGGCTGCACACCTGGAGCGGCCTGCTGGTCAGCTGGCTGCTGTTCGTGGTGGTGTTCTCCGGCAGCCTGTCGTGCTTCGACGCGGAGCTGACGCGCTGGATGCTGCCGCAACTGCACGAGGCGCCACAGCCGGCGGTGGGGGTGGACCAGGTCCATGCCACCCTGGCCCAGCGGGCACCCAAGGCCCATGCCTACTGGATGCTGCCGCCGAGCGAGCGCGCGCCCTACTGGACCGCCGGCTGGGTGCCCAGCGACCTCGGCGAGTTCCAGTCCTTCCTGATCGACGCCCAGACCGGCGAGGAACTGCCGAAGACCGTCGGCGGGCGCTTCTTCTTCGATCTGCACTACGGCCTGCATGCCGGCACCCTGGGCATCTACATCGTCGGCGTGGCCGGGATGTTCATGCTGGTGGCGATGGTCAGCGGGGTGATCGTCCACCGGCGCATCTTCAAGGATTTCTTCACCCTGCGGCCGAAGGCGGCGCGCCAGCGCAGCTGGCTCGACGCGCACAACGTGCTGGGGGTGGTCGGCCTGCCGTTCCACGTGCTGCTGGCCTACACCGGGCTGGTGATCTTCATCACCCTGTACATGCAGGCCGGCATCAAGGTCGCCTACAAGGGCGATTTCGAGCGCTTCGAGCACGAGGTGCAGCACGCCTTCGACCGCGAGGAGCTGGGCCGCCCGGCCAAGCCGCCGAAGCCGATCTCGCGCATGGTCGAGCGCGCCCACGAGCTGTGGGGCGACGACAGCCGGTTGGGCTGGATCAACCTCGAGCACCCCAACGACGCCTCCTCCATGGTGCAGATCCGCAGGGCCGTGGACCGCGGCATGGTCAACGACCAGCGCACCGTCTCCTTCGATGCCGGCAGTGGCGCGCTGCTGCACGTGCAGCCGCCCTACGGCAACGGCTACAAGACCTATGCCTGGCTCACCGGGCTGCACATGGCGCAGTTCGGCGGCCCTCTGGTGCGCGTCCTCTACCTGCTGCTGGGCCTGGCCGGCTGCGGGATGATCTTCGGCGGCCTGCAGGTCTGGGTGGCCAAGCGCGAAGCCCGCGGCAGCGCCGGCCTGGGCTTGGTGCGCACGCTCAATGCCGCGGTCTGCGGCGGCCTGCCCCTGGCCAGCCTGGGCCTGCTGGCGGCCTCGCGCCTGCTGCCGGTGGAGCTGCTGCAGCGCCAACGCTGGGAAGCCGGCACCTTCGTGGTGGTCTGGCTGCTGGCGCTGCTGCACGCGGCGTGGCGCCAGGGCAGCGGCCGCACCGCCCGCGAGCAGGCGCTGGTCGCCGCCGTGCTGGCCCTCGGCCTGCCGCTGCTGGGGCTGTTCGGCCCCGAGCCGGGCCGCCTGACCAGCAGCCTGGCCCGCGGCGACTGGCTGCTCGCCGGCGTCGACCTGGCCCTGCTGCTCAGCGGCGCGCTGTGCGCCGCCCTGGCCTGGCGCCTGGGCCGCCCGCGGGCGCCCGAAACCAGGGCGCGCCGCCGTGAACGCGTGGAAGGGGAGTACGCCTGATGCTGCTGGTCTTCGGTCTCAACCTGCTGGCGATGACCGCCGCCTGCCTGGGGCTCGCCCGCCACCACCGCGAGCTGTTCGGCAGCGCGCCCAGCGAGGGCCGCGTGCGCCTGCTGCGCGGCGTGGCGCTGGTGGACGGCGGCCTGGCAGTGGCCTATTGCATCCACCTGCTGGGCATCGAGCTGGGGCTGGTCTACTGGGCCTGCCTGCTGATGCTCGCCACCGTCACCCTGGTGGCCCTGCTGGCCTGGCTGCCACGCCTGGCGCTGCCGGCGGCGGCGGGGGTGCCGCTGGTGGGTGGGGTGTTGGCGGTATTGGGGTGATTGCTGGGGATGCTCTTGTAGGAGCGAGCTTGCTCGCGAATGGAGTATTCCCGGTTGCTCTGGTGTTGGGGTTAAGAGCGCCCTCTCCCTAACCCTCTCCCTGAAGGGAGAGGGGACCGTTGGGCAGAAATGGATGTTCTGGAGTTAGCCGGCAGCATCGAAAGCTACCGGCTGAAACCTAGCCTTCTCTCGGCACGGACAGCCCCCTCTCCCTTCAGGGAGAGGGTTGGGGAGAGGGGACGGAGTTCATCCAAACACCAATGACGCCAGGATAAGCCCCCTTCGCGAGCAAGAACTAGGCGTCCCCCTCGCTCCTACGAAAAGCCCCTCGTTCAGCTACTGAACGCCACCCGATACTCCCCCGGTGTGGCCCCCAGCGCCGCGCGGAAGCGATTACCGAAGTGGCTGGCGCTGGAGAAGCCGCAGGCCAGGGCTACCTCGCTCAGCGCCAGGTTGCCCTGGCGCAGCAGCTCGCAGGCGCGGGCCAGGCGCTGGGCCAGCACGTACTGGTGCGGCGGCATGCCGAAGCTTTCGCGGAACATGCGTGCGAAGTGGTATTCCGAAAGGGCCGCCAGCGCCGCCAGCTCGCCCAGGCTGAGCGGCTCGGCCAGGTTCTGCTCGATGTATTCGCACAGCCGCCGGCGCAGGGCCGGGGCCAGGCCGCCCTTCAGGCGCAGGCCGTCGCGGCGGCCGACCTGGGTGAGCAGGGCGTGGTCGATGATGGCCTGGGCCAGGCTGCTGGTGTGCAGGCGCTCGCCCGGTTCCCGCCAGTCCAGGCGCACCAGCTGGCGGAAGCGCGCGGCCTGCTGCGGGTCGTCGAGGAAGGTGCTTTCGCGCAGCTGCAGCTCGCGCGGCTCGCGGTCGAACAACTGCACGCAGCCCAGGGCGAAGCGTTCCGGGCTGAAGTACAGGTGCGCCAGGCGGATGTCGCCGTTGACGATCCACGAGGCTTCCTCGCCGGCCGGCATGATGCACAGCTTGTCCGGCGCGCCCTTGGCGCCGGGGGCGCCGCGGCGGAAGGTGCCGGTGCCGCCGTCCAGGTAGCAGGACAGCGTGTGGTGGTCCGGCGAGACGTAGTCGCGGGCGTCGTGGCGGTTGCTCCACATGGCCGCGGACAGGCCGTCGCCCAGCTCGGCGCAACGCTCCAGGCGGGCGTTGGGCGAACTGTTCATGGACTGGAAGACCTGCAGCTGTTCGATGGCGGACATGGGGCGACTCCTCTAGGCCATCACTCTACCCGCGCCCGCGCGCGTTGCCAGCCCGGTTGTCGCAATAAGCGCAAGAATCTGCAAGCGGCGCCCCTGCCTGCGGGCGGAAACTGGCCTCCCATGACCGGAGGCCAGCCATGAACCTGTCGCTCTACCTGCTCACGGTGCTCATCTGGGGCACCACCTGGATCGCCATCAAGCTGCAGGTGGGGGCGGTGGCCATCCCGCTGTCCATCGCCTACCGCTTCGCCCTGGCGGCCCTGGTGCTGTTCGCCATCCTCCTGCTCAGCCGCCGCCTGCAACCGCTGGGCCGGCGCGGCCAGGCGCTGTGCCTGGCCCAGGGGGTGTGCCTGTTCTGCGTGAACTTCCTGTGCTTCTACACCGCCAGCCAGTGGATTCCCAGCGGGCTGATCGCCGTGGTGTTCTCCACCGCCACCCTGTGGAACGCGCTGAACGCGCGCCTCTTCTTCGGCCAGCGCATCGCCCCGAACGTCGCCGGCGGCGGCGCCCTGGGCCTGCTCGGCCTGGCCCTGCTGTTCTGGCCGGAGCTGACCGGCCACGCCGCCAGCCGCGAGACCTTCTACGGCCTGGGCCTGGCCCTGCTGGGCACGCTGTGCTTCTCCGCCGGCAACCTGCTGTCCAGCCTGCAGCAGAAAGCCGGGCTGCGCCCGCTGAGCACCAATGCCTGGGGCATGCTCTACGGCGCGCTGATCCTGCTGGCGATCTGCCTGGTGCAGGGCGTGCCCTTCACCTTCGATGGCAGCGCGCGCTACGTCGGTTCGCTGCTGTACCTGGCGATTCCCGGCTCGGTGATCGGCTTCACCGCCTACCTGACCCTGGTCGGGCGCATGGGGCCGGAGCGCGCGGCCTATTGCACCGTGCTGTTCCCGGTGGTGGCGCTGAACGTCTCGGCGTTCATGGAGGGCTACCAGTGGAGCGCGCCGGCCCTGGCCGGGCTGGCGCTGGTGATGGCCGGCAACGTGCTGGTGTTCCGCAAGCCGAAGCCGGAGCCGGCGACACGGTTGGCAAGGACGTAGGGCGTATAACGCTCTGCGTTATACGCCGCTTAGCCGTGGCATCAGACCGTGCCGTGGTATTGCCGAAATGGGCCCCAGCCAGCGCCAAGGTCAGCCACGAAGTTGCCGATGGAGTGGGGTGTATCGGCGTATGACCGCGAACGGTCATACGCCCTACGCTCGGATCAGCCCTTCCACACCTGCGGGTTGACCAGGTTCTTCGGCCGTTCGCCGCGCAGCGCCGCCTCGAAGTTGGCCAGGGCGCATTCGGCCATGGCGCGGCGCGTCTCGTGGGTGGCCGAGCCGATGTGCGGCAGGGTCACCGCGTTGGGCAGGGCGTACAGCGGCGATTCGGCCAGGGGTTCCTTCTCGTACACGTCCAGGCCGGCGGCGAGGATGCGTTTGTCCTGCAGCGCCTCCACCAGCGCCGCCTCGTCGACTACCTGGCCGCGGGCGATGTTGACCAGGATGGCGCTGGGCTTCATCAGCTCCAGCTCGCGCTTGCCGATCAGCTTGCGGGTGGCGTCGGACAGCGGCACCACCACGCAGACGAAGTCGGCCTCGCCGAGCAGTTCGTCGAAGCCGCAGAAGCGCGCGCCCAGTTGCTGCTCCAGCTCCGGCTTGCGGGTGTTGCCGTGGTAGAGGATGTCCATGTCGAAGCCGAAGCGGCCGCGGCGGGCGATGGCCGCGCCGATGCGGCCCAGGCCGAGGATGCCGAGCTTCTTGCCATGCACGTCGACGCCGAACTGCGCCGCGTCCACGGTGCGCTTCCAGTGGCCGGCCTTGGTCCAGGCGTCCAGCTCGGCGGTGCGCCGGGCGGTGGCCATGATCAGGGCGAAGCCGAGGTCGGCGGTGGTCTCGGTGAGCACGTCCGGGGTGTTGGTCAGGGCGATGCCACGCTGGTTCAGGTAGGCCAGGTCGTAGTTGTCGTAGCCCACCGAGACGCTGGAGATGACTTCCAGCTGCCCGGCCTGGGCCAACTGCTTCTCGCCCAGCGGGCGGCCGACGCCGATCATGCCGTGGGCCTGGGGCAGGGCGGCGGCGAGCTGGGCGTCGACGTCGCCCTGCTTGGGATCGAGCACGCTGACGTTGAATTGGCCGCGCAGGCGTTCGAGGTGCTCGGGCGCCAGGCGGCTGAAGACGAAGACGTTCTTTTTCATGTTCGGGAAGGCAACGACTGACAGACGGGAGCGCAACCCTAGCATCCCCGCCACCGCCCTTGGCAAGCCTGTCGGTTCTGCTTGCGGCGATGCGGTGCGGTTATCGCGCGGCCGAAACCACGCGGGGCCTCACGGCGCCAGGTGCGGGCGCGCCATGCCGGCCTCGTCGGCCTGCAGCACGCCGGGCAGGTTCTCGCGCAGGTAGCCGACCCAGGTCTTGATCTTGGCGTCCAGGTACTGGCGCGAGGGGTACAGGGCGTAGACGTTGAGCAGCTGCAGCTTGTGGTGCGGCAGCACGCGCACCAGCGAGCCGTCTTCCAGGCCCTCCAGCGCCGAATACACCGGCAGCGCGCCCACGCCCATGCCGCAGCGGATGGCCTCGGTCATGGCGTCGCCGACGTTGACCTGGAAGGTCGGCGGGCCGACGGTGATCATTTCCTGGCCGTTGGGGCCGTCGAACAGCCACTTGTCCAGGGCCAGCACCGGGCTGACCAGGCGCAGGCAGTCGTGGTTGACCAGGTCGCTGGGGGTGCGCGGCGCGCCGCGGGCCTCGATGTAGGAGGGCGAGGCGCAGAGGATGCTGTAGGTCTCGCCGATGCGCTGCGACACCAGGCCGGAGTCGGGCAGCTCGGTGGCCACTACTATGGCCACGTCGAAGCCTTCGTCGAGCAGGTCGGGCACGCGGTTGGCCATGGTCAGCTCGAAGCTGACCTCCGGGTGCTGCTGGCGGTAGCCGGCGATGGCGCGGATGACGTAGTGCTGGCCGATGCCGGTCATCGAGTGCACGCGCAGGCGCCCGGCGGGGCGGGCGTGGGCGTCGCCGGCCTCGGCTTCGGCCTCCTCGACGTAGGCGAGGATCTGCTCGCAGCGCAGCAGGTAGCGCTGGCCCGCCTCGGTCAGGGCGATGCGCCGGGTGGTGCGGTTGAGCAGGCGCGCGCGCAGGTGGGTTTCCAGGTTGGCCACGGCGCGCGAGACGTAGGCTGTGGTGGTGCCCAGCTGCTGGGCCGCGGCGGTGAAGCTGCCGGTCTCGGCCACGCAGACGAACGCGCGCATGGTTTGCAGAGTGTCCATTCGGAGCCCTCGGGAACGACAGGGTGACCTATTGTCACATGAGACATCCAGCCACATTATTTCATTATCGGTAATAAAGATTCACAAATTGGCCGTCTTATCCGTTTCGCCCCGTCTCCCTAGAATTTACTCGCCCGAATGGTTTCTTCGGCATCCTCTACGCTGAAACAGCAAGCCCACCCTCCAGGACCCTCAACCGTGTCGCGTCACCTCGTGAAAGGACTGGCGTTCGTCGGCTCCTTTGTCGTTTTCTCAACAATTGCCGGTTGCATCAGTACCCATGGCATCGCCCCGCAGGAACAGCGCCTGGGCAATGACCAGTTGGCCACCGATGCCGCCATCCAGTCCGCCAACCGCGATGCGAAGTGGCCGGCCGAGCAGTGGTGGCGCGCCTTCGGCGACCCGCAGTTGAACACCTGGGTGCAAACCGCCCTGGACAACAGCCCGAGCCTTTCCGAGGCCGAGGCGCGGGTGCGCATGGCGCTGTCCATGGCCGGGGTGGCCGAGTCCGCCGAGGCGCCGCAGGTCAACGGCGACGCCTCGCTGCTGCGCCACAGGTGGCCCACCGACTACTTCTACGGCCCGGGCGACCTGGCCGACACCACCAGCTGGAACAACAACGCCGCGCTGGGCTTCTCCTACAACCTCGACCTCTGGGGCCGCGAGCGCAGCAACACCGAGCGCTACATGAACGTGGCCTACATGACCGCCGCCGAGGCGCGCATGGCCCAGCTGGAGCTGGAAAACAACGTCGTCCGTGCCTACATCCAGATGTCGCTGCAGTACGCCGAGCTGGACATCGCCGAGGCCATGCTCGAGCAGCAGCAACAGATCCTCTCCCTGGCCCAGCGCCGCCTGGCCGGGGGCCTGGGCACCCAGTTCGAGGTCAGCGAGGCCGAGGTGCCGCTGCCGGAGACCAAGCGCAAGATCGACGCCATCGAGGAAGCCATCGCGCTGTCGCGCAACCAGATCGCTGCCCTGGCCGGCAAGGGCCCGGGCGCCGGTGCCGCGCTCAAGCGGCCGCAGCTGGCCCTGGCCAGGCAGCCGGGGCTGCCCAGCGCGCTGCCGCTGGAACTGGTCGGTCGCCGCCCGGACGTGGTCGCCATGCGCTGGAAGGTCGCAGCGCAAGCCAAGGGCGTGGACGTGGCCCGCGCCGAGTTCTATCCCAACGTCGACCTGATCGCCAGCCTGGGCTACAGCGCCGTCGGCGGCGGCATGCTGGAGTTCATCACCGCGCGCAAGTTCACCTACAGCGCGGGCCCGGCGATCTCCCTGCCGATCTTCGACGGTGGCCGCCGCCGCGCCCAGCTGGGCCAGGAGTCGGCCGGCTACGATGCCGCCGTGGCGCAGTACAACCAGACCCTGGTGCAGGCGCTCAAGGGCGTTTCCGACCAGCTGATCCGCACCCATTCGATGGAGAAGCAGCAGACCCTGGCCGAGCAGGCGGTGGCGTCCGCGCAGAAGACCTACGACATCGCCACCAAGGCCTACCGCGGCGGCCTGACCGACTACCTCAACGTGCTCAACGCCCAGACCCGCCTGTTCCAGCAGCAGCTGACGCTGCAGCAGGTGCAGGCCGCGCGCCTGGAGACCCACGCCGGCCTGGTGGTGGCCCTCGGCGGCGGCCTGATGGCGCCCAAGGACGCCCCGGGCGAGCGGCAGATGGTCCCCGAGAGCGTTTCCGTGAAACCCCTGGGCGAGCGCTGAGATGGCCAACAGCCAAGCCCTGCAGACCCGCTCGCCGCTGGAGGAGGTGCGCCGCGCCTTCTTCGAGTGGGCGCGCAGCGACGGCGTGACCTGGGTCTACGTCGCCAAGGTGCTGACCGCCGCCATGCTCACCCTGTGGCTGGCCATGCGCCTGGAGCTGCCGCAGCCGAGCACCGCGACCATCACCGTGTTCATCGTGATGCAGCCGCAGAGCGGCCAGGTGTTCGCCAAGAGCTTCTACCGCATCCTCGGCTCCCTCGTCGGGCTGACGGTGATGGTGGCGCTGATCGCCGTGTTCGCCCAGGAGCGGGTGCTGTTCCTGCTGGTGGTGGCGCTGTGGGTCGGCGCCTGCACCGCCGGCGCCGCGCGCTACCGCGACTTCCGTTCCTACGCCTGCGTGCTGGCCGGCTATACCGCGACCCTCATCGGCCTGCCGGCCACCCTGCACCCGGAAGCCGCCTTCATGTCGGCGGTGTGGCGGGTGCTGGAGATCAGCCTGGGCATCCTCTGCTCGACCGTGGTCAGCGCCGTGGTGCTGCCGCAGACCTCCGCCGCGGCCATGCGCAACGCCCTGTACCAGCGCTTCGGCGCCTTCGCCTGGTTCGTCCTCGACAACCTCGGCGGCGGCCAGCGCCAGCGCTTCGAGGCGGCCAACGTCAACTTCGTGTCCCAGGCCGTGGGCCTGGAGGCGCTGCGCAGCGCCACGCGCTTCGAGGACCCGCACATGCGCCTGCGCAGCGGCCGCCTGGCGCGCCTGAACAACGAGTTCATGGTCCTGACCACCCGCTACCACGCCCTGCACCAGTTGCTCGAACGCCTGCGCAGCCAGGGCGGCGAGCGCGTGCTGGAAGCCCTGGAGCCGTGCCTGGACGAGCTGCGCGAAGTGCTCGGGCCGTGGCAGGGCAAGCCGCTGCTGGACCGCGACGCCGCGGCCCTGGCCGAGCAGCTGGAGATGCGCCGCCAGCGCCTGATGCAGCGCATCCGCGAGGCCCGCGCCGGCGTGCGCGAGAAGGTCGAGGACGTGGGCGAGCGGCTGGACTTCAACACCGCCGCCGAGCTGCTCTACCGCCTGGTGGCCGACCTGCACAACTACGCCCTGACCCACGCCTCCCTGGCCGACCACCGCCACGAGCGGGAGAACTGGAAGTTCGGCTTCTCGCCCAAGGCCAACATGGTCGGCTCGCTGGTCGCCGGGGCGCGCACCACCATCATGATCCTGGTGTTCGGCCTGTTCTGGATCGAGACCGCCTGGCCCAGCGGCAGCACCTTCGTGCTCAACGCTGCGGCGGTGGCGGCGCTGGTCTCGGCCGTGCCGGACCCGGCCAGGCTGGCCATGCAGATGGCCGTGGGCACCTTCTTCGCGGCCATCTTCGGCTTCGCCGAGACCTTCTTCGTGTTCCCCCACCTGGACGGCTTCCCGCTGCTGTGCGCGGCCCTGGCCCCGGTGTTCGCCCTGGGCGCCTTCCTCTCGGTGAAGCCGGCCTACGGCGGCTACGGCCTGGGCCTGCTGGTGTTCTTCAGCTTCGGCGCCATCCCGGCCAACATGACCGTCTACGACGCCGGGCGCATGCTCAACGAGTACATCGCCCTGGTGCTGTCGCAGAGCTGCGCCGCGCTGATGGTGGCGGTGCTGCTGCCGCCCACCAGCGCCTGGCTGTGGCGGCGCCTGGAGAAGGACCTGCGCATGCGCGTGGTGCAGGCCATCAGCGGCAGGGGTGCGGGCCTGGAAGCCACCTTCGAGAGCGGCACCCGCGACCTGATGAACCAGGCCTATGGCGTCGCCGCCCGCCGCCCGGATGTGCAGCGCGGCCTGCTGCGCTGGATGTTCCTGGTGCTGGAGGTGGGCCATGCCGTCATCGAGCTGCGCAACGAGCAGGAGCGCCTGCCGGACGAGCCCTGCTACGCCGAGGCCATGCCCTGGCGCCAGGCCATCCGCAGCATGGGCCGGGCGCTGATCCGCCTGTTCATGCAGCCGGGCGAGGCCAACCGCGAGCGCGCCCTGGCCGCCGTGGAGCACGCCATACTCACCACCAAGGCCACCGAGGAGCCGTGCGCGCCGGACTTCGAGAGTTCGCCCCTGCGCCGGGTGGTCAGCTACCTGCACTTCATCCGCACCACGCTGCTCGACCCGCAGTCGCCGCTGCGTGATGCCAGCCAAGGAACCGCCAGCCATGCTGCTTGACGACCTGCCGCGGGAAATCGCCTTCCACGGCGTCTACATGCCGACCCTCACGGCGCTCTTCGTGATCGCGGCGGTGATCTGCTGGGGCCTCGACCGCATCTTCGCCTCCATCGGCCTGTACCGCTTCACCTGGCACCCGGCGCTGTTCCGCGTGTGCCTGTTCGCCTGCCTGTTCGGCGGCCTGTCCCTGACCGTCTACCGATAACGAGCCAGTACCCATGACCTTGAAATCCGTCTTCAGCCTGCTGGCGACCCTGATCATCCTGGTGGTCGCCGTGTTCATCGGCCGCACCCTCTGGGTGAACTACATGGACACCCCCTGGACCCGCGACGGCCGCGTGCGCGCCGACATCATCAACGTCGCCCCGGACGTGTCCGGGGTGGTGGTCGAGGTGCCGGTGCGCGACAACCAGCAGGTGAAGAAGGGCGACCTGCTGATGCAGATCGACCCCGACCACTACCGCATCGCCGTGAAGCAGGCCGAGGCCCAGGTCGCCTCGCGCCTGGCCACCCTGAAGATGCGCCAGCTCAACGCCAAGCGCCGCGCGGCCATGGACAACGAAGTGGTGTCCCGCGAGAGCCTGGACGACGCCAGCAACACCGCCGCCGCCGCCGAGGCCGACTACCAGCAGGCCCTGGCCGCGCTGGACGCCGCCAAGCTGAACCTGGAGCGCACCCAGGTGCGCGCCTCGGTGGACGGCTACGTGACCAACCTCAACGTGCACCGCGGCGACTACGCCCGCGCCGGCGAGGCGAAGATGGCGGTGGTCGACCAGAACTCCTACTGGGTCTACGGCTACTTCGAGGAAACCAAGCTGCCGCACATCGCCGTGGGCGACCCGGCCGAGCTGCAGCTGATGAGCGGCCAGCGCCTGAAGGGCCACGTGGAAAGCATCGCCCGCGCCATCTACGACCGCGACAACCCGGAAAGCCGCGAGCTGGTCGCCGACGTCAACCCGACCTTCAACTGGGTGCGCCTGGCCCAGCGCGTGCCGGTGCGCATCCACATCGACGAAGTGCCGGACGGCGTGCTGCTGGCGGCGGGCATCACCACCACGGTGATTGTCAACCCGGGCAGCCGGGACGCGGTGGACGAGCAGGGCGCGACGGTGCAGTGAGCGCAATGCGCGTTAGGTAAAAACGGGGGCTTCGGCCCCCGTTCGTTTTTCCCGGCGGAGGCCCTGTAGGAGCGGGCCCTGCCCGCTATTTCGCGCGCAGGGCGCGCTCCTACATGGAATGGCGTGGGTAGGGCAGCGTAGGAGCGAATCTCATCCGCGAACCGCGCCGGGACGTCCGGCTATCGCGGACAAGGTCCGCTCCTACGAGGGAGGAATACCGTGTTTCCCGGCAACCTGTAGGAGCGGGCCCTGCCCGCGAAATCGCGCGCAGGGCGCGCTCCTAC
>NZ_JAZAQP010000079.1:14971-20608 GCF_036231725.1 Pseudomonas sp. JH-2 | reverse complement strand
GATACGGCAATTCCGTGATCCTAAATGCGTTACCTATGTCTCCCGACACCTGTTACCCATGTCTCCCGGCAGAACACTATCAAGCGCCCATGCTTCGAATACTTCTCTGCACCTTGAACGATTGAGCCGTGACCTGCCGGTAGATCGGCTGATCTCTGGCGACATCGATATCGCCATTGGCTTCGGGCCTGGTTATCACCAGATGCATCCGGAGTTGCAATGGCAGCCGGTGCTCAACGATGAGTTTGTGTGCTTGACCAGCCAAGCGTCACTCACCAGCGAAGAGGCCATGAGCCTGGATGAATTCTGCGCTTCGCCTCAGGTGTTTCCGACACCGTGGATCTCGGAGAAGAACATGGTTGACAGTTGGCTGGAAAAGGTCGGCCGTTCGCGCAATGTTCTGGTACGGGCGAATGGTTATCAGGCTTGCGTCAACATCGTTGCTGCGGTGCCTTCGACCGTAGCGATGCCCGCGCGTCTTCTGCCGTATTTACGCATTCCGCAGGAACTGAAGGTCTGCCAACCGCCGATGGGCTTCCCCTCCTTCACATTAGACATGGTTTGGGCTCGGAGTCGTGGACAGAGCAAGGACATTTCCAGTCTGCGCAAGCTGGTTCACGACGTGGCCGGGGGGATGCTGATAGAACGCTGAGAATGTACTTTTAAATTTTCTACAGGCATTTAGATTTCTTAAAACCAGTATCTTCGAAAACTAACTTATTGTGTATTTGCCCAGGTGGTCAAGACTACTGCCTGCTCACAATAGGAAGAGGAATTGAAGATGCTAAATAAAGTCCAGTCGGTAGTTTTTCCATTTTATCGGCAGCCTGTGCCCTGCTATGGATTCGAATGTGTCTATGCTGTCGAGTCGGGACTGCGTGTTTCCGACTCGATCAACAGCGAAACACTCTATGGCGATCTCGCTCATAGCGGTGCAGTGATCTATCGTGACTTTGCCGATACGCTCGAGGATTTCAACAACCTCGTCAGTGCGCATTCATCACGTGTCACCTTCGACCCGGCGCGCAAGGCCGCGACTTCGAACACTGCGGAAATCGAAGCGGGCGTGTACGAGATGGGCCTGCATCGTGAGAACGGCAACCTACCATTTAATCCCGATCTGCAGTGGTTCTATTGCCTGGAGCCTGCGCTGGTAGGATCCGAAACGACGATGTGCGACGGCTGGCGAGTACTGTTTGAGCTTTCGGCGAAAACCCGCAAGCACTTCGAAAGTCGCGATATCCGTTATGTCCGGCGTATTCCCTGGGCAAATGTAAAGCGCTTCCTCAGTATCGAGTTGAACCTGCCGATCGAAGATATTACGGATGAGCATTTATACCAGGTTAACGAACATGTGAAAGGTCAGGCTTATCAACGCATTGATCAAAATCTTATTTCTTCGGAGTTTGTTGTCTCTGCATTGGAAATAAGCCGCTTTAGCGGCAGGAAAGCTTTTTGCAATTCCATGCTTGGGCCCAGTGTCAACTACGAGCCTCCACTCATTACATGGGCCGATGGTGAAGATATTTCGCTGGATATCTGGGACGAGATCAAGGAAATAACTGCGCGCAACACTTACAGCCATTTTTGGAAAAAGGGCGACATCGTTGTCATTGACAACACCCGTGTTATGCACGGTCGCCGTCGGCTGGACGATACTTCCCGCCGGATCTTTGGTGCCCAGAGCTATCGGCATGGGGGGAACAGCCAATGATCAGCAGGAAAATGCAAGATTATTTGGCGAGCGCACCCGACCGTGTGGTGATTCGGGAAATGAATGGCCGTGCTTATAGGCTGCAGGAGTTGCGTCGGGACGTAATGCGCCTGGCATGCGCCTTGGAAGGTCGTGTGGGGCATTGCGAACGCAAAGTGTTCGGGATCGCCATGCGTTCCTGCTATGAGTGGATCTACACCCTGTTGGCGATTCAGCAGGTTGGCGGTGTGCTGCTGCCCGTACCTATCGAGTTCTCCGATGACCAGATCGGCAGTCTGCTGGGCAAGGCTACAGCGGTGTTTGTGAGCGATGAAAGGACTGCCAGCCGCTTGCACAACATTTTCCCGGGCAAGTCTTGCTTCATTCCCAAGCGCTTGATGAACGAGGAGGTCGGCGAGGCATGGTGTCAGCAAGATGAGTTGATCCCGGCGGGCATCGTGTCGATCATCCATACCTCCGGCACCACTTCCCGCCCCAAGGGGGTGATGATCCGGGACGAGGCGGTCGGGTTGCTGGTCGACAATGTAATGGCGCGCCTGCCACAGCAACCACTGCATTATTTCTCGATCGTGCCAATGAGCCTTCTGATCGAGCAGGTGCTGGGGGTGTTCATTCCGGTTCTGTCTGGCGGCACCCTGACACTCATGCCCGAAGGCGTGGCCGAATACGGCGCCGCGAGTGGAAATGCCAGGCAGTACCTGGAGCTGATTGCGCCTAACCAACCCAACTTTCTCTATCTGCCGCCAAAGCTGTTGGAGGAGGCCAACCTGTTGCTCGAGCACTGTTCGGTGGAGGAACTGTTCGGCCCGCTGCGCCCGCACATCATCACAGGTGGTGCGAAGATTCCGGTCAGCGTGCTGGAAGTCCTGGACGCTCGAGGCGTGCAGGTGTTCGAGGCGTATGGCCTGAGCGAGAACTCTTCGATCATCTCGCTGAACTCGCCCGTTGAGCGTCGCATAGGATCGGCAGGCAAGTTGCTCGACGGCATCGAGCCCAAGCTGGTCGATGGCGAGTTACTGGTGAAGACGCCGACGCTATGCGCAGGGTACTACAACGCCGACGACACCGCCTGCGATCTGTCCGACGGTTATCTGCACACCGGTGATATTGCCGAGTTGCGCGACGGCTACCTCTACATCACCGGGCGCAAGAAGCATGTGATCATCCTTTCCACTGCTCGCAACATTTCTCCGGAATGGGTGGAGAGCGTCTACAAGGAAAGCCCGGTGGTGGACGACATAATCGTCATGGGCGAAGGACGGGACGAGCCATGTGCCGTTGTGCTCAGCACTTCTGACCAGGAACGGGTGCGCGAGGAGATGGCCCGCCTGGAGCACCGGCTTGCCGATTTCGCCCGGGTAAGGCGTATCCGCGTTATCGACGATATCGCCAGCTTCCGTGACCAGTTCTACACCGTCACCGGTCGGCCACGGCGCGCCGAGATAGAGGCCCATTTCATCGACCAGATGTATGTTTAGGGGGATGGCCATGTATCTCGTGCGTAATTTCTACAAGGGCTGCCCCGGCTACCGTTGTCTGCAGGAGGCGGTGCGCGCCCATTACCTCAAGCACTACGGCGCGACACCGGAGCCCCGGCCCGACGTGTTCGTCTGCCTGACCAACTCGAATGGCGGCGCTCCGGGCTATGCCTGTGCAGGCGTTAGCTACGGTGATTCCGGCAAGTTGTTCAGCGAGTACTACCTGGACGAGGAGCTGGACGAGCGTTATGCGATCGACCGTGCACGCATTGCCGAAATCGGTGCTTTCTCTTCGTTCCAAAGCGGCAGCGGGGCAGGCAAGTACCTGCTCGACAATGTCATCAAGGCCTTGGCGCTACGCAATTTTGGGCTGGTGGTACTGACCGCGACAGCGCAGGTACGCCAACTCCTGGCGCCGATTGTTGACAACCTCGATGACCTCGGCGGTGCCGAGCGCAGCCGTGTCAAGGACCCAGGTATCAATTGGGGCACCTATTACGATCAGGCACCACGGGTAGTAGCCGCTCGTTTGTCATCCCCCATCGCGTGGCTCACGGCGCCCACGCAACCAGTAGCCCAGTCTCATTTCGCCAGTCGGAAATTTGCCTAACCACATCCCATTCCGGGCACACCCACGCCCGGAATTCCGGAGATAGCCATGAACGCGAACAAGCGTTACGAGAATTTCATCGTCTTTTTGGCGCCGCTGATTAACAGCCTCGGTGGTATCGCCATCGACCTGTATGCGCCCAGCATTCCTTCCATGGGCCGTGAGTTGGGGGCTGGCCCCTCGCTCATGCAGAACACCATTACCATCACCTTATTGTTCTATGCCATCGGCCAACTGTTCTTCGGCATCGTGGCCGATGCTCGAGGCCGCAGGCCGGCTGTGCTGCTGGGGCTTTCCGTGTTCCTGGCGGGTAGCTTGCTGGCCACGGCCGCGACCTCCATCGACATGCTGTTACTGGCCCGGGCCCTGCAAGGCTTTGCCATCGGTGCATGCCAGGTGGTTGCCCGGGCCTTGCTGGTGGACGTCGTCAAGGGGCCTCGCTTCTATGTGGCGATCATTTACCTGAGCCTGGCCTTCGGCCTGGGACCGGTCGTCGCGCCGTACGTGGGTGGGGTGATCGAGGTGCACCTGGGCTGGCGCTACAACTTCGTCCTGTATGCGGCCTATGCCGTGATTGTGCTGGCGTTCGTACTGGCCGGGCTGAAGGAATCCCTCGCTCCAGTTGCCCGGCGTAGTGTGCTGCAGATCGTTGGAGGGTATCGCTTCATCCTCGTTGACAGCCGTTTCTGCGCCTCGGTGATCATTCTCGGCTCGAGCTTTTCGGCCTTCCTGTTGTGGAACGTGTTTGGCCCGCATATCGTCCAGGAGCGCCTGGGCCATAGCGCCCAATACTTCGGTACCACGGCACTGGGGGTGGGCAGCTGCTATCTGGCAGGAACCCTGCTCAATCGTGCTCTGATCCGCGTCGTCTTTCCGGAGACGCTGATGTGGACGGGCCTGGGGCTGTTCTTGCTGGGCATCATCAGCATCGCTGCAGTGCCGGATGCGTTGAGTCTGACGAACATCCTCGGTGGCATCATGCTCATTGCCTTCGGCCAGGGCTTCATCTTCTCTAATGCCATGGCGCGCTCCATGTCGTTGTTCCCCGACCGCGCAGGGGTGGCGGCGAGTCTGCAGGGTTGCCTTATGCTGGTGTTCGGGGCGTTGACCTCGGGTGTCGTCAGTACCCTGCCGCTGGAGTCGAACCTGGCGATTGCCGGCGTGTTTTTCGTCCTGTTGCTGGTATCGCTTTCAGGCATGTTGGCTGCCAGGGCAAGGTGGCAGGTATCCATGGCCTGAAGTATGAGGCCAGGCGTACACACGGTTGTACGTTGGAACGGCTTGCCTGACGCAGCGATGGCGTCGCACTCTCATACGCCTGTCTCCCGACGGGCGTATGAGGTGGGAGCCTTCATCAGCAGCCGGTCCGCCCGGCTCTTGTTCATGCTGAGAGTCGTTGTTGCCTTGGGCCAATGGGCATCCAGTTACCCTGAGCGTTGGCTGCCCCGGCGGTCGATGGTCTCCCCTGTATCGTGCCGTTTTTTAGTTTCTGCGGCCTTCAGCCAACTGCCCGTGCTGCTGGCTGAGGGACTTGCAGTAACTGGAACAGGTCCTTCGGGTCCTGCGGCCGCGGCACCAGTTCGATGTCGCGGCCGATGCCGCGTTCGCGCGCCGCGTCGTGTAGCCAGCGCAGGGCGGAGAAGTCTTCCAGGGCGAAGCCCACCGAGTCGAACACGGTGATCTGCTCGGCGTTCTGCCGGCCCTCGGTGCTGCCTGCGAGGATGCGCTGGAACTCGATCACCGGGAAGTCCGCCGGCATCTGCTGGATGTCGCCCTCGATGCGTGTCTGCGGTTCGAACTCGACTATCACCCGCGCGCGTTCCAGCACTTCGGCC
>NZ_JAZAQP010000079.1:0-14870 GCF_036231725.1 Pseudomonas sp. JH-2 | reverse complement strand
GGTGACCGTGGTGACGATGTCTGCGCCGCGCACCGCGTCGCGCACGGAGCCCGCCACCACCAGCTTCAGGCCGGGCAGGCCGGCGAGGTTGCGCTGCAGCTTGGCGGTGGCCGCCGGGTCGATGTCGAACAGGCGGATTTCCTCGATGCCCAGCAGTTCATGGAAGGCGATGGCCTGGAACTCGCTCTGCGCGCCGTTGCCGATCAGCGCCATGCTGCGGGCGTCGGGCCGGGCGAGGAAGCCGGCGAACAGCGCCGAGGTGGCGGCGGTGCGCACGGCGGTGGTCAGGGTCAGTTCGCCGAGCAGCAGGGGGTAGCCGGTATCCACCCTGGCCAGCACGCCGAAGGCCATTACCGTGGGCAGCTCGACGCGATGGTTCTTCGGGTGGCCGTTGACGTACTTGAAGGCATACAGCTTGCCGTCGTCGGCGGGCATCAGCTCGATCACGCCGAGGGCGGAATGGTTGGCGACGCGGGCGCACTTGGTGAATTCGTCCCAGCGTCGGTAGTCCGCCTCGATGTAGCCGGCCATCGCGCGGATCGCCGCGCCCGGGCCGATCTCGCCGAGCAGTCGGCCAACGTCCTGCACATCCAGATAACGGGTCATGCTGCCATCCTCCTGAGTGGGAGCGCCGCGCGTTCATCGGGCGCCTGGGGTCAGTCTATGCCGCTGGCCAGGAATAACTGTGCTTTCCGACTGCATGGGCTAGTCTTCTGCGCAAAGACAGACTCAGGATGAAGGGAATGAAGAAAAGAAATTCCTGCCTGGCCAGCCTGGATGCCACCGACCTGGCGATGCTGCGCCTGCTGCAGGAGGACGCCAGCCTGTCCAACGCCGAGCTGAGCGAGCGCCTGGCGCTGAGCGTCACGCCCTGCTGGCGGCGGCGCAAGCGCCTGGAGGAGGAGGGCTACATCCGCGACTACCAGGCCAACCTCGACCGCCGGCGCCTGGGCCTGGACATCCTGGCCTTCGTCCACGTGCGCTTCGCCGCCCATTCCGACGACGCCTCGGACCGCTTCGAGGCGACCGTGCGCGAGCTGCCGGAGGTGCTGGCGTGCCACAAGATCACCGGCGACGCGGACTTCCTCCTGCAGGTGCTGGAGAAGGACCTGGACGCCTACGCGGAGTTCGTCGAGAAGGTGCTGCGCAAGCAGCCGGGGATCGCCTCGATCCAGTCGACCCTGGCGCTGCGGGAGATCAAGGATTGCCACCGGATACGGGTGCCGGAGGAGGGGTAGGGCGGCCTGATGGCTGGATCGCGGACGGAGTCATACTGTAGGAGCGGGCCCTGCCCGCGATTTCGCGCGCAGGGCGCGCTCCTACAATGGAAATGGCGTGGGTGGGGCGGCGTAGGAGCGGACTCTGTCCGCGATCGGCGGATAACGCTTCGCGTTATTCACCCTACGTGGCGCCCCGGTGTCGGCTCAATGCTTGGCCGAGCCTTCCGGCAGCGCCAGCAGGGCCTTTTCCTTGTTCCAGTCGAAGGGCACGCCGTTTTCCTCGGCGGCGAAGCGGCGTTCGTCCAGCTGCTGGTACATGTCGATTTCTTCGTCGGGCATGAAGTGCAGGCAGTCGCCGCCGAAGAACCACAGCAGGTCGCGCGGCACCAGGTGGGCGATCTGCGGGTAGCGATGGAAGGTCTGGGCAATCAGGTCCTGGCCCAGGTACTGGGCGCCCACCGGGTCGCGCGGCAGTTCCTCCAGCAGTTCGTCGAAGCGCTCGAGGAACAGGCCGTGGTTCTCCTCCGGGACCTGCTCGGCTTCGCCCAGGGCGCCAAGGATCATGCGCAGGTGCTGCAGTAGGGCGAGGTGGTGGTCAAGGTAGGCGCTGGCCATGGTGGGGTCCTCTGCGGAAACGGCTGAAACGGGGGCGGAGTATATCGGGTTTCGCCGCCCCCGCCGCGCGCCGCCGTTCAACGGAGCGGCCGCGACTGGGTCTGCCGGCGCTGGTTGTCGATCATCCGCCGCTGCATGTCGAGCTGCTGCTGTTGCTGCTGCAGGCGGAACTGTTGCAGGTCGGTGCGCTGGCGCTCGATCGTCTGGTCCTGCAGGCGCTGTTGCTGGCGCTGGCGGTCCAGGGACTGCTGCTGGTCCTTGAGCTGTTGCTGCTTGAGCTGCAGGCGCTGGTCCTCGTACTGCAGGCGCTGGTCCTGCTGCTGGGCGCGGCGTTGTTCGGCCTGGCGCTGCAGGCTGTCGATCTGCTGCTGTTGCGCGTCCAGGTCGACCAGCGGCGCCGGCGGCGGGCTGTTGCGGCTGGGGTAGAGCCAGGAGTCGGCCTGGGCCGTGGCCGCCACGGCCAGGCCGACGAGAAGGATGGTCAGGATGCGCATGGGCGTTCTCCCGGTTGCCATTCCCTGCCAGTGTGCACCCATCCGCCGGCCCTGGCAGCCCCGCGGGCCGAAAACGCCAAGGGCGCCGTGTCGGCGCCCTTGGCGTACTGCTCCCTTCATGGGGTAGGGAAGGGTTCTGCGAGGTCAGACCTTGCCCGGCTGGCCGAGTTCCTCCTTGGCGAAGTCGTCGACGTCGATCACCTGGCGCCGGGCCGCTTCCGCGGCGTGCAGCTGCTGGCCCTGGGCTTCGTCCAGCACCCGCGCGGCCACCGCGGCGTCGATCGGCGACTGGCCGGGCGCGGGCCGCAGCCTGCCTTCCTTGAGCGCCTTGTGCAGCTGCTTCTGCAAGGGCGCCGTCTCGCGCAGGGCGGTGAGGGCGCGCTCCAGGTCGGCCAGCGGGTCGCCCTCGGCGGTGGGCAGGAAGGTGCCGTAGAGGATCGCCTGCAGCGCCGGGTCTTCCAGTGGGCGGCCGAGGATGCCGGCGATCTCCGCGTCCAGCGCGTCGCCCGGGCCCTTGTGGCGGCGGCCCAGGGGGAACACCAGGAGCTTGAGCAGGCAGCCGGCGATGCGGTTGGGGAAGTTCTCCAGCAGCGCGGCCAGGGCCTCCTCGGCTTTCGCCAGGTTTTCCTCCAGGGCCCAGCGCAGCAGCGGTTGCAGGTGTTCGGCGTGGTTCAGGTCGTGGTAGCGCTTGAGCGCCGCCGAGGCCAGGTAGAGGTGGCTGAGGGCGTCGCCCAGGCGCGCCGAGAGGCGTTCCTTGCGCTTCAGTTCGCCGCCCAGCAGCATCATGCTGAAGTCGGCGAGCATGGCGAAGCTGGCCGCCAGGCGGTTCACCGCGCGGAAGTAGGGGCGCGCCACGCGGTCGCCGGGCACGTGGTCGAAGCGGCCGAAGCCCAGGCCCAGCAGCAGGCTGCTGGCGGCGTTGCTCACCGCGAAGCCGATGTGCCTGAGCAGCAGGCGGTCGAACTCGTGGGCGGCGTGGCCCTGGTCCTCCTGCTGGGCCAGGGCTATTTCCCTGAGCACGAAGGGATGGCAGCGGATGGCGCCCTGGCCGAAGATCATCAGGTTGCGCGAGAGGATGTTGGCGCCTTCCACGGTGATGAAGATCGGCGCCGTCTGCCAGGCGCGGCCCAGGTAGTTGCGCGGGCCGAGGATGATGCCCTTGCCGCCGTGGATGTCCATGGCGTGGCTGATGCACTCGCGGCCGCGCTCGGTGAGGTGGTACTTGAGAATGGCCGAGAGCACCGAGGGCTTCTCGCCCAGGTCCACCGCGTGGGCGGTGAGGATGCGCGCGCAGTCCATCATCCAGGCGTTGCCGCCGATGCGCCCGAGGGCCTCCTGGATGCCTTCGAAGGCGCCGATGGGCACGTTGAACTGCTCGCGGATCTGCGCGTAGCGCCCGCTGCTGTAGCTGCAGCCCTTGGCCGCGCTGGTGCCCACCGCCGGCAGGGAGATGGAGCGGCCCACCGACAGGCAGTTCATCAGCATCATCCAGCCTTTGCCGATCATGGCCTGGCCGCCGATGATGCAGTCCAGCGGCAGGAACACGTCCTTGCCAGAATTCGGTCCGTTCATGAAGGCCGCGCCCAGCGGCACGTGGCGCCGGCCGATCTCCACCCCGGGGGTGTCGGTGGGCACCAGGGCCAGGGTGATGCCCAGGTCTTCCTCGCCGCCCAGCAGGTGGTCCGGGTCATGGCACTTGAAGGCCAGGCCCAGCAGTGTGGCCACCGGGCCCAGGGTGATGTAGCGCTTCTCCCAGGTCAGGCGCAGGCCGAGCACTTCCTCGCCCTGCCACTGGCCCTTGCAGACGATGCCGACGTCGGTCATGCCGCCGGCGTCGGAGCCGGCCTGCGGGCTGGTCAGGCCGAAGCAGGGGATTTCCTCGCCGCGCGCCAGGCCCGGCAGGTAGCGCTGGCGCTGCTCGTCGGTGCCGTAGTGCAGCAGCAGCTCGGCCGGGCCCAGGGAGTTGGGCACCATCACGGTGGAGGCCAGGTCGCCGCTGCGGCTGGCCAGCTTCATCACCACCTGGGAGTGGGCGAAGGCGGAGAAGCCCTTGCCGCCATACTCCCTGGGAATGATCAGGCCGAAGAAGCCCTGTTCCTTGATGAAGGCCCAGGCCTCGGGCGGCAGGTCCATGCGCCGGGAAATGTCCCAGTCGTCGACCATGGCGCAGAGCTGCTCGGTGGGGCCGTCGATGAAGGCCTGTTCCTCCTCGCTCAACTGCGGCGCCGGGGCGCCCAGCAGCTTGCTCCAGTCCGGGCGGCCGCTGAACAGGTCGCCGTCCCACCACACGGTGCCGGCCTCGATGGCCTCGCGCTCGGTGTCGGACATCGGCGGCAGCACCTGCTTGAACCAGGCGTACAGCGGGCCGCTGAACAGCTTGCGGCGCAGTTCGGGCAGGGCCAGGGCGGCGGCCACCGCCAGCCAGGGCAGCCAGAGCAGGACCATCCAGCCGTGGGCGTGGCTGAACAGGCCCATGAAGACCAGGTACACGGCGACGATGCCCAGCGCCGGGGCCGGCGCCACGCGGCGGTGGGCGAGCCAGGCGACGCCGAGCACGAGAACGATCAACCAGAGCAACAACATGCGCTTTCCTCCATGACGAACGACAGGACGATCCCCTTGAGCTTAGCCGGGTGTTGGCGCCTTCCTCGGCGAGCTTGGCCGGATCGTCCTCCACGGCGTGCGGACGGGCTGTTTAGACTGGCCGGAACCGTGAAGGAGATTCCCCCATGCAGGCTTACCTCGAACCCGGCCGCTACCTGGATAGTGACCACCCCGCGGTGGTCGAGTTCGCCCGCCGGCACCGCGGCGCCTCGACGCAGCCGCGCGAGCAGGCGGTGGCGTTGTACTACGCGGTGCGCGACGGCATCCGCTACAACCCCTACGTGTTCAGCCTCGATGCGCAGACGCTCAAGGCCAGCCACGCGCTGCAGGCCGGGCAGTCCTACTGCGTGCCCAAGGCCGCGCTGCTGGCGGCTTGCGCGCGCCTGTGCGGCATCCCCGCGCGCATCGGCCTGGCCGACGTGAAGAACCACCTGGCCAGCGGGCGCATGGTGGAGTTGCTGCGCAGCGAGACGTTCGCCATGCACGGCTACACCGAGCTGTACCTGGACGGCCGCTGGGTGAAGGCCACGCCGGCCTTCAACCGCGAGCTGTGCGAAGCCTTCGGCGTGCTGCCGCTGGAGTTCGACGGGCGCCAGGACAGCGTCTTCCACGAATTCGACCAGGGCGGCCGGCGGCACATGGAGTACCTGTGCGACCACGGCCAGTTCGCCGACATCCCCGAGGCGTTCTTCTTCAGCCACCTGCGGGCCTGCTACCCGCACCTGTTCGACGCCGGCCCCACGCCGTTGTCCGGCGACATGCAGGCCGAAGCGCCGAAGCATGAAGGCAATCGATAGTCATCATCAGTCCGCATGCCTTTCTTCTTGCCGCGCCGACCGGTAGGGTGCTCGCATCCACCGGCCGACCTGCCTCGGCCGCGCCCACCCGCCGAACAAGAAGAGGCTGAACGCCATGCTGAAGATCTGGGGCCGCAAGAATTCGTCCAACGTGCGCAAGGCGCTGTGGTGCGCCGAGGAGGCCGGGGTGGCCTACCAGCGCATCGACGCCGGCGGCGCCTTCGGCGTGGTGAACGAGCCGGCCTACCGCGAGCTCAACCCCAACGGCGTGGTGCCGACCCTGGAGGACGGCGACTTCGTGCTCTGGGAGTCCAACGCCATCGTCCGCTACCTGGCGGCCAAGTACGCCGCGGGCAGCCTCTACCCGCAGGACCTGCAGCAGCGCGCCGGCGCCGAGAAGTGGATGGACTGGACCACCTCGACCTTCGCCGGGCCCTTCCGCACGGTGTTCTGGGGTACCCTGCGCACCCCGCCGGAGCTGCGTGACCAGGCTGCCATCGCCGCCGGCATCGAGGCCTGCGTGGAGGCCCTGGCGGTGCCCGAGCAGGCCCTGGCGCGCCAGCCATACTTGTCCGGCGAGCGCTTCGGCATGGGCGACATCCCCCTGGGCAGCTTCATCTACGCCTGGTTCGAGATGCCCATCCAGCGCCCGCCGATGCCGCACCTGGAGGCCTGGTACGCCCGCCTGCGCGAGCGCCCGGCCTACCGCGCGGCGGTGATGACCGCGCTGACCTGAGCCGCCCGCGGCGCCGGCGAAGGTTGCATTTGCCGGCGCCGGCCCTTATCTAGCTGTTCCATTTTCTGCGCCGCCCAGCCACGGGAAATTCCATGAGTTCCGCGCTTACCCTCCGTCAACTGACGAAAACCTACGGCAACGGTTTCCAGGCCCTCAAGGGGATCGACCTGGACGTCGCCGAGGGCGATTTCTTCGCCCTGCTCGGCCCCAACGGCGCCGGCAAGTCCACCACCATCGGCATCCTCTCGACCCTGGTGAACAAGACCAGCGGCACGGTCACGGTGTTCGGCCACGACCTCGACCGCGAGCCGCTGAAGGTCAAGCGCTGCCTGGGCGTGGTGCCCCAGGAGTTCAACTTCAACCAGTTCGAGAAGGTCTTCGACATCGTCGTGACCCAGGCGGGTTACTACGGCATCCCGGCGAAGATCGCCAAGGAACGCGCCGAGAAGTACCTCAACCAGCTGGGCCTGTGGGACAAGCGCAACTCGGCCTCGCGGGAGCTGTCCGGCGGCATGAAGCGCCGGCTGATGATCGCCCGCGCGCTGATCCACGAGCCGCGCCTGCTGATCCTCGACGAACCCACCGCCGGGGTGGACATAGAGCTGCGCCGCTCGATGTGGAACTTCCTCACCGAACTGAACCAGAAGGGCATCAGCATCATCCTCACCACCCACTACCTGGAGGAGGCCGAGCAGCTCTGCCGCAACATCGCCATCATCGACCACGGCACCATCGTCGAGAACACCAGCATGCGCAAGCTGCTGACCCAGCTGCACGTGGAGACCTTCGTGCTCGACCTCAAGGGCGCCGTGGCCCAGCTCCCGCAACTGCCCGGCTACCCGGCGCGGCTGCTGGACGACCACACCTTGGAGGTGCAGGTGGACAAGGCGGCCGGCATCAACGGCCTGTTCGCCGCGCTCAACGCGCAGGGCATCGAGGTGCTGAGCCTGCGCAACAAGACCAACCGTCTGGAGGAGCTGTTCGTGTCGCTGGTCGAGAAAAACCTGTCGAAGGTGGCGGTATGAGCGAGCTGCGCGCCAACTGGGTGGCCCTGAACACCATCGTCTACCGCGAAGTCCGCCGTTTCACCCGCATCTGGCCGCAGACCCTGCTGCCCCCGGCGATCACCATGGTTCTGTACTTCGTCATCTTCGGCAACCTGATCGGCCGGCAGATCGGCGGCATGGGCGGCTTCAGCTACATGCAGTACATAGTGCCGGGGCTGATCATGATGTCGGTGATCACCAACGCCTACGGCAACGTGGTGTCGAGCTTCTTCGGCAGCAAGTTCCAGCGCTCCATCGAGGAACTGCTGGTGTCGCCGGTGTCGCCGCACACCATCCTCCTCGGCTACACCGTGGGCGGTGTGTTGCGCGGGCTGGCGGTGGGCATCATCGTCACGGTGCTGTCGCTGTTCTTCACCAAGCTGCAGGTGCACCACCTGGGCATCACCGTGCTGGTGGTGGTGCTGACGGCCACCATCTTCTCCATGGGCGGCTTCGTCAACGCGGTGTTCGCCCGCAACTTCGACGACATCTCGATCATCCCGACCTTCGTGCTGACGCCGCTGACCTACCTGGGCGGGGTGTTCTACTCCATCCACATGCTGCCGGCGTTCTGGCAGACGGTGTCGCTGGCCAACCCCATCCTGCACATGGTCAACGCCTTCCGCTTCGGCATCCTCGGGGTGTCGGACATCCCGATCGGCACGGCGCTGGTGTTCATGCTGGTGGCGACGGTGATCCTCTACTTCTTCTGCATACGCCTGCTGGTGAGCGGGCGGGGGATGCGGCAGTAGCGGCGGCTCCGTGCTCGGCAGCGAGCGGGGTGAGGCCAAGGCCAAGCGGCGGATAACGCGGAGCGTTATTCGCCCTACGCCAGGCCCGCCATGGACGTAGGGCGAATAACCGTTCGCGGTTATCCGCCGCTACACCTTCCTTGCCGGCCATTGCGTAGTTGAGCCTGGCACGGCTTTGACGGCGGCTCCGTGCTCGGCAGCGAGCGGGGTGAGGCCAAGGCCAAACGGCGGATAACGCCGTAGGCGTTATGCGCCCTACGCCAGGCCGACCATGGACGTAGGGCGAATAACCGTTCGCGGTTATCCGCCGCTACACCTTCCTTGCCGGCCATTGCGTGGTTGAGCCTGGCGCGGCTTTGACGGCGGCTCCGTGCTCGGCAGCGAGCGGGATGAGGCCAAGGCCAAACGGCGGATAACGCGGGGCGTTATTCGCCCTACGTTCTTCAGAACGCCACCTTCACCCCCGCCTCGATGCCGCGCCCCGGCGCCGGCACGCTGTCGCGCAGGATGGAGCTGGCGTAGCGCACCGTCTGGTTGGTCAGGTTCTCGCCCTTGACGAAGGCCAGCCACTGGCTGCCACCCACGTCGAATTTGTAGCCGACGCTGGCGCCCAGGGTGGTGTAGCCGTCGGTGGCGAATTCCTCGTCCGGCACCCGGTGCTGCGAGGCGGCGTGTTCCACGTCCAGGCGCGCCTGCCATTGCTGCAGGTCCCAGATCAGCGCGCTGTTCAGGCGCAGCGGGGCGATGCGCGGCAGCGGCTGGCCGGTGTCGCGGTTCTTCGCCCGGGTGTAGTCGCCGGACAGTTCCAGGTCGAAGTTGCCGTAGGGGCTTTCCAGCAGGTGGATGCGGTCCTGCGCCTCGACGCCGTAGAACTCTGCGCGCACGCCGCTGTAGAGGTATTCCGGCAGGGCCTCGTCGCTGTTGGCGGCGACCACTTCGCCTTCCTCGTCGCGGTAGCGGCCGCTGGCGAGCAGGCCGATGTAGTTGGAGAAGCGGCTGTAGAACACGCCGACGCTGCCCTTGTGCACGCCGTTGTCGAAGCGCAGGGCCAGGTCGGTGGAAACCGCCTTCTCCTTGTCCGCGTCGGCGTCGCCCACCTCGAAGGTGCCGGTGGCGGCGTGGGGGCCGTTGGCGTACAGCTCGTAGAAGGTCGGCGCGCGCTCGGTGTAGCTGAGGGTGGCGGCCAGGGCCCAGATCGGCGTCAGCTGGTACACCGCGCCGGAGGACAGGCTGCCGGCGGTGAAGCTGCGGCCGCCGTCGTTTTCGGCGAAGCGTTCGTTGCCCTTGGCGTCCGGGTCGATGCGGCTGTGTTCGACGCGGCCGCCGAAGCTCAGCGCCAGACGCTCGGTGGCCTGCCAGTTCTCCAGGAAGAACAGCGCCGCGCTGTCGGTCTCGGTGTGCGGCACGAAGGCCTCTTCGCCCAGGGCCGAGAAGCGGCTGTTGGCCACCTGCGCGCCGACCACCCCCTGCAGCGAGCCGATAGGCTTGTGGCGGGCCTCGATGCGCGCCTCGTAGCCGTCGTTCTTGAAGGTGGTGCCGGTCTCGCCGTCCTCGATCTCCTTGTGCTGGTACTCGGTGTAGGCGGCATCCAGCTTCACCGAGCTGAACGGGCCTTCGAGGTCGCGGATTTCCGAGGCGAAGGCGTAGCGGTCCTGCTGCATCTTCAGGCGCACGTCGTCCTCGGCCGGGGAACCGTAGTTGCTGTCGTAGCCGCTGTAGGACAGGCCGGCGTAGCCGTGCTCCCAGTGGTAGCTGCCGCCGATGGCGCCGCTGTCCTGGCGGCCGTCGCTGTTCTCGACGCGGTGCCTGGCGTCGTCGCCGTCGAGGGCGCGCTGGCGGCTGGAGTGGGCGTAGCCGGGAATGCGCAGGTCGTTGAACTCGCGGGAGCCGGCGTCCAGGTGCAGGGCGAAGTTGCCGTCGCCGGCCTCCAGCGCGCCGGCCGCGCTGCGGGTGGTGTCGGCGCCGCCGTAGCGCAGCTCGCCCTGGCCGTGCACGCCGTCCACCGGTTCGCTGGGGATGCGGTTGTCGAAGCTGTTGACCACCCCGCCGATGGCGTTGCCGCCGTAGAGCAGGGCGGCCGGGCCGCGGACCACCTCGATGCGCTCGACTACGTTGGGGTCTTCCGGCACGGCGTGGTCGTAGGACAGCGACGAGGCGTCCAGCGCGCCCACGCCGTTGCGCAGCACGCGGATGCGGTCGCCGTCCATGCCGCGGATGATCGGCCGGCTGGCGCCGGGCCCGAACCAGGTGGAGGACACCCCCGGCAGGCCATCGAGCGTCTCGCCCAGGCTGCCTTTCTGGCGCAGCGTCAGCTCATCGCCCTGCAGCACGCTGCTGGGGGCGGCGGGTTGCACCTCGCCCAGCGGGTTGGCGGTGATCACCTGGTCCGGCAGGGCGGCGGGGCGGGTGTCGGCCAGGGCGGGAACGGCGAACAGGGCGAGGGTCAGTGGCGCCAGTGGCCAGCGGGGCAGGGGGCGGGACGGGGACATCGGTGGGCTCCTTGGTTTTTTGCGGGCAGAACGCGCCCCTCCCGTGCCGGTTCGGGTTGTGCGAAGGCTCAAGGTCGGGGCTTGGCGGGCCGCTCGGTGGGGCGGCTTTAAAATAGTTTGTTATAACATAACATTCTCTGGGGTTTGAAAATCAAGTTCTTTCAGACCCGAAAGTGCTAGCGGCAAGGCTCAAGCCAGGTTCATCGGCAGCGTGCCGTGGAGTTTTTCGCAAGAAGTCCAGAGCTTTTCGCAAGAATGCCGGGGCAGGGTGCCACTAGATTCCGCCATTCGCTTGTGCGGGTTGCACCTGAGTGCAACCGTTCGGCGATTCGGTGCAACAAGGGCTTTTCCTTGCGCTAGAATCCGCCGCCCGCGCGCGTCCCCGGACGTGCGCCGGGCAATGTGGCGAAGGCCGCCCCGGGACTGGTGAGGGGGCGCCGAAGAATCAGCCGCCCGCGTGGTGCAACCGCGACGGATGGCGACAGGGGTGGCAGCGGCGCTTGCGCAAGACCGCTGCCACCCCGTCGTGCCGAACGGCACGGCAGGGGGACCGGCGCCAACAGCGCCAGCCCCGACGAGCAAGGGCCCGGGTTACCCACCGGGCCTGGATAAAAACAAGCGTTAGGGGAGCCCCCATGAGCGTCAACACGCCAACACTGGTCACGTTCGTGATCTACATCGCGGCCATGGTCCTGATCGGACTCGCCGCCTACCGTTCCACCAACAACTTCTCCGACTACATCCTCGGCGGCCGCAGCCTCGGCAGCTTCGTCACGGCCCTTTCGGCCGGCGCCTCGGACATGAGCGGCTGGTTGCTGATGGGCCTGCCGGGGGCGATCTACCTCTCCGGCATCTCCGAAAGCTGGATCGCCATCGGCCTGATCGTCGGCGCCTACCTGAACTGGCTGTTCGTCGCCGGCCGCCTGCGCGTGCACACCGAGCACAACGGCAACGCCCTGACGCTCCCCGACTACTTCACCAACCGCTTCGAGGACAACAGCCGCATCCTGCGCGTGCTCTCGGCGGTGGTCATCCTGGTGTTCTTCACCATCTACTGCGCCTCGGGCATCGTCGCCGGCGCCCGCCTGTTCGAAAGCACCTTCGGCATGTCCTACGAGACCGCCCTGTGGGCCGGCGCCGCCGCGACCATCGCCTACACCTTCGTCGGCGGCTTCCTGGCGGTGAGCTGGACCGACACCGTGCAGGCCTCGCTGATGATCTTCGCGCTGATCCTCACCCCGATCATCGTGCTCTTCGCCACCGGCGGCGTGGAGCCGACCTTCGCCGCCATCGAGCTGAAGGACGCGGCCAACTTCGACATGCTCAAGGGCGCCTCCTTCATCGGCGTGATCTCGCTGATGGCCTGGGGCCTGGGCTATTTCGGCCAGCCGCACATCCTGGCGCGCTTCATGGCCGCCGACTCGGTGAAGTCGATCCCGGCCGCGCGCCGCATCTCCATGACCTGGATGATCCTCTGCCTGGGCGGCGCCGTGGCCGTGGGCTTCTTCGGCATCGCCTACTTCCAGGCCAACCCGGAACAGGCCGGCGCGGTCACCGAGAACCATGAGCGGGTGTTCATCGAGCTGGCGAAGATCCTCTTCAACCCGTGGATCGCCGGCGTACTGCTGTCGGCCATCCTCGCCGCGGTGATGAGCACCCTGAGCTGCCAGCTGCTGGTGTGCTCCTCGGCGCTGACCGAGGACTTCTACAAGGCCTTCCTGCGCAAGAACGCCAGCCAGCTCGAGCTGGTCTGGGTCGGCCGCGCCATGGTGCTGCTGGTGGCGCTGATCGCCATCGCCCTGGCGGCCAACCCGGAAAACCGCGTGCTGGGCCTGGTGTCCTACGCCTGGGCCGGCTTCGGCGCCGCCTTCGGCCCGCTGGTGCTGTTCTCGGTGCTGTGGAAGCGCATGAACCGCAACGGCGCCCTGGCCGGCATGCTGGTCGGCGCGGTCACCGTGATCGTCTGGAAGCAGTTCGGCTGGCTCGGCCTGTACGAGATCATCCCCGGCTTCCTGTTCTCCAGCATCGCCATCGTGGCCTTCAGCCTGCTCGGCCCGGCCCCGTCCAGGGCCATGCAGCAGCGCTTCGACGAAGCCGAAGCGGAGTACGGCGAGGCCCACCTGCCGGCCTCGGCCCCTGCCACCGGCCGCTGATCCGCTGAGCTGTACCCAAGGCCGCGGTCCCGCAAGGGGCCGCGGCCTTTTTCATGGGTGCCCGCCGCGTAGCGCCTCGGCATAGCGCCAGCAGGCGAACAGGCACAGCGCCAGGCCCGCCATGGCCACGGCGCCGCCGACGTTGCCGATCTGCGCCAGGCCGATGCCGCCGACCACCCGGCTGCCCAGCAGCGCGCCGCCGCCGATGCCGACGTTGTACAGCCCGGAGAACATGGCCATGGCCACGTCGGTGGCGTCGTGGGCCAGCATCAGCACCTTGGCCTGCAGGGCCAGGCCGAAGCAGAGGATGGCGGCGCCCCAGAACAGGCTCAGGCCGAGCAGCGCCAGGGGCTCGCGGGCCAGCGGCAGGAGCAGCAGCAGGCAACTGCCCAGCACCGCGATGGCGATGCACGGGAAGGCCCGCGGGAAGCGCTCGCTGTAGCGGCTGAAGAGGATCGAGCCGAACAGCCCGGCGCCGCCGAACAGCAGGAGCAGCAGGGTGGTGCGCTGGCTGTCCAGCGCGGCCACCTCGCGGGCGAAGGGCTCGATGTAGCTGTAGGCGGTGAACTGCGCGGTGATCACCAGCACGGTGAGCACGTACAGCGACACCAGCGCCGGGCGCCGCAGCAGCACCGGCAGGCTGCGCAGCGAGCCGGAGTTCTGGCTGGGCAGCAGCGGCAGCGCGCGGGCCAGCCAGAGCACCACCAGCAGCGACACGCCGGCGATGGCCAGGAAGGTCGCGCGCCAGCCCATGGCCTCGCCCAGCACGCGGCCCAGGGGGATGCCCAGGACCATCGCCAGGATGGTGCCGGTGGCCAGCAGGCCCAGGGCTTTCGCCTGCTGGCCGGGCGGCGCCACGCGCACCGCCAGGGAGGCGGTGATCGACCAGAACACCGCGTGGGCGAAGGCGATGCCGAAGCGGCTGAGCATCAGCGTGGTGAAGCTCCAGGCGACGCCGGAGAGTAGGTGGCTGCCGATGAACAGGCAGAAGATCGCCACCAGCAGGCGCCGTCGCTCCATGTTGCGCGTGGCCAGCATCAGCGGTAGCGAGGTGAGCGACACCACCCAGGCGTACAGGGTGAGCATCAGCCCGGCCTGCTCGGGGCGCATGTCGAAGCTGCGGCCGATGTCGCTGAGCAGGCCTACCGGGACGAACTCGGTGGTGTTGAAGATGAAGGCGGCGATGGCCAGGGCGATGACGTTCAGCCAACTGCCGGTGCGGGTGTCTTGCCGGTTGTGCATGGGAATCCTGAGTGGGGGTGGGGCTCAGGCCGAACCCCCGGCCACGCGCGATGCCCCGGCGTCGAGGGGCCGGGCGCGGGCGGGCGAAGAGGAGTCGTTGTAGGTATGGGGGATGCGGCGGTCGCGGCGGCCATTCTACGCCGCGCGCCGGGCGCCTGTCTGCGCCTGGGCTGCGCGCCTGGCGGCTTGCTGCTAAGGTGCGCGCATTTCCCGCATCGACGAAGCCCGACCATGAGCGAAACACCCAAGGACCCGCTGCACGGCATCACCCTGCAGGCCATCCTCGAACGCCTGCTGGAGCAGTACGGCTGGGAGGGATTGGCCAAGCGCATCGACATCCGCTGCTTCAAGAGCGAGCCCAGCATCAAGTCCAGCCTGACCTTCCTGCGCCGCACGCCCTGGGCGCGGGAGCAGGTGGAGAAGCTCTACGTGCAGATGGTGCGCGGGAAGGGTCGAGCGGATGGTCCGGCGTGACCGATACCCCGGCAACCTGTGGGAGCGGGCCCTGCCCGCGAAATCGCGCGCAGGGCGCGCTCCTACATGGGAATGGCGTGGGTGGGGCAGCGTAGGAGCGGATCTCATCCGCGAATCGCGCCGGGATGGCCGGCTATCGCGGACAAGGTCCGCTCCTACGGGGGAGGAATACCGTGTTTCCCGGCAACCTGTAGGAGCGGGCCCTGCCCGCGAAATCGCGCGCAGGGCGCGCTCCTACATGGGAATGG
>NZ_JAZAQP010000078.1:0-20897 GCF_036231725.1 Pseudomonas sp. JH-2 | reverse complement strand
CCGTGCAGGTTGCCCGCGGCCTCGCCGACGTAGTCCAGCTTGAAGTCGTAGCCCTTCTCCAGCAGCTCGCTGCGGGTACCGCCCCAGTCCCCCAGGCCCCATTTCGAATCGGCGGAAAAGGCCTCGTCGCCCTGCGCGCCACTGGCCAGCAGGGCGAGCAGCCCCAGCCCCGGGGCAAGATTGCGAGCGGTGATCATGCTGGCTATTCCTCCTGGCAGCCTTGAAGCGGAAAAGCGCCACCCGGCCCGCCTCCCCAGGGTGCGAGCCGCATGGCCAAACGAAAACTGTAGAACAGGGGCCGGCGCACCGCTCTGGCACGGCCGTTCCCCATTGTCGCGCGGCCTTGAGACAGCGCTATCTTTGACGGACGAAAAAAACGCCTCGGTAAAGGCGACGCGCACGTTACTGCCCGCGAAGGCCTGTGGCCAGCCACGGGGCTGGCAATATTATTTTTCATATCCCGTAATAATCCAGCCCATACGCGAAATATTTTCCTCAATATCCTCACTCTTATCAGGGTAATACAGGAGCCTGAAAGCCGACCTGGCCATGCTCGGTACCCTCCTGCAGGCCAGCCGATTGGCGGCCTGCGGCCCGGCAACGGCGTCCCGCCCAGCGAGACAGCGCTGTCCACCACCTCGCTCCGATAGCGGCTGGAAGCCCGCGCCCGGCTCCGCTACCTTGGCCGGGCCACCGACCGAGCGAGAACCCGCATGCCCCTTCCGCACCCCGCCCGAGGCGCCCATGGCCCGCGCTGATACGGTCAGCGCGCCCATACCGCGCATCGACGAAGAGCTGACGCTGAAGAGGCTGGAGGTGTTCCTGGCCTTCATGCGCACCGGCAACCTGGCCCGCGCCGCCGCCGAGCTGGGCACCAGCAACGTCAGCGTGCACCGCGCCATCCATTCCCTGGAAAGCGCCCTGCGCTGCCCGCTGTTCAAGCACGAGGGGCGCACCCTCACGCCGCTGGAGAGCGCCTTCGTGCTGGAGGAGCGCGCGCAGAAGCTGGTGCAGGATGTGAACGAGACGGTGCGCCTGACTCGCGAGGCCGCCGGCTTCTCCGCCGAGCGCTTCAAGCTCGGCGCGCTCTACTCGCTGACGGTGAAGACCGTGCCGCAGCTGATCATGGGCCTGAAGCTGCGGCGCAGCGAGCTGAACATCGACCTCATCCTCGGCTCCAACGTCGACCTCTTCTACCAGCTGAAGAACATGGAGCTGGACGCCATCCTGGTGTCGCTCAACGAAAGCGTGGCCGACCCGGACTGCGAGCAGCTGCCGCTGTTCTCCGACGACATCTTCCTCGCCGTGCCGGTGGATTCGCCCTACGCCGAGCTGGCCGAGATCGACCTGGCGAGCCTGAAGGAGGCGCCCTTCGTCACCCTGGCCCAGGGCTTCGCCACCCACCAGGACGGCGTGCGGGTGTTCCGCCAGGCCGGCTTCGAGCCGCACATCGCCATGCAGGTGAACGACATCTTCACCCTGCTCAGCATGGTCAGTTCCGGGGTCGGCTACGCGCTGCTGCCCAAGCGCATCGAGGCGGTGTACGAGAACCGCGTGAAGCTCATTCCGCTGCAGGCGCGCTACCGCCTGCAGCAGCGCATCGGCGTGGTGTTCCTGCGCGCCAAGGAGCGCGACCCGAACCTGCTGGCGCTGCTCGCCGAATGCCGCATGTACGGCATGCGCCACGAGCAGGAAGCGGCGCGGGCGGGGGCCTGAGGCGCCCCGCCCGCTTGCAGCCGGCCCCTGCCTCAGCCCACCAGGCCGCGCACGCAGAAGTACAGCAGCGACGGGCCGAGCAGGCAGCCCAGGCCGGTGTGGAAGGTGGCGGTCAGCGCGCCGTAGGGCACCAGGCGCCGGTCGGTGGCGGCGAGCCCGGCGGTGACGCCGCTGACGGTGCCGGCCAGGCCGCCGAAGACCATCGCCGAGCGCGGGTTGTCCAGCCCCAGCAGGCGCGCCGAGACCGGGGTGAAGACCATCACCAGGATCGCCTTGATCAGCCCGGTGGCGATGGACAGCGCCATCACGTCGGAACTGGCGCCCAGCGCCGCGCCGGTGACCGGGCCGACGATGTAGGTGACAGCCCCCGCACCTATGGTGGTCATGCTCACCGCGTCGCGATAGCCGAACGACCAGGCCACGATCACCCCGACGATGAACGGCAGGATGGTCCCCAGCAGCAGCGACACCGCGCCGATCAGCCCGGCCTTGCGCGCCTCGGTGGCCTGCACCTCGAAGGCCGTGGCGACGATGGCGAAGTCGCGCAGCATGGCCCCGCCCATCAGGCCGATGCCGGAGAACAGCGAGAGGTCGGCCAGGCCCTTCTGCCCACCGCTGAGGGTGCCGCCGACCCAGGCCAGCACCAGGCCGATGAGGATGGCGATGGCCGAGCCGTGGACGCGGCCGAAGGTCAGGTGGCGGGAAATCAGCACCGACACCCACATGATCACGCCCACCACCGCGAAGGCGGTGACCAGGCCGTTATGGATGAGCGCGTTCTCGACGATCTGCCACATCTCAGCGCCCTCCCACCGGGGCGGCGCCCAGGTCTTCGGCGCGGTCCTCGCGCGGTAGCGGCTCGCCGCGGTGGGTGCGGCTGATCAGCGCGATGGTCGCGCCGCACACCAGCACCGAGCCGATCGCCGCCAGCAGCGCCACCGGGCCGCCGTGCAGGGCGGTGACCACGTTCTGCTGGGCCGCCATGGCCACCACCACGGGAATGTACATGGCGCCCCAGAAGCCCACGCCGAACTCGCATTCCTTGCTCAGGCCGCCGCGCTTGTGCATCGCCAGGCGGGCGAAGATCAGCAGCAGCATGGCGATGCCGACGCCGCCGACGTTGGATTGCACGCCGAGCAGCACGCCCAGCAGGTCTCCCAGGATCACGCCCGCGAGCGTGCATGCAGACAGTAGAGCGACACCGTAGATGATCATTGTTGTTGTCCTCGGTTGGTCGTTGGGGTTGGGGGTAATGGGACCGGTTCAGGGGTCGCGGCGTTCCTCCTCGCGCAGCAGCGCGTCCAGGGTGTCTGCGCGGGCGCCGTCGAAGGCGATGGCGGCGGCGCCGAAGCAGGGCCTGGCCAGGCCGGTGAGTATGCGCCCGGGCGGCAGCTCCAGGTGCAGGCGGGCGCCGCGCTCGTAGGCGCTGCGCAGGGTGGCGCGCCACTCCACGCGGCGCGCCATGTTGCCGGCCAGGTCCGCGGCAAGCGCCGCCGGGTCCATGACCAGGCGCGCCGTGCTGCTGCTCAGGTAGCGCAGCCGCGGGCGGCCCAGGCGCACGCCGGCGAAGGCCTCGGCCAGGCGCGCGGCGGGTTCGGCCAGCAGCTCGCAGTGCGAGGGCACGCTGACCACCAGGCGCTTCGCCGCGCTGGCGCCATGGGCCCGGGCCAGTTCGGCGATGGCTTGCAGGGCCTCGTCGCTGCCAGCCACCACCAGTTGCCGTTCGGCGTTGATATTGGCCAGGTAGACCGGGCGTTCGGCGCTGTGCACCTGGGCCAGCAACGGCTCCAGTTGTGGCTGCTCCAGGCCGAGGATGGCGCTCATGCCGTAGCCGCTGGGCCAGGCCTGCTGCATCAGTTCACCGCGCAGGGCGACCAGGCGCAGGGCGTCGGCGTAGTCCAGGGCACCGGCGACCACGGCGGCCGGATAGGCGCCGATGGACAGTCCCGCCACCAGCGCTGGCCGGTGCCCACGCGCGGCGAGCAGGCGTGCCGTGGCGACGCCGGCGATCAGCAGGCACAACTGCACGGCGCGGGTCGAGGCCAGGGCCTCGGCGCTTTCCAGGCTGGCCATGGACTGGCCGAGCACGTTCGCCGCCTCTTCCAGGCAGGCACGCACTTCCGGCTCGCCGGGCAGCGCCGAGAGCATGCCGGGGTACTGCGCGCCCTGGCCGGGGAAGGCGAAGAGGCTGCTCATGCGGCCACCTCGGCGCGCGCCCAGGGATCGGCCAGCAGGACCGGCGCGTGGTCGCCCTTGACCATCACCCGGGCGCCCTCCCCGGCCCATTCGGCCAGGGCCAGGCCACCGGTGGGGGTCTGCAGTTGCAGGTCGATGCGGCAGGCGGCTTGGTTCAGTTCGGCGAGCAGCGCGCGGGCCGCGTCGCGGGAAAACGGCTGCGGGGTGCGCAGCAGCAGGTCGAGGTCGCTGGCGCCGTGCAGCACCGGCACGCCGCTGGCCAGTTCGAAGCCGGCGCCGCCGGTGATGCCCCAGGCCAGGCCGGTGGCGTCCAGCCCTGCGCGCACCTGGCGCAGGGCCTGCCAGGCGGGCAGTTCGCGTTGCGGCTCGGCCTGGCGCAGCGCCTCGGGCGTGGTGCAACGCATCACCGCTTCCAGCGGCAGCCAGCCGGCCCAGCGCTGCTCGCGGCTGTGGCCGCGCAGGCCCACCGCCAGCCAGCCCGGGCGCGCCGGCGCGCGGCGCACGACAACAGGCCAGCCGGCTGCCAGCACTTCGCTCGCCCAGGCCGGAGCGTCCTCCAGTAGATGCTCTGCGTCCATGCCCCAGAGCAGGTCATGGGCGCGGAAAAGGTCGGGAGCGGGCCCGTCCCGGCGTGGGCCCCGCTGTGAGCTTTCGACGATGGCCATGGCCCGCTCCCGAGTTCTCACCACTGCTCGCGCAGCAGTTCGCGCACGCGGCTGGAGGCCGCGCGGTTGGCCGCGCCGAGGCGGCCGCGAAGGTCCCTCGGGGCGCCGGCTATGTCGTCCAGGGCGCGGCGCAGGCTGGCTTGCACCTGGACCACGTCCGCTTCACCGGGCGCGTCAATGGACGGCACTTCGAGGCTGTCCCACAGCAGGCCCAGGGAGGCGTAGCTGTCGATGTCGTAGGCCATCGGCGGCACCGTGGCGGCCAGGCGCTCCAGCTCCTCGACGCTGCGCAGGGTGATGCGCGCGGCGGCGGCCTTGCCCATGGCGTGGACCATCACCCCGGCGTCGCGCAGGGCGATCAGGCGGTTGGCCTGGTAGCCGTGGGCGAGGAAGGCGCCGGACATGGCCTTGCCCACCAGCAGGCCGACCACCGGGTGGCCGGCGAGGCGCGCGCGGGCATAGGCGTCCACCGCCGCCGCCAGGGCCTGGTGGATGCCCAGGGCCTCCTCGCGGCGGCCATAGGCCTGGCTGGGCACGTCGACTATCGCCACCAGCGCGCGCTTGAGCGGCGCATCGCGGTCGGCCTCGATGGCCTCCTCCACCGCCGCCGCCAGGCGCCAGCCTTCCAGCAGGCCGACCTCGCCGTTGCGGGCGCGGGGGAAGGCATCGTTCGCATCCGGCACCACCGCCAGGTAACGCAGCGGCTGGCCGTCCAGCTCGGCGTCGGCCACCCGCAGCGAGGCGCCGTCCTGCGGGCGCGCGGGCTGTTCGCCGGCCAGGGCCTGGAACCAGGCCAGGCCGCGGGAAACTGTTGCTTGGCTCATTGCGCGTCTCCTTGATTCAGGCCCTGGTACAGGCAGCGCACGCCGGCGGCGTCGATCTGTTCGCGGGTGTCGAGGCTTGCCAGGCGCGCCAGGAAGTCCGCCACCCGGCGGCTGCGCGGCCGTGCCGGCAGGCCCTTGGCGAAGTACTCGCGCACCGCGCCGTGCAGGGTCGCCACGTCGTCGGCCAGGCAGGCGTCGGCCAGGCCGCTGGCGGCGCGTTGCTCGCCGCCGGTGAGGCTCCAGATGAACGGCCGGTCGCGGGAGTCGTATTCCTCGATGCCGGCTTCCTGCTCGATCACCTGCGGGCCGTTCAGCCCCAGGCGCGCTTCGCGGGTGACCAGCACGTAGCTGCACAGCCCGGCGGCGATGGACATGCCGCCGAAGCAGCCGACCGGGCCTGCGACCAGCGCCACCACCGGCTGGTAGCGCTGCAGGTCGACGATGGCCGCCTGGATCTCGGCGATGGCCGCCAGCCCCAGGTTGGCCTCCTGCAGGCGCACGCCGCCGGTTTCCAGCAACAGCAGGGCGCGGGTGGGGATGCCGTTGCGGTTGTCCTCGGCGGCCAGTTCCAGGGCGCCGGCGATCTTCGCCCCGCCGACCTCGCCCATGCTGCCGCCCTGGAAGGCGCCTTCGATGGCGGCGACCACGGCCGGCTGGCCGTCCAGGGTGCCGCGGGCGATGACCACACCGTCGTCGGCCTGGGGCACTATGCCCTGCCCTTCCAGCCAGGGTGACTGCACCCGGGCGAAGGGGTCGATGAGTTCGCGGAAGCTGCCGGCGTCCAGCAGCTCGCGGGCGCGCTGGCGGGCGGAGAGTTCGGTGAAGCTGCGCAGGGCCAGCAAGCGGGCGACGTTATTCATGGCCAGCTTCCTCCAGCGCCTGTTCCAGGCGCAGGCGCACCACCCCGGGGGTGGCGCCGAAGTCGTGGATGCAGAGTTGCGCGGCCGGCGCCGGCACGGCGGCGAACAGCCGCTCGAAGAGCTGCTGCCAGCGCGGCGCGCTGCCGTTCACCGAGGTCACCACCTCGATGCTCAGGGTGGCGTTAGGCGCCGGTTGCAGCAGCACCTCCAGGTCGCCGGAACCGACGCAGCCCACCAGGGCGCGGCCGCGCAGCGAGGCGGCGGCGGGGAATTCGAAGGACAGGGTTTCCATGGTCAGAGGCTCCCGACCCACCCGCCGAGCGCGGCGGGCAGGCGATCCAGAAAGAGACAGGCGGCCAGCAGGTCGGCGGCGCCACCGGGGGATGCGTTGAGGCCCAGCAGCGCCTGGTCCAGCTCGCGCAGGCGACGGCGCCCGGCGAGGCTGGCGCTGCCGCCGGCGGCGAGCACCGCCCGCGCGCCGCCCTGCATCACGTCCAGGCCGGGCTGGCCGGCGCGGTGCAGCACGCAGGTGTCGTCCAGCACCGCCATGATCGCCAGCAGCGCGTCGAGCCGGGCGTTCTGCTCGCCGGCGCCGGCCGCGCGGCTGCGCCGCAGTTGCGGCAGGCCGTGGCGGACCACGCGCGGGAAGCCCAGTTGCGCTTCCTCGCGGGCGCCGCCGACGCCATAGCGTTGGCGAACCTTGTTGCCGTGGCTGTTCAGCTGCGGTTGTGCGCGGTCGGCCAGCAGGGCGATGCGGCCGGCGCGGGCGGCCACGGCTTCGGCTGCCACCCGCTGCGGGTCGAGGGCGGCGGCGGCGGTCAGCAGGCCCAGGGCCCAGATGGCGCCGCGATGGGTGTTCACCCCGGCGGTGGTGCGCAGCATGTCGGCTTCGCCTTCGCGGCCGAGCCGGCCGAGGGTTTCGCGCAGGGGCAGGCCTACCGCCCCATGCTCCCGCGCGGCCTCGGCCATGGCCCGCAAGCACGGCCACAGGCTCAGCGCCGAGGCCTGCATCAGGCCCAGGTGCAGGTCGCGGTGGGCACCGCTGCCACGGCGGTCCACCAGGGCCGGCTTGGGCGACAGCTCGGCTTCGTCGATCAGCGCGTCCACCGCCAGGTCGGCCAGGCACTCGCCGAGGCCGACGCGGGGTTCGAGTTCGTAGGCTTGGGCCATCACCAGCTCCTGAAGCGCGCCGGCGGCTCGTACAGGCCCCCGGACCAGTCGACCAGTTCGCCGATGCTCTTGGCCGCGAGCAGTTCGCGGCTGGCGTCGGCGCGGCGGATGCCCAGGTCCTCGGGCAGCGCGACCAGCCCTTCGCGGCGCAGGCGCTCGGTGTCCTTCGGGTCGTGGCGCAGGCCGATGGGGCTGATGCCGGCCACCGCGGCGATCATCGCCCGGCGTTCCTCCAGCGAGCGCGCCTTGTACAGGTAGGCGATGCCTTCCTCGGTGAGCACGTGGGTGACGTCGTCGCCGTAGATCATCACCGGCGCCAGCGGCATTTTGGCCTTGCGCGCCACCTCCACGGCGTCGAGCTGCTCGACGAAGGTCGGTTTGCCGCCGTCCTGGAAGGTCTCGACCATCTGCACCACCAGCTTCTTGCCGCGCGCCAGCAGGGCCTCCGGCTCGGGCCGCATGTCCAGCCAGGCCGGGGTGGAATGCCTCCGCCCACGCGGGTCGTGGCCCATGTTCGGTGCGCCGCCGAAGCCGGCCAGGCGGCCGCGGGTGACGGTGGAGGAATGGCCGTCGCCGTCCACCTGCAGGGTGGCGCCGATGAACAGGTCCACCGCGTACTGCCCGGCCAGCTGGCAGAACATGCGGTTGGAGCGCAGCGAGCCGTCGCGGCCGGTGAAGAACACGTCCGGGCGCTGGGCGATGTAGCGCTCCATGCCCAGCTCGGTGCCGAAGCAGTGCACGCTTTCCACCCAGCCGCTCTCGATGGCCGGGATCAGCGTCGGGTGCGGGTTGAGCGTCCAGTGCCGGCAGATCTTGCCCTTCAGGCCCAGGGACTCGCCGTAGGTCGGCAGGATCAGCTCGATGGCCGCGGTGTTGAAGCCGATGCCGTGGTTCAGCGACTGCACCTCGTGCCGCTGGTAGATGCCGCGGATCGCCATCATCGCCATCAGCACGTGCACCGGCTTGATGTGGCGCGGGTCGCGGGTGAACAGCGGCTCGATGTAGAACGGCCGGTCGGCCTCCACCACGAAGTCGATCCAGCTCGCCGGGATGTCCACCCGCGGCAGGTCGCGGGGGTCGTCGACGATGCGGTTGACCTGGGCGATGACGATGCCGTCGCTGAAGGCGGTGGGCTCCACCAGCGCCGGGGTGTCCTCGGTGCTGGGGCCGGTGTAGAGGTTGCCCTCGCGGTCGGCGACGAAGCCGGCGACCAGGGCGACGTTGGGGATCAGGTCCACCACCAGGCGCGAGTACAGCTCGATGTAGGTGTGGATGGCGCCGATCTCCAGCAGCCCGTCCTCCAGCAGCTGGCCGATGCGCAGGCTCTGCGGGCCGGAGAAGGAGAAGTCGAGCTTGCGCGCGATGCCCAGCTCGAACAGGTCCAGGTGCTCGGGGCGGCCGACGCTGGGCATGATCATGTGCAGGTCGTGGACCTTGCCCGGGTCCACCCGGGCCAGGCTGCGCGAGAGGAAGTCGGCCTGCTTCTGGTTGTTGCCCTCCAGCACCACGCGGTCGCCCGGGGCGATCAGCGCCTCCAGGGCCCGCACCAGGTGCTCGCGCGGCAGCACCGCGCCGTCGGCCAGGTGGCGCACCCGTTCGAGGCGGCGCGCCTTCTCGGCGCGGCGCCGCGACCACTGGGGCGGGGGGGATGTCTGGATCATCGGTACCTCCACGAACGCTGCTGTCGTGGACGCACCTTAGGGACCCGGCGGCGGGGGCATCAATCAAGCCCGGCGCATGATCGTTACCCTGAGCGTAACGTTTGACCCAGCCTGCCAACGGTTCCGCGCCATGGAACCGCTGTGCATTGCCCGCCGGGCCCTCTCCGGATTCTGCTGAAAACGCGCCGACAGTCCCGCCAAGGGGACAGGCGGACCCCGCGAACAACAACCAGAATCAGGAATCCGCGCCGTGCACACCTCACTCAGCAAGCAGTCGCTGTTCCCCCTCGTCGCCCTGCTGGCCGCGCCCCTGGCCGCCCAGGCCGACGGCTTCCCCGGCATCGCCCGCATCGCCTCGGGCTTCGGTTACTACAACGTGGACAAGGGCTTCGACGACAAGGCCAGGGTCTACGGGACCCTCGACGCCTTCGCCGACTACCACGACTCCGGCCACCACTCCGGCTGGCGCCTGGAGGGCGGCGGGGCCTGGACCAACAAGCTGGGCCTGTACCTGCGCAAGGCGCTGGACGAGGACACGGTGCTGGAGGCCGACGTCGAGGAAGGCTTCAACCTCAACGGCCAGGCCCTGGACCAGCACTGGAAGCAGGTCGGCGCGCTGCGCCTGGCGCTGGTGGCGCTGCGCACCCGCCACTACGGCAAGCTGGAATTCGGCAAGACCTACAACATGAGCACCCCGACCTACGCCGACCCCTTCCTCGCCGTGTACGGCTCGCCCTACACCTTCCTCACCCTGCCGCCGCGCGGCAAGGGCGCGTACTACCTGGACGTGCGGCCCAAGCACACCCTCGCCTACACCACCCCGAGCTACCACGGCTTCAGCGTCGGCACGGCCATGACCTTCGGCTTCGACGACGCCGCCAGCGCCGGGAAGACCGTGCGCGGCAAGGGCGTGAGCCTGCAGTACCGCGACAGCCGGCTGATCCTGCTCGGCTCCTACAACGACTACCTGAGCGACCCGTGGGACGACGGCGGGCGCAGCCGGCAGACGCACAACGCCTTCAAGAGCGCCTCGGCGTTCTACGACTTCGGCCCCTTCTCCTCCAACCTCACCTGGCAGCGCCAGGACGTGGACTACCCCGGCACGCCGAGCATGACCGCCTGGACCCTCGGCTTCATGCTGCCGGTGGGCGAGCGCGACCTGGCGCGGCTGGTGGCCACCCGGCGCAACGTCGACAGCGGCGAGCAGGACGCCACCGGGGTGATGCTCGGCTACGACCACTTCCTGCGCCCGAACCTGGCGCTGTACGGCCGTGTGGCGCTGATCGACAACCAGCGCCAGGCCGCCGTGAGCTACGCCGGCATCCCCGTCGAGCAGGCCGGCGACGACCCGTCCAGCGTGGCCATCGGCATCTACTACCACTTCTGAGCGCGCGAGGTTCCACAGGGTGGAACCACCGCGCATTGCCCCGTCACGGCGCCCGCGCTTTGCTGGTAGCCATCCGAGCCGGCGGCCCCGCTGCCGGTAACCGCCAACAAGACCGGACTCCAGTCCGGCTACCCCGGGAGAGCCCCCACATGTCCCTCCACGCTCACATCCTCGCCTGGCTGAACGACAGCGCCGACGAACTCAAGGCCCTGCGCCAGGACATCCACGCCCACCCCGAACTGGGCTTCGAAGAGCGCCGCACCGCCGACCTGGTGGCCGACCTGCTCGGCCAGTGGGGCTACGAGGTGCACCGCGGCGTCGGCCGCACCGGCGTGGTCGGCGTGCTGCGCAACGGCGACTCGCCGCGGCGCCTGGGCCTGCGCGCCGACATGGACGCGCTGCCCATCGAGGAAGCCACCGGCCTGCCCTACAGCAGTTGCCACCACGGGCGCATGCACGCCTGCGGCCACGACGGGCACACCGTGATGCTGCTAGGCGCGGCGCGCTACCTGGCCGCCACCCGCAACTTCCAGGGCAGCCTGACACTGATCTTCCAGCCCGCCGAGGAAGGCCAGGGCGGCGCCCTGGCGATGCTGGAGGACGACCTGCTGCAGCGCTTCCCCTGCGACGCGCTGTTCGGCATGCACAACATGCCGGGGCTGGAAGCCGGCCACCTGTGCTTCCGCAGCGGGCCGATGATGGCCTCGCAGGACCTGCTGGAAGTTCGCATCGACGGCGTCGGCGGCCACGGCTCGATGCCGCACCTGAGCGTCGACCCGCTGGTGGCGGCGTCCAGCGTGGTGATGGCGCTGCAGACGGTGGTGGGGCGCAACGTCGACCCGCAACAGGCGGCGGTGGTCACCGTCGGCGCGCTGCAGGCCGGCGAGGCGGCCAACGTCATCCCCCAGCAGGCGCTGCTGCGCCTGAGCCTGCGCGCCCTCGACGCCAAGGTGCGCGAACAGGTGCTGGAGCGGGTCAAGGCGATCATCCACAGCCAGGCGCAGAGCTACGGCTGCACGGTGCAGGTCGAGCACCGCCCGGCCTACCCGGTGCTGGTCAACACGGCGGAGGAAACCGCCTTCGCCCGCGAGGTCGGCATCGAGCTGGTGGGCGCCGACGAGGTGCGCGAGGCGCCCACGGTGATGGGCAGCGAAGACTTCGGCTGGATGCTCCAGCGCTGCCCCGGCAGCTACCTGTTCATCGGCAACGGCGCCGGGGCGATGGTGCACAACCCGGCCTACGACTTCAACGACGCCATCCTGGTGCGCGGCGCCGCCTACTGGGCGGCGCTGGCCGAGCGCTGGCTGCGCCCCTGAGCGCCCTTCCCCCCTGCCACCTCCCTCACCCAGCCGCGCGCCCGCCCCGGGCGCGCCAGGAGCACCCGTGATGCAGACCTCTTCCCGCGCCGTGTCGCGCAACCGCCAGGTGGCGGCCGCCGTGATCGGCAACGCCCTCGAGTGGTACGACTTCATCGTCTATGGCTTCCTCTCCAGCCTGATCGCCCGGCTGTTCTTCCCCGCCGAGAGCGCCTACGCCTCGCTGCTGATGGCCCTGGCCACCTTCGGCGTGGGCTTCTTCATGCGCCCGGTGGGCGGCGTGCTGCTGGGCATGTACGCCGACCGCAAGGGGCGCAAGGCGGCCATGCAGCTGATCATCGCGCTGATGACGGTGGCCATCGCCCTGATCGCCTTCGCCCCCGACTACGCCGCCATCGGCGTGGGCGCGCCGGCGCTGATCGTCATCGCGCGCATGCTGCAGGGCTTCGCCACCGGCGGCGAGTACGCCAGCGCCACGGCCTTCCTGGTGGAATCCGCGCCGGCCAACCGCCGCGGCCTGTACGGCGCCTGGCAGCTGTTCGGCCAGTGCCTGGCGGTGTTCGCCGGCGCCGGCATGGGCGCCCTGGTCACCCACAACCTGTCGCCCGAGGCGCTGGACGCCTGGGGCTGGCGCGTGCCCTTCCTGCTCGGCCTGCTGATCGGCCCGGTGGGCCTGTGGATGCGCCGGCACATGGAGGAGACCGAGGACTTCGTGCGCGCCAGCAGCCAGGAAAAACCCGTGGGCCTGCGCCAGGTGCTGCGCGAGCACCGCCGCGCGGTGCTGGTGACCATGGGCTCGACCATCAACGGCACCGTGGCCTTCTACGTGGTGCTGGTGAACATGCCGACCTTCGCCCACACCCAGCTCGGCCTGCCGCTGGACCAGGTGTTCATGGTGCAGATGCTGGCGGTGGCGCTGATGACCCTGATCATCCCCGTCGCCGGCGCCCTCTCCGACCGCTACGGCCGGCGCCCGGTGCTGTTCGCCGGGGTGCTCGGCTTCACCCTGCTGGTCTACCCGCTGTTCGCCTGGGTGGCCGGCGCGCCGAGCATCGGCAACCTGCTGGTGATGCAGCTGGTGCTGTGCAGCCTGATCGGCATCAGCTACGGCCCGGCGCCCACCGCCGTGGCCGAGCAGTTCCCCACCCGCGTGCGCTCCACCGGCCTGGCCCTGGCCTACAACGTGGCGGTGATGCTGTTCGGCGGCTTCGCCCCGTTCATCGTCGCCTGGCTGACCCAGGTCGGCGGCACCCCGGTGGCGCCGGCCTGGTACGTGCTGGCGGCCTCGCTGATCGGCCTGTTCGCCCTGGCCTTCCTGCGCGAGGGCGCCCCCGAGGCGCTGGCCCGCCGCCGCGCCCGCGCTACCCTTTCCCCCACTGCCCGGAGCCTCTGAATGACCGTGATGACCGCGTCCCACGCCACCCCGCTCGACGAGGACATCGTCGCCCTCGACGCGCGGCCGCTGTCGGAAGCCATCCGCAGCCGCCAGGTCAGCTGCCGCGAGGTGATGCAGGCCTACCTGGCGCAGATCGACCGCTACAACCCGCGGGTCAACGCGCTGGTGTCCCTGCGCCCCGCCGAGGAACTGCTGCGCGACGCCGACGAGCACGACCGCCTGCTCGCCCGCGGCCACTGGCGCGGCTGGCTGCACGGCATGCCCCAGGCGCCGAAGGACCTGGCGGCCTGCGCCGGGATGGTCACCAGCATGGGCTCGCCGCTGTTCGCCCACCAGGTCACCGCCCACGACGCCTACGTGGTGGAACGCGCGCGCCGGGCCGGGGCCATCTTCGTCGGGCGGAGCAACGTGCCCGAGTTCGGCCTGGGCTCGCACACCTACAACACCGTGCACGGCATCACCGGCAACGCCTACGAGCCACGCCTGAGCGCCGGCGGCAGCAGCGGCGGTGCCGCGGTGGCGCTGGCCCTGCGCATGCTGCCGGTGGCCGACGGCAGCGACATGATGGGCTCGCTGCGCAACCCGGCCGCCTTCAACAACGTCTACGGCCTGCGCCCGTCCCAGGGCCGCGTGCCCTTCGGCCCGTCCAATGACCTGTTCGTCCAGCAGCTGGCCACGGAAGGCCCCATGGGCCGCAGCGTGGCCGACGTGGCGGCGCTGCTGCGCACCCAGGCCGGCCATGCCCCGGGCGCGCCCCTGTCGCTGCGCGGCGGCGACGACCTCGACGGCCCGCTGGAGCGCGACTTCCGCGGCGCGCGCATCGGCTGGCTGGGCGACTTCGACGGCTACCTGGCCACCGAGCCGGGGCTGCTGCAACTGTGCGAGGCGGGCCTGGCGGACTTCCGCGCCCTGGGCGCCGAAGTCGAGCCCTGCCGCCCGGACTACGACATGGCGCGCCTGTGGCACTGCTGGCTGGTGCACCGCCAGTGGCTGGTGGCCGGCAGCCTGGCCCCGGCCTACGCCGACCCGGCGCTGCGCCGGCAGCTCAAGCCGGAGGCGATCTGGGAAGTGGAGTCGGGACTGGGCCTGGGCGCCGCCGACGTCTACCAGGCCTCGCTGGACCGCAGCGACTGGTACCGCGCCCTGCAGAAGCTGTTCGAGCGTTACGACTACCTGCTCCTGCCCAGTGCCCAGGTGTTCCCTTTCGATGCACAACTGGCATGGCCGGATGCCATCGCCGGCCGCCCGATGGACACCTACCACCGCTGGATGGAAGTGGTGATCGGCGCCACCCTCGCCGGGCTGCCGGCGATGAACGTGCCGGTAGGCTTCAACCCCGCCGGGCTGCCCATGGGCGTGCAGATCCTCGGCCCGGCGCAGGCGGACCTGGCCGTGCTGCAACTGGCCCACGCCCACGAACGGCAGACGCGCTGGGTCGCCCGGCGGCCGCCGGCGCTGCTCGATGAACGCTGAGGCGCGCGGCCCGCTCGGGCATGGCACGCATCCTGCCTCCCCAGTGCCGACAGCACTGGGTACATGGGGAACGGCGATGCAGGGGAAAGAGGAAGGCAGCACGGTGCGCTCGGTGGAGCGCGCCCTGGCGATCGTCGAGCTGCTCGGCGAGCACGGCTCCCTGGGGCTGGAGGAACTGCACTACCTCACTGCCCTGCCCAAGGCCACCGTCTCGCGCCTGCTGCACACCCTGCAGGAGCAGGGCTGGCTCTACCGCGGCCTGTGCGACCGGCGCTACCGGCTGAGCTCGCGGCGGTTGTTCGGCGACGCCGACGAGCGCCGCAGCCGGCGCCTGGTGGAGGAAGCCGCGCCGCTGCTCAAGGCGCTGAGCGAGCGCACCGGGCTGGTGGCCGACCTGTCGTTCTTCGACGGCGCCGACCTGCGGGTGATGGAAAGCTCGGTGCCCGAGCGCCTGCGCAAGCGCTACCCGAGCAACCGCATGATCGTCGGGCTCAAGGCCAGCCTGTTCCACTCGGCCATGGGCCAGGCCTGCCTCGCGGCGCTGGACGAGCAGCACGTGCGCAACCTGGCCGAACGCCACGCGCTGCAAGGCGAGGAACTACTGCAGTTGCACGAGCGCGCGCACCACCGCGGCTTCGGCGAACGCACCGAAGGCCACTGGGAATACTCGGTGCGCCTGCCCTTCCTGATCCGCGCCATCGCCCTGCCGGTGCGCGCCGGCGAACGCCTGCTGGGCAGCGTCGCGCTGCACTGGCCGCAGGACCAGGGCAGCGTCGAGCAGGTGCGCCGCCAGTACCTGGGCAGCCTCGGCGACACCATCGAGCAGTTGCAGCGCAGCCTCGCCTGAGGCGCGCTCAGGGCGCGCCGAACATCGCCGTCCAGTAGATGCCGGCGTCGCTCTTCGGGTCCACCGCGTAGGCCGCGCCCAGCTCGCGGTACTGCGGACTCATCAGGTTGGCGCAGTGGCCGGGGCTGGCCAGCCAGGCCTGCACCACGGCATTCGCGGTGCCCTGCCCGGCGGCGATGTTCTCGCCCACGGAACCGGCGCTGTAGCCGCCCAGCTCGGCGCGGTCGCCGGGGGTGCGGCCGTCGCGGTCCAGATGGGAGAAATAGTTGCCGTTGGCCATGGCGCGGCTGTGCTCCTCGGCCACGCTGCCCAGCACCGCGTTCCAGCCCAGCGGCGCGGCCCTGGCGAAGGCCTGCCCGCCGCACTGGCGCGCCTGGCCGCGGGCGGCGTTGACCGCCTGCAGCAGCTTCTGCCCCTCGGCCTGCCAGTCGCCCAGCTTGCCCTGCAGCAGCGGCCGCGCCAGCACCACGCGCCAGTCGTTGCCTTCGCGGCTGACGCCGACCTCGATGAACTGCGGGTCCAGCAGCACCTGGCAGAAACTCTCCTGCAACGCCGCCATGGCCGCCTGCTCGTCCTTCGGCCCACTGAGGCTGAGCATGCGCGCGCTGCTCATCGGGTAGCCGGTGGCTTTCAGCGCCGACTGCCAGTCGGAAATGCCCGGCGCCAGGACCAGGCGCGAGTCCTGCCCCAGCGGCGGCAGCGCCTCGCTGGCCCGGCCGGCGCAGGCCTGCGGCTGGCTGCGGTAGACGTTGATGGCTTCGAGCAGCGGCTCGGCCGCCACGGCATGGCCGGCGCCGGCCAGCAGCGCCAGGGACGGCAGGAGGCATCGCAGAACGGACGGCAACACGCGCATGTAAGGCTCCCCTTGGTGGACTGGCGGACATGATGCGCGATCCCGCGGGTTTTCGCTGCCCCCTGGCGCACCCCGGGCGCCCGGCGAATAGATGGCACTTTCACATCACGAAACAATGATGGCAAAATGACGCCAATGAATCGCCATGTGCAGGGAAGCCAGGTTGCAGTCGGTCACGTCCTTCGTCTCGCGTTATGCCCGCCCGATCCTCTTCGGCCTGGCGGTCGCCTTCATCGCCCTGTGCGACCCCTTCGGCCTGGCCAGCTCCTCCAACGCCGCCTCGGCGCGCTGGCTGAACCGCCTGTTCGCCGAGCGCTACCCGGACAGCGGGCAGCGCCAGGTGGTGGTGGTGCTGGTCGACGACGCCTACCTGCAACGCCACCAGGCCTACTGGCCGCTGCCCTACAGCGAGCAGAGCAAGCTGTTCAAGCGCCTGCTCGCCTACCAGCCCGGCGCGGTGTTCGTCGACCTGCTGTACAGCCATGACCACTCCCGCGCGGTGCCCGGCCAGCAGCCGCTGATGGAGAGCCAGTTGCTGGCCAACGTGTTCGAGCGCTACCAGCGCCAGGACATCGCCCTGCTGCTGGCCAACACCGGGTTGCCGGGCGGCGTGGACGGCGCGGTCAACGCGCTGCCGCGCTTCGCCGCGGTCAGCCGCCCGGCGCTGGTGTCCTGGAGCGGCTTCGGCGACCAGTACCCGCTGGCCCTGCAGACCCCGCTGGGGCCCCTGGAAAGCCCGGCCCTGGGCCTGTACCGCGAATACTGCCGGCGCCACGCCTGCCCGGCGCTGCCGGCCGACGCCGAGGCTGCCGCGCAACTGCCGGCCATGGCCCTGCAGTGGGGCCTGAAGCTCTCGCCGCTGCAGGAACACATCTCGGCCATCGGCCACTGCAGCGCCCCCGGGGTGTTCCGGCAGATGCTCCAGGCGATGTTCTGGAAGCTCGGCAACTCGGCCCAGGCCACCTGCCCGTACAGCCTGACGCTGACCGCCAGCGACCTGGAAGCCACCGCCGACGAGGACCGCGCCCTGCTGCGCGAGTTGCTGCGCGGCAAGCTGGTGCTGGTCGGCGCCAGCATCGCCGGCACCGGCGACCTCACCCTGTCGCCGCTGCACGGCAAGATCCCCGGCGTATACCTGCACGCCATGGCCCTGGACAACCTGATCGCCTGGGGCCCGCATTACTACCGCGACCCACCGGCGCTGGCCGACTTCAGCCTGGGCTCGGTGAACCCGCTGGACCTGGCGCAGCTCGCCCTGCTCGGCCTGATCGCCCTGCTCAAGTTCCTCCAGGTGCGGCCCGCCGGGCGCTGGCCGCACAACCCCTGGTTGCGCTCGCCGCTGGCCGGCCTTGCGCTCATGACCCTGCTGCTGGCGGCGCTGAGCTATGCGCTGTACCGGCTGAACATGACCCCGGTGAACGTGCTCGGCATCCTCCTGCTGTCGCTTTCGTTGTTCGCCGAGAAGATCCAGGAACGCCTCGGGCGCAACGCCTGATGAGGCTTCGGAAACCGCCCGACTCAAGGAGTCCAGAGATGAGCAAGACCTCCCTATTCCTGCTTTGCGCCCTGTTCAGCCAGAGCCTGTTCGCCGCCAGCCAGGTGGTGGGCTACCTCGACGACACGGTGGAACTGCTCGACGACCAGGGCAAGCTGCAACGCGCGGTGCCCAGCGCCAGCCTGCCGCAGCAGGCGCTGCCGGTGCTGCAGTACGACAGGGAACTGGACCTGGTGGAGGTCGAGGTGAGCGGGCAGAAGGTCTGGCTGGACAGCATGGCGGTGCGCGTCGACCCGCCGCTGCACGTGGTCGACCTGCCCTGCGGGAAACTCACCCGCAGCCAGGCCGAGGACCAGCAGAACAATTCCACCATCGGCTTCGGCGCCGGGTGCAAGAAGTGAGGGCGGTGCGCATGAAGACCCCGCTGCTGGCCCTGCCGCTGCTCGCCCTGCTGGCCGGCTGCCAGACCCTCGACGGCGCCCACAAGGCGGCGCTGAACCTGATCGGCCCCTCCACCCAATCGCGGGTGCAGGGCCACTACCTGGACCAGGCCGAGGTCCGCGAGTACTACCGGCTCGACCCGCAACGCGCCAGCCAGCAGCGCCTGAGCTTCGACGGCCGCACCCTGCCGGCCAGCGAGATCCGCCAGCAGAACCTGGTGCAGATCCCCGAGCTGCAGGCCTACCTGCAGGGCATCGTCGAGCGCCTGGCCAAGGGCTGGCCGGGCGAGGCGCCGAAACTGCAGGTGCGCATCACCGACAGCTATGCCTTCGGCCCCTCGGCCGACCCCTTCGGCACCCTCTTCGTGCCCCTGGGCATGCTCGACAACGTCGAGAGCGAGGACGAGATCGCCGCCATGCTCGGCCACGAGATGAGCCACGTGCTGCTGCGCCACCACGACCGCCTGGCCGCGTTCCAGCAGCAGAAGGAGCTGATGCTCAACGTCGCCACCACCGTGGTGATCGCCGCGGTGGCCGCGGACACCGGCGTGGACCGCAGCACCGGCCGGCTCAGGCTGGTCAGCAAGGACCCGCTGGGCACCCAGAAGGCCATCGGCAATACGCTGCTCTACACCGCCCTGGCCAACAGCTTCTCGGACAACGTCTGGAGCACCGCCTGGGGCCGCACCCAGGAAGACCAGGCCGACCTGCTGGGCACCGACCTGATGATCCGCGCCGGCTACGCGCCGCGCGCCGCCAGCGTCAGCCTGCAGCGCCTGGGCGATTTCCAGGGCAAGCAGGAGCCGCTGCTCGGCGGCTTCCTCAAGGCGCGCCAGGGCGCCATGCAGGAATCGTTGCAGCAGTTCGACCTGAACCGCTTCAGCCGCGAGCTCGACACCCTGCTCGACCAGGGCCTGGGCACGGCCATCTCGGCCACCGGGCAATACTTCACCCGCTCGCACATGTCGCCCACCGACCGCGACGAGGAACTGCGCAAGTACCTGCACCGCGAGTACCGCCAGCAGGCCCGCGCGCGGGTCGACCGGCGCAGCTGGCCGCAGGTGCGCGACTCGGCGACGGTGCGCGCCTCGCTGCAGGGCTACAAGGACGCCTACGCCGCCACCGCGGCGCTGGAGCAGAAGCAGCCGGCCCAGGCCCAGGCCTTCATCGCCCGCGCCCTGGCCTCGCCGGTGGGCAACCAGCCCGGGGTGCGCCGCGCCGCCTTCAACGTCCACCTGGACCGCGGCGACGGCCGCGCGGCGCTGGCCGACCTGGAGTCGATCCAGGACTGGTCGCTGGCCGGGCCATCGATCTACGACCTGATGATCAGCTACCACCTCAAGCGCAACGACCCGCAGGCGGCGCTGACGATGATCGACAAGGCCGAGCGCAACCTGGGCTCGGAAGAACTGTTCATCACCGAGAAGCTGCTGGCCAACCGTCAGCTCAAGGCCGACGACCAGGTGCAGTTCGTGTTGCGCAAGTGCGAGCAGTACCCCAGCCGCAAGGAAAGCTGCCGCAAGCTGGTGCCCCGCTCCGTCTGACGCCCCCGGCATCGCCGGTGGCCGGGCCGCCGGCGATTGCATGACCTGGAGCAACGCCGGGCGCCGATTCGTGAGCTGAAAGCACAAATCAATTGCCGCGGGGCCGGTTTTTCCGGCCCCGGGCCCCGGCTATCCTGCCGGCCATCCACAGCTTTCGGAGCCCCTGCCATGAAAAACATCCTCCTGCTCAACGGCGGCAAGCAGTTCGCCCACTCCAACGGCCAGTACAACGCCACCCTGCACGAGGCGGCCCTGGCCCACCTCGACCACGCCGGCTTCGACGTGAAGGAAACCTTCATCGACGGCGGCTACGACATCCAGGAAGAGGTGCAGAAATTCCTCTGGGCCGACGGGGTCATCTACCAGATGCCCGGCTGGTGGATGGGCGCGCCCTGGACCGTGAAGAAGTACCTCGACGAAGTCTTCACCGCCGGCCACGGCAGCCTCTACGCCAACGACGGCCGCACCCGCTCCGACGCCTCGCAGAAGTACGGCAGCGGCGGCCTGATCCACGGCAAGCGCTACATGATCTCGGCCACCTGGAACGCCCCGCAGCAGGCCTTCGACGACCCCGGCGACTTCTTCGAGGGCAAGGGCGTGGACGCGGTCTACTTCCCCTTCCACAAGGCCAACCAGTTCCTCGGCATGAGCCCGCTGCCGACCTTCCTCTGCGTGAACGTGATGAAGGAGCCGAGCATCGAGGCGGACGTGGCGCGCTACCACAGGCACCTGGACGAGGTGTTCGGCCGGCGTTGAGGCAGGGTCTGCCCCATCCGCGCCGTTCACCTGTAGGAGCGCACCCTGCGCGCGAAATCGCGGGCAGGGCCCGCTCCTACATGATGGGGCCCCGCTTTTCGTAGGAGCGAGCTTGCTCGCGAACCTTACCCATGCACCTCTCTACCAATCGTCATTCCCGCGAACGCGGGAACCCAGAGACTTTTGGGTTTGGGCTCGGTGTAGCGCGCCGCTCCGAGTGCTCGGATGTCTCTTGTTTCGCCCCCTCGGGCGAGTCCCTTTTGTCAAACGCCACAAAAGGAACCAAAAAGGCTTGCCC
>NZ_JAZAQP010000077.1:0-20956 GCF_036231725.1 Pseudomonas sp. JH-2 | reverse complement strand
CAGGCAGCCGGAATGACCATGGGAAAACCGTTACCCATGTGTCCCGACAAGCGTTACCTATGTGTCCCGGCAGAACACTTCGCTCAACCCATCCTGCGCCACCCCTTCCAACGTAGGGCGCATAACGCCTACGGCGTTATCCGCCAATTGTCCCGGGCACCGGTGTTCCGGCCGGCGGCGGATAACCGCGAACGGTTATTCGCCCTACGCTCGGGCACGGCCGTAGGAGCGGACTTTGTCCGCGATAGTCGGAGACTCCCGCGCGGATCGCGGATGAGATCCGCTCCTACGCCGCCCCACCCGCGCCATTCCCCTGTAGGAGCGCGCCCTGCGCGCGAAATCGCGGGCAGGGCCCGCTCCTACAATTCCAGGGAAGCACGGCCGTAGGAGCGGACTTCGTCCGCGATAGCCGGAGATTCCGGCGCGGATCGCGGATGAGATCCGCTCCTACGCCGCCCCACCCGCGCCATTCCCCTGTAGGAGCGCGCCCTGCGCGCGAAATCGCGGGCAGGGCCCGCTCCTACAATTCCAGGGAAGCACGGCCGTAGGAGCGGACTTCGTCCGCGATAGCCGGAGATTCCGGCGCGGATCGCGGATGAGATCCGCTCCTACGCCGCCCCACCCGCGCCATTCCCCTGTAGGAGCGCGCCCTGCGCGCGAAATCGCGGGCAGGGCCCGCTCCTACAATTCCAGGGAAGCACGGTCATAGGAGCGGACTTTGTCCGCGATAGCCGGAGATTCCCGCGCGGATCGCGGATGAGATCCGTTCCTATGCCGCCCCACCCGCGCCATTCCCCTGTAGGAGCGCGCCCTGCGCGCGAAATCGCGGGCAGGGCGCGCTCCTACAATTCCAGGGAAGCACGGTCGTAGGAGCGGACTTTGTCCGCGATAGCCGGAGATTCCCGCGCGGATCGCGGATGAGATCCGTTCCTATGCCGCCCCACCCGCGCCATTCCCCTGTAGGAGCGCGCCCTGCGCGCGAAATCGCGGGCAGGGCCCGCTCCTGCACATATCCGCACCGCAGGTTCCCGAGTGTTTCCCCAGACGCATCCAGGTACCCGCAAATACCCGGAGTGTTACCGTCGGTATCTTTTTTCGTGTCCGCTGGAAGCCGCGTGGCGACTGGGCTGCAGCTTTCCCTAGTCCTTTTGGATGAGTCCCGCTGCGCTTAACAAAAGATAACGTGCCTTTAATTGTCAGGCTGCAGAAAGGCTGGCATATAACGACCACTCCCTATCCGCCTGCAATAAAAACAAAGAGGTAAGGCTATATGCGTGAGCATCTGCGGCACGCCACCGGCGAGCTGTCCGTGCGTTCGTCCGGGCCCTCGGTTTCCGCTTCCCCGTCCCCCCTGCGCAAATCGCTTTCGCTGCTCGGCGCGTTCTCGCTGCTGTGGCTGGCGGCCGTTCCGCTGCACGCCAGCGCGACGGATGCGCCGGCCAGCGACACCGATGGCTATGCCATCGCCTCGGCCAAGGCCCCCAGCAGCCTGCTGCTGAGCGTCAGCCACGCCGGCAAGCGTCTGGTGGCGGTAGGCGATCGCGGGCACATCCTCTATTCCGACGACAACGGCAAGCGCTGGGTCCAGGCCAAGGTGCCCACCCGCCAGCTGCTGACCGCGGTGTTCTTCGTCAACGACAAGAAGGGCTGGGCGGTCGGCCACGACGCGCAGATCCTCGTCAGCGAGGACGCCGGCGCCACCTGGACGCGCCAGTTCGAGGACCTCAAGCGCGAGGCGCCGCTGCTGGACGTGTGGTTCCAGGACGAGAGCCACGGCCTGGCCGTGGGCGCCTACGGCGCCATGCTGGAAACCCACGACGGCGGCAAGAACTGGGAAGACGTCAGCGAGCGCCTGGACAACGAGGACCAGTTCCACCTCAACGGCATCGCCGCGGTGAAGGATTCCGGCCTGCTGGTGGTGGGCGAATCCGGCAGCCTGTTCCGCTCGAAGGACTGGGGCCAGACCTGGGAGAAACTGCAGGGCCCCTACGAGGGCTCGCTGTTCGGCGCCGTCGGCACCGCCCAGGCCGGCACCGTGCTGATCTACGGCCTGCGTGGGCACCTGTTCCGCTCCACCGACTTCGGCGACACCTGGGAACAGGTGGCGCTGCCCATCGCCGGTGACGGCACCCTGGAGTTCGGCCTGGCCGAAGGCTCGCTGCTGCCCGACGGCAGCATCGCCGTGGTCGGCAACAGCGGCAGCGTACTGGTGAGCAAGGACGACGGCCGCACCTTCAACATCTTCAACCGGCCCGACCGCCTGGCGCTGGCCGGGGTCGGCGCCGCCGGCGACGGCAACCTGGTGCTGGTCGGCCAGGGCGGCATCCACCTGGCTTCGGCGACCGGCGCCGAGCTGACAGAACAACAATGAGCCGGGGAAGCCCCATGAACGCAGTCAATTCGCATCACCAGGACAAGGCGACCCTGCTCGAGCGCCTGATCTTCAACAACCGCCCGATCGTGATCTTCATCTGCCTGCTGGTGACCCTGTTCCTCGCCTTCCAGGCGACCCAGGTGCGGCCGTCCACCAGCTTCGAGAAGATGATCCCGCTCAAGCACCCGTTCATCCAGAACATGCTGAGCCACATCAACGACCTGTCCAACCTGGGCAACACCGTGCGCATCTCGGTGGAGGCGGTGAACGGCGACATCTTCACCAAGGAGTACATGGACACCCTGCGGCAGATCCATGACGAGGTGTTCTACATCCCCGGCGTCGACCGTTCCGGCCTGAAGTCGCTGTGGAGCCCCAGCGTGCGCTGGACCGAGGTGACCGAGGAAGGCTTCGCCGGCGGCGAGGTCATCCCGCAGACCTACGACGGTTCGGCCAAGGCCCTGGAGAAGCTGCGCGACAACGTGCTCAAGTCCGGGCAGATCGGCCGCCTGGTGGCGAACAACTTCAAGTCCAGCATCGTCGACGTGCCGCTGCTGGAGGTCTACCCCGACGCCAAGGACCAGAGCAAGCTGCTGAAGCTGGACTACCGGCAGTTCTCCCATGAGCTGGAAGAGAAGATCCGCGACAAGTACCAGGCGCAGAACCCCAACGTGAAGATCCACATCGTCGGCTTCGCCAAGAAGGTCGGCGACCTGATCGACGGCCTGGTGATGGTGGTCGGCTTCTTCGGCATCTGCTTCGTCATTACCCTGGTGCTGCTGCTGTGGTTCACCAAGTGCGTGCGCTCGACCATCGCCGTGCTGTCCACCACCCTGGTGGCGGTGATCTGGCAGCTCGGCCTGCTGCACAGCATCGGCTTCGGGCTGGACCCGTACTCGATGCTGGTGCCGTTCCTGATCTTCGCCATCGGCATCTCCCACGGGGTGCAGAAGATCAACGGTATCGCCCTGCAGTCCAGTGACGCGGAAACCCCGCTGCTGGCCGCGCGGCGCACCTTCCGCCAGCTGTTCCTGCCGGGCATGATCGCCATCCTGGCCGACGCCGTGGGCTTCATCACCCTGCTGGTGATCGACATCGGGGTGATCCGCGAGCTGGCCATCGGCGCCTCCATCGGCGTGGCGGTGATCGTCTTCACCAACCTGATCCTGCTGCCGGTGGCGATCTCCTACATCGGCATCAGCAAGCGCGCGGTGGAACGCAGCAAGAAGGACGCGGTGCGCGAGCATCCGTTCTGGCGCCTGCTGTCCAACTTCGCCAGTTCCAAGGTGGCGCCCATCTCCATCCTGATCGCCCTGGTGATGTTCGCCGGCGGCCTCTGGCAGGGTCATCACCTGAAGATCGGCGACCTCGACCAGGGCGCCCCGGAGCTGCGCCCGGACTCGCGCTACAACCAGGACAACGACTTCATCATCCGCAACTACTCCACCAGCTCCGACGTGCTGGTGGTGATGGTCGAGTCGGCGGCCGAGGGTTGCTCCGCGCACCAGACGCTGCAGGCCATCGACGAGCTGTCGTGGAAGCTGGAGAACACCGAGGGCGTGCAGTCGGCCATCTCCCTGGTCACCGTGTCCAAGCAGGTGATCAAGGGCATGAACGAGGGCAACCTGAAGTGGGAGACCCTGTCGCGCAACAAGGACGTGCTGAACAATTCCATCAGCCGCGCCGACGGCCTGTACAACAGCAGCTGCTCGCTGGCGCCCCTGCTGGTGTTCCTCAACGACCACAAGGCCGAGACCCTCGACCGCGCCGTGCATGCCGTGCAGGAGTTCGCCGCCGAGCACGAGAAGGATGACCTGAAGTTCAAGCTGGCCGCGGGCAACGCCGGCATCGAGGCGGCCACCAACGAGGTGATCAAGCAGTCCGAGCTGATCATCCTGGTGCTGGTCTACATCTGCGTGGCGGTCATGTGCATGATCACCTTCCGCTCCTTCGCCGCGACCCTCTGCATCGTCCTGCCGCTGATCCTCACCTCGGTGCTGGGCAACGCGCTGATGGCCACCCTCGGCATCGGCGTCAAGGTGGCGACGCTGCCGGTGATCGCGCTCGGCGTGGGCATCGGCGTGGACTACGGGATCTACATCTACACCCGCCTGGAGTCCTTCCTGCGCCAGGGCCTGTCGCTGCAGGAGGCCTACTACGAGACTCTGAAGTCCACCGGCAAGGCCGTGCTGTTCACCGGCCTGTGCCTGGCCATCGGCGTGGCCACCTGGATCTTCTCGGCCATCAAGTTCCAGGCCGACATGGGCCTGATGCTGACCTTCATGCTGCTGTGGAACATGTTCGGCGCGCTCTGGCTGCTGCCGGCCCTGGCCCGCTTCCTGATCAACCCGGAGAAGGTACGGGCGAAGAAGGCCTCGATCCTGGTCCACTGATCCTGGCGTGACCCAGAAAACCGCGGCTCCGGCCGCGGTTTTTTTTTGCTTGCCGGGGCGACGAACCCATCACCCCGGCTACCCGGAAGTGTAGGAGCGGGCCCTGCCCGCGAATCGCGCGCAGGGCGCGCTCCTACAAGGAAGCGCTGCGCTTCACCGTCAGCATTTTGCCTGCGCTGTAGGAGCGAGCTTGCTCGTGAACGGCGTAGGTGTTGGGCTCAAGAGCCCCCTCTCCCGCAAGCGGGAGAGGGGGCTGTCCTGAGCGGCCGGAAAATCCGCAGCCATCCTGATACTCCTGGCTACGTCGCTACTCCCACCGTAGGGCGAATAACCGTTCGCGGTTATCCGCCGTTAGCCTTGGCCGCCCCCCGGGATTTCGTCGGAAATCCGCGCCACACCTGGCTCCGAGAAAGTTGGAACGCTTCCTGCAGATACCCTTGCGCCGGCACCGTCGGCGTCAAAAGTTTGTTGTACCAGGGTAGGGGAGTTCGGGGTGGATCGTACGCAATTGATCGGAACAGTGCGCAGCAACCTGGCCGGCCTGGGCCGCGGCAACCTGGGTGTGCCGCTGCTGCTGCTGGCGATGCTGGGCATGATGACCCTGCCGATCCCGCCGTTCCTGCTGGACGTGCTGTTCACCTTCAACATCGCCCTGTCCATCGTCGTCCTGCTGGTCTGCGTGTACGCCCTGCGCCCGCTGGACTTCGCCGTGTTCCCGACCATCCTGCTGGTCGCCACCCTGCTGCGCCTGGCGCTGAACGTCGCCTCCACCCGCGTGGTGCTGCTCCACGGCCACGATGGCCACGCCGCCGCCGGCAAGGTGATCCAGGCCTTCGGCGAGGTGGTGATCGGCGGCAACTACGTGGTCGGCATCGTGGTCTTCGCGATCCTCATGATCATCAACTTCGTGGTGGTCACCAAGGGCGCCGGGCGTATCTCCGAAGTGAGCGCGCGTTTCACCCTGGACGCCATGCCCGGCAAGCAGATGGCCATCGACGCCGACCTCAACGCCGGCCTCATCGAGCAGGCCGAGGCCAAGAAGCGCCGCGCCGAGGTGGCCCAGGAGGCCGACTTCTACGGCTCCATGGACGGTGCCAGCAAGTTCGTTCGCGGCGATGCCGTCGCCGGCCTGCTGATCCTCTTCATCAACCTGATCGGTGGCGTCGCCATCGGCGTGATCCAGCATTCCATGTCCTTCGGCGACGCCGGCAAGGTCTACGCCCTGCTGACCATCGGCGACGGCCTGGTGGCGCAGCTGCCGTCGCTGCTGCTGTCCACCGCGGCGGCGATCATGGTGACCCGCGTCTCCAGTTCCGAGGACATGGGCCAGCAGGTCAACCGGCAGATGTTCGCCTCGCCCAAGGCCCTGGCCATCTCCGCCGCCATCCTCATCGCCATGGGCCTGGTCCCGGGCATGCCCCACGTCTCCTTCATCGGCCTCGGCTCGGTGGCCGCCGGCGGCGCCTGGCTGATCGTCCAGCGCCAGCGCAAGGCGGCCCAGGCCGAGGTCCAGGAAACCCAGCGCCAGCAGGAGCTGCTGCCGGCCCAGCGCGCCCAGGAAACCAAGGAGCTGGGCTGGGACGACGTGACCCCGGTGGACATGGTCGGCCTGGAGGTCGGCTACCGGCTGATCCCGCTGGTGGACCGCAACCAGGGCGGCCAGCTGCTGGCGCGGATCAAGGGCGTGCGCAAGAAGCTGTCCCAGGACATGGGCTTCCTGATGCCCTCGGTACACATCCGCGACAACCTCGACCTGCTGCCCAACGCCTATCGCTTGACGCTCATGGGCGTCAGCGTGGCGGAAGCGGAGATCTACCCGGACCGCGAGCTGGCGATCAACCCCGGCCAGGTCTTCGGCACCCTCAACGGCATCGCCGGCAAGGACCCGGCCTTCGGCCTGGAAGCCGTGTGGATCGAGCCCGGCCAGCGCGACCAGGCGCAGTCCCTGGGCTACACCGTGGTGGACGCCAGCACCGTGGTCGCCACCCACCTCAACCAGGTGCTGCACAAGCATGCCCACGAGCTGCTCGGCCACGAGGAAGTCCAGCAGCTGCTGCAGCTGCTGGCCAAGACCTCGCCGAAGCTGGCGGAAGAACTGGTTCCGGGGCTGATTTCCCTGTCCACCCTGCTCAAGGTCCTGCAGAACCTGCTGCAGGAGCAGGTGCCGGTGCGCGACATCCGCACCATCGCCGAGGCCATCGCCAACGTTGCCGCCAAGAGTCAAGATCCCGCCGCCATGGTGGCCGCGGTACGGGTGGCGCTGAGCCGCGCAATCGTCCAAGGCATTGTGGGACTAGAGCCGGAGCTGCCTGTGATCACCCTCGAGCCCAGGTTGGAACAGATCTTGCTGAACAGCATGCAGAAGGCCGGGCAAGGTTCGGAAGACGGCATTCTGCTGGAGCCGGGCATGGCGGAAAAACTGCAGCGCTCGCTGGTCGAGACCGCACAGCGCCAGGAAATGCTCGGCAAGCCGGCGATCCTGCTGGTGGCCGGGCCGATCCGCGCGATGATGTCGCGTTTCGCGCGGATGGCGGTGCCGAGCATGAGCGTGCTGGCCTACCAGGAAATTCCGGATAACAAGCAAGTCACCATCGTCGCCACCGTTGGACAGAACTGAAGGACAGCGCCATGCAGGTTAAACGCTTCTTCGCCGCCGATATGCGTCAGGCCATGAAACTGGTCCGTGACGAGCTGGGCGCGGATGCCGCCATCATCGGCAACCGCCGGGTCGCCGGCGGTGTCGAGCTGACCGCGGCGCTGGACTACCAGCCGCCGGCAGCGGCCAGCAAGCCGAACCCGGCGCTGGAGGCCGAGCTGCGCCAGACCCAGCAGCGCATCGCCCAGGCCCGCGCCGAGCTGGACAGCCCGGTGCGCGCCGCCGCCACCGCGCGCAAGGACCGTCAATTGTACGGCGCCGAGCCGGCCAAACGCCCGAGCCTGGCCGAGGCCATGGCCGCCCCGGCGCCCGCCGCCGCGCCGGCCGCCGTCAGCCAGCAGGCACTGGACGCCATGCGCTTCGAACTCAACGGCCTGCGCGAGCTGCTCGAAGTGCAGCTGGGCTCCATCGCCTGGAGCCAGCTGCAGCACCAGCGCCCGAAACAGGCCGGCCTGTGGCGCCGCCTGCAGCGCATGGGCATGCCGGCGGACCTGGGCCGCCAACTGCTCGAGCGCGTGGCCTCGATCGCCGACCCCAAGCAGGCCTGGCGCATGCTCCTGGCCCACCTGGCGCGCTCGATCCGCACCCCCGACGCCGACCTGCTGGAGCAGGGCGGGGTGATCGCCCTGGTCGGCCCGGCCGGCATGGGCAAGACCACCACCCTGGCCAAGCTGGCGGCGCGCTACGTCCTCAAGTACGGTGCGCACAACCTGGCGCTGGTCAGCATGGACAGCTTCCGCCTGGGCGCCCAGGAGCAGATCAAGTCCCTGGGCCGCATCCTCAACGTGCCGGTGACCCTGGTCGACCCCGGCCAGTCGCTGCTGCAGGCCATGGCGCCGCTGGCGGGCAAGCGCCTGGTGCTGATCGACACCGCCGGCCTGCCGGCCAGCGACCCGGCGCTGCGCATGCAGCTCGAGGCCCTGGCGGCGCAGAGCCTGAACGTGAAGAATTACCTGGTGCTGGCCGCGACCAGCCAGAGCCAGGTGCTCAAGGCCGCCTGGCACGCCTATCGCAGCTGCGGCCTGGCCGGTTGCATACTGACCAAGCTGGACGAGGCGGGCAGCCTGGGCGAGGCCCTGGCGCTGGTGATAGCACAACGCATGCCGGTTGCCTATCTGGCGGACGGGCCGCGAATTCCGGATGATCTGCAGGTGGCGCGCGCGCACCAGCTGGTCAGCCGCGCGGTCAGCCTGCAGGCTCCCGAGGAGCCATGCGAGGACACCATGGCCGGCATGTTCGCCGGCCTCTATCAGCAGCCGGCGCGACACGTCGGCTGACGGATTCCAGGGGCGCCCCCGCACGCGGGGGCGCCAGGCGGATACGGATGCTCGAGCAGATCCGTAAGCGCTGGTGGCGGGAGAGCACCGCGACCGGCAGACCCAGGCGCCCACCGCGCCGGGGACGATGAAGAGACAAGGTAAGACTATGGGTATGCATCCCGTTCAGGTAATCGCGGTCACCGGTGGCAAGGGTGGCGTCGGCAAGACCAACGTCTCGGTGAACCTAGCGATGGCGCTGGCCGACCTCGGCCGCCGCGTCATGCTGCTGGACGCCGACCTCGGCCTGGCCAACGTCGACGTGCTGCTGGGGCTCTCGCCCAAGCGCACCCTGGCCGACGTCATCGAAGGCGAATGCGACCTGCGTGACGTGATCCTCCAGGGCCCCGGCGGCATCCGCATCGTCCCGGCGGCCTCGGGCACGCAGAGCATGGTGCAGCTCTCGCCCATGCAGCACGCCGGGCTGATCCAGGCCTTCAGCGACATCAGCGAGAACATCGACGTGCTGCTGGTGGACACTGCCGCCGGCATCGGCGATTCGGTGGTCAGCTTCGTCCGCGCGGCCCAGGAAGTGCTGCTGGTGGTCTGCGACGAACCGACCTCGATCACCGATGCCTACGCACTGATCAAGCTGCTGAACCGCGACTACGGCATGACGCGCTTCCGCGTGCTGGCGAACATGGCGCACAGCCCGCAGGAAGGGCGCAACCTGTTCGCCAAGCTGACCAAGGTCACCGACCGCTTCCTCGACGTGGCCCTGCAGTACGTCGGCGCCATCCCCTACGACGAGTCGGTGCGCAAGGCCGTGCAGAAGCAGCGCTCGGTGTATGAAGCCTTCCCGCGCAGCAAGGCCTCGCTGGCCTTCCGCGCCATCGCCCAGAAAGTCGACAGCTGGCCGCTGCCGGCCAACCCGCGCGGGCACCTGGAGTTCTTCGTCGAGCGCCTGGTGCAGCATCCGACCACGGGTTCGACCGTATGATGAGCGGCTCCGGAGCGCTTATGTACAGCAAGACGCAGGCGCGCAATACCCAGGAAGAACTGATCCAGCGCTATGCGCCGCTGGTCAAGCGTATCGCCTACCACCTGCTGGGCCGGCTGCCGGCCAGCGTGCAGGTGGAGGACCTGATGCAGGCCGGGATGATCGGCCTGCTCGAGGCGGCGAAGAAGTACGACCAGGGCAAGGGAGCCAGTTTCGAGACCTACGCCGGCATCCGCATCCGCGGAGCCATGCTCGACGAGGTGCGCAAGGGCGACTGGGCGCCGCGTTCGGTGCACCGCAACACCCGCCTGGTCAGCGACGCGATCCGCACCATCGAGGCGCGAACCGGACGCGACGCTAAAGATCAGGAAGTCGCTGCCGAACTCAATATGAGCCTCGACGATTACTACGCGATCTTAAGCGACACCCAGGGCAGCCGCCTTTACAGTTTCGACGACCTGCTGCAGGAAGGCGCCCAGGGCCCGGCGGAAGACACCACGCACCTGGACAACGAGCCCTCCCACGGCCTGGAGGACGAGCGTTTCCAGCAGGCGCTGGCCGACGCCATCACCAAGCTGCCCGAGCGCGAGCGCCTGGTGCTGGCGCTGTACTACGACGAGGAGCTGAACCTCAAGGAGATCGGCGAGGTGCTCGGGGTGAGCGAGTCGCGGGTCAGCCAGCTGCACAGCCAGTGCGCCGCGCGCCTGCGGGCCCGGCTGTCGGAGTGGCGTGCGCACTGATCGACCGGTGGACACAAGGAAGTAACGGAATTTTCCGGCGGGGCGTATAGAATCCCGTCGGCGCGATAGGTGCTGGCCCTTCGCCATGAAGGCCGGCGAGCGTGCGGGGAGGGGACGGCAGGCGCCGGCAGCCCGCTCCGCCGCGGACAAGCAACACGGCAGGCGCCGCCAGGGCGCCCGCCCAAGGGTATTCAAGGCGCGCCCGCCACGGCGCGCCGGGACTGGACGGAGGCAGGTTTGGACAAGAACATGAAAATTCTCATCGTGGACGACTTCTCCACGATGAGGCGCATCATCAAGAACCTCCTGCGCGACCTGGGGTTCACCAACACCGCGGAAGCCGATGACGGCACCACCGCGCTGCCGATGCTGCACAGCGGCAACTTCGACTTCCTCGTCACCGACTGGAACATGCCCGGCATGACCGGCATCGACCTGCTGCGCGCGGTACGCGCCGACGAGCGCCTGAAGCATCTGCCGGTGCTGATGGTCACCGCCGAGGCCAAGCGCGACCAGATCATCGAAGCGGCCCAGGCCGGGGTCAACGGCTACGTGGTCAAGCCTTTCACCGCCCAGGTGCTGAAAGAGAAGATCGAGAAGATATTCGAGCGGGTCGGCGGCTGAAGCCGACCAAGAGGGCGTCATGGATCTCGTCAACGAATCCAAGGGGGGCGACTTCGAGTCGACCCTGAAGAAACACGCGCGCGAATTGGTCGAGAGCCTGGAGCGCGGCGAAGTGCAGCAGGCCGTGCAGCTCATTCAGGAGCTCAACCAGGCCCGTGACCGCGGCCTCTACCAGGAGGTCGGCAAGCTCACCCGCGAGCTGCACAACGCCATCGTCAATTTCCAGATCGACCCGCGCTCGCGCCACGCCGAGGAAATGTCGCAGATCGCCGACGCCACCGACCGCCTGTCGTACGTGGTGCAGATGACCGAGAAGGCGGCCAACCGCACCATGGACCTGGTGGAAGAGTGCACGCCGCTGGTCGGCCACATCGAGGGCGAGGCCAAGGAGCTGCAGGAACAGTGGTCGCGCTTCATGCGCCGCGAACTGGGCCCGGAGGCCTTCCGCGAGCTGGCCAAGCGCGTCGAGGCTTTCCTCTACAGCAGCGCCCAGGACAGCCGCAAGCTCTCCGCGCACCTGAACGACATCCTGCTGGCGCAGGACTTCCAGGACCTCACCGGGCAGGTGATCAAGCGCGTCACCCGGCTGGTCACCGAGGTGGAGAGCAACCTGGTCAAGCTGGTCTGGATGGCCGGGCAGGTGGACCGCTACGCCGGTATCGAGCACGACCACGAGGACATGCGCGACGCCGTGGAAAAAGAAAGATCGTCCAAGGGTGAAGGTCCGCAGATCGCTGCCGATAAGAGAATGGACGTCGTATCCGGTCAGGACGATGTCGATGACCTGTTGTCCAGCCTTGGTTTTTGAGGTGTGTGAACACACCGTGGGGAGCACCGAATGAGCTTCGACGCCGATGACGAGATCCTCCAGGACTTTCTGGTGGAGGCCGGCGAGATTCTCGAGCAACTGTCCGAGCAACTGGTCGAGCTGGAAAGCCGGCCGGACGACATGGACCTGCTCAATGCCATTTTCCGTGGTTTCCACACCGTCAAGGGCGGCGCCGGCTTCCTCCAGCTGAACGCCCTGGTGGAATGCTGCCACGTGGCGGAGAACGTCTTCGACATCCTGCGCAAGGGCGAACGCCGCGTCACCTCCGAGCTGATGGACGTGGTCCTGCAGGCGCTGGACACGGTCAACGTCATGTTCGCCCAGGTCCGCGACCAGGAAGAGCCGACCCCCGCGACCCCCGAGTTGCTCGCCGCGCTGTCGCGCCTGGCCGAGCCGGGCGACGACGAGGCCGTGGAAGCTGTCCCCCAGGAAACTGCCGCACCGGCGCCGGAACCCGCTGCCGAGCCGGCCGCCTATGGCGACATCACCGACGCCGAGTTCGAGAAGCTGCTCGACGCCCTGCAGCCGGGCGACCAGGCGCCGCAGGCCGAACAGCCTCCGCAGGCCGGGGCGGCGGGCGCCGGCGACGATATCACCGACGACGAATTCGAGGCCCTGCTCGACCAGTTGCATGGCAAGGGCCAGTTCAGCGGCGCCAGCAGCGTACCGGAAGCGCCGGCCGCCGCCGCGCCTGCCCCGGCCGAAGCGCCGGCCGCTGGCGACGAGATCACCGACGACGAGTTCGAGGCGCTGCTCGACCAGCTGCACGGCAAGGGCAAGTTCGGTGGCGCCCAGGAAGCCGCGGAACCGCTGGCTGCCGCGCCGGCGGCCCCGGCCCAGGCCGGCGATGACAACATCACCGACGACGAATTCGAGGCGCTGCTGGACCAACTGCACGGCAAGGGCAAGTTCAGCACCGACGCCGCAGCCGCCACGCCGGCCGCGGACGCCGCCCCCGCGCCGGCCAAGGCCGCCGGGCCGGCCGCCGTGGCCAAGCCCAAGCCCGCGCCCAAGCCGGCCGCCAAACCCGCGGACAGCCCGCGCCCGGCCGCCGCCCCCGCGCCGGCCCACGAGAAGAGCGCCAGCGAAGCGGAGACCACGGTGCGCGTGGACACCGCGCGCCTGGACGAGATCATGAACATGGTCGGCGAGCTGGTGCTGGTGCGTAACCGCCTGGTGCGCCTGGGCAGCAACAGCGGCGACGAGGCCATGGCCAAGGCCGTGGCCAACCTCGACGTGGTCACCGCCGACCTGCAGATGTCGGTGATGAAGACGCGCATGCAGCCGATCAAGAAGGTCTTCGGACGCTTCCCGCGGCTGGTGCGCGACCTGGCGCGCAACCTGAAGAAAGAGATCAACCTCGAGCTGGTGGGCGAGGAGACCGACCTGGACAAGAACCTGGTCGAGGCCCTGGCCGACCCGCTGGTGCACCTGGTGCGCAACGCCGTGGACCACGGCATCGAGTCGCCCGAGGAGCGCGAGGCCGCCGGCAAGGCGCGCGGCGGCCGGGTGGTGCTGTCCGCCGAGCAGGAGGGCGACCACATCCTGCTGTCGATCTCCGACGACGGCAAGGGCATGGACCCGGACATCCTCCGCGCCAAGGCGGTGGAGAAGGGCCTGCTGGACAAGGACGCCGCCGAGCGCCTGAGCGAGTCGGACTGCTACAACCTGATCTTCGCCCCGGGCTTCTCGACCAAGACCGAGATTTCCGACGTGTCCGGCCGCGGCGTCGGCATGGACGTGGTGAAGACCAAGATTTCCCAGCTCAACGGCATCATCAACATCTACTCGGCCAAGGGCCAGGGCTCGAAGATCGTCATCAAGGTGCCGCTGACCCTGGCGATCATGCCGACGCTGATGGTGATGCTCGGCGACCAGGCCTTCGCCTTCCCGCTGGTCAACGTCAACGAGATCTTCCACCTGGACCTGTCGCGCACCAACGTGGTCGACGGCCAGGAAGTGGTGATCGTCCGCGACAAGGCACTGCCGCTGTTCTACCTCAAGCGCTGGCTGGTGCCGGGCGCGCAGTGCGACGAATCCAGCGAGGGCCACGTGGTGATCATCTCGGTGGGCACCCAGCGCATCGGTTTCGTGGTCGACCAGCTGGTAGGCCAGGAAGAGGTGGTGATCAAGCCCCTGGGCAAGATGCTCCAGGGCACCCCCGGCATGGCCGGGGCGACCATCACCGGCGACGGGCGCATCGCCCTGATCCTCGATGTGCCGAGCATGCTCAAGCGCTACGCGCGGCGTATCTGACCCGGCGCGCGGGGACGCCCGCGCGCCCGCAAGGCTTCAATCAGGAGTGTTTATGGCTGTCAAAGTCCTGGTAGTGGACGATTCGGGATTCTTCCGCCGCCGCGTCTCGGAGATCCTCTCCGCCGACCCGCAGATTCAGGTGGTCGGCACGGCCACCAACGGCCGCGAGGCGATCGAGCAGGCGCTGGCGCTCAAGCCCGACGTCATCACCATGGACTACGAGATGCCGCTGATGGACGGCATCACCGCGGTGCGCAACATCATGCAGCGCTGCCCGACGCCGGTCCTGATGTTCTCCTCGCTGACCCACGAAGGCGCCCGCGTCACCCTCGACGCCCTGGACGCCGGCGCGGTGGACTACCTGCCGAAGAACTTCGAGGACATCTCGCGCACCCCCGAGAAGGTGCGCCAGCTGCTCTGCGAGAAGGTCCACAGCATCGCCCGCGCCAACCGCCGCTATGCGTCCTTCCTGAGTTCCCCCGGCAGCGGCGCCAGTACCCCGGCGCCGGCCAGCGCCGCGCCGCGCGCCTCGGCGCAGCCAGCCCCTGCCACAGCCCCGGCGGCCTCCGCCGCGCCAAAGCGTAAGCCCTACCGGCTGGTCGCCATCGGTACTTCCACCGGTGGGCCGGTAGCCTTGCAGCGGGTGCTGACCCAGCTGCCGGCCAATTTCCCCGCGCCCCTGGTGCTGATCCAGCACATGCCGGCGGCCTTCACCAAGGCCTTTGCCGAGCGCCTGGACAAGCTCTGCAAGATCAGCGTCAAGGAAGCCGAGGACGGCGACCACCTGCGCCCCGGCCTGGCCCTGCTGGCGCCCGGCGGCAAGCAGATGATGATCGACTCGCGCGGGGTGGTGCGCATCCTCCCCGGCGACGAGCGCCTGAACTACAAGCCCTGCGTCGACGTCACCTTCGGCTCGGCGTCCAAGGCCTACGGCGACAAGGTCCTGGCGGTGGTCCTCACCGGCATGGGCGCCGACGGCCGCGAGGGCGCGCGCATGCTCAAGCAGAGCGGCAGCCAGGTGTGGGCCCAGGACGAGGCCAGCTGCGTGATCTACGGCATGCCCATGGCCATCGCCAAGGCCGGCCTGGCCGACGCCGTGTACAGCCTCGACGACATCGGCCGGCACCTCTCCGAGGCCTGTGGCTGATGGATGTACTGAGCCTCGTCGGCCTGATCCTCGCGCTGGTCGCCATCATCGGCGGCAACTTCCTCGAGGGCGGGCACATCAGCGCCCTGGCCAACGGCCCGGCGGCGCTCATCGTGGTCGGCGGCACCCTGGCCGCGGCCCTGGTGCAGACCCCGGTGCTGGTGCTCAAGCGCGCCCTGAGCCTGCTGCGCTGGATCGTCCTGCCGCCGAAGATCGACCTGGCCGGCGGCATCAACCGCGTGGTGGGCTGGAGCATGACCGCGCGCAAGGAAGGCCTGCTGGGCCTGGAGACCGTCGCCGACGCCGAGCGCGACCCCTACGCGCGCAAGGGCCTGCAGCTGCTGGTGGACGGCGTGGAGCCCGAAGCCATCCGCAGCATCCTCGAAGTCGACCTGTTCAACCAGGAAGGCCGCGACCTGCAGGCCGCCAAGGTGTTCGAGGCCATGGGCGGCTACGCGCCGACCATCGGCATCATCGGCGCGGTCATGGGCCTGATCCACGTGATGGGCAACCTGGCCGACCCCAGCCAACTGGGCAACGGCATCGCCGTGGCCTTCGTCGCCACCATCTACGGCGTGGGCATGGCCAACCTGCTGCTGCTGCCGGTGGGCAACAAGCTCAAGAGCCTGGTGCTGCGCCAGTCCAGCTACCGGGAAATGCTCATGGAAGGCCTGCTGTCCATCGCCGAGGGCGAGAACCCGCGCTCCATCGAACTGAAGCTGCAAGGCTTCGTCGGCTGAGGGGCGCTGCGCCATGGCCCGCCGCCCGCCCCGCGAGGAGCACGAGAACCACGAACGCTGGCTGGTGTCCTACGCGGACTTCATCACCCTGCTGTTCGCCTTCTTCGTGGTGATGTACTCCATCTCCTCGATCAACGAGGGCAAGTACAAGATCCTCTCCGAGACCCTCACCGGCGTGTTCAACCAGCCGGACCGCTCGATCAAGCCGATCCCGGTGGGCGACGACCGCCCGCGCACCACCCAGCAGCCCAACGACGCCATGCAGCAGGGCGGCGACGACAACGTCGACGGCGACCCGCTGACGCAGATAGCCGATGCCGTGCGCGCGCAGTTCGGCGACCTGATCGGCAGCGACCAGTTGAGCGTGCGCGGCAACGAGCTGTGGATCGAGATCACCCTCAATTCCAGCCTGCTGTTCCCCAGCGGCGACGCCATGCCGGCGGATGCCGCCTTCGGCATCGTCGAGAAGGTCGCCGGGATTCTGGCGCCCTACCAGAACCCCATCCACGTCGAGGGCTTCACCGACAACGTCCCCATTCACAACGCCCAGTACCCCACCAACTGGGAGTTGTCGGCGGCGCGGGCGGCGAGCATAGTCCGCCTGCTGGCCCAGGACGGCGTTTCCCCCTCGCGCATGGCGGCGGTGGGCTACGGCGAGTTCCAGCCGGTGGCGGACAACGCCAGCGCCGAGGGCCGCGCGCGCAACCGCCGGGTGGTGCTGGTGATCTCCCGCAACCTGGAAGTGCGCCGCAGCGTCAGCGGCGTGGGCAGCGCCAAGGCGCAGCCGGATGGCGCCCTGCGGCAGGCTGGCACGCAACCTGCACCGGTGGCTGCCAGTGATGCGCCTGCGGCCGGCAGCGTCAATTCCCCGCCGCCGGCGCCGGCTCCTGGAAGCTGAGAACGATGAAAGACATGAACCGAGCACACGGACCGGGGAGAGCAGCATGAAAGTCTGGGCGGTAGCCAACCAGAAGGGTGGCGTCGGCAAGACCACCTCGTCCATCGCCCTGGCCGGCCTGCTGGCCGACGCCGGCAAGCGCGTGGTGGTGGTCGACCTCGACCCCCACGGCTCCATGACCAGCTACTTCGGGCACGACCCGGACACCCTGGAGCACAGCGTCTTCGACCTGTTCCAGCACCAGGGCGCGGTGCCCGAGGGGTTGCCGCAGCAACTGCTGCTGCCCACCAGCCACGAGAAGATCGCCCTGCTGCCGTCGAGCACCGCCCTGGCCACCCTGGAGCGCCAGTCGCCCGGGCAGAACGGCCTGGGCCTGGTGATCTCCAAGGCCCTGGCGCAGCTGTGGCAGGACTTCGACCACGCCATCATCGACAGCCCGCCGCTGCTGGGCGTGCTGATGGTCAACGCCATGGCCGCCAGCCAGCACCTGGTGATCCCGGTGCAGACCGAGTTCCTGGCGCTGAAGGGCCTGGAACGCATGGTCAACACCCTCAACATGGTCAACCGCTCGCGGCGCCAGGCGCTGCCCTTCACCATAGTGCCGACGCTGTTCGACCGTCGGACCCAGGCCTCCATCGGTGCCCTGCGCATGCTGCGCGATACCTACCCGGACACCCTGTGGCCGGCGTTCATCCCGATCGACACCCGCCTGCGCGACGCCAGCCGCCACGGCGTGGTGCCCTCGCGCCACGACGCCAACAGCCGCGGGGTCATCGCCTACCGCGCACTGCTCAAGCACCTGCTCGGCCAGGTGCCGGCGAGCCAGGTGGCCTGAGCGATGTTTTTCCGACGGGTGCCTTCAAGTCTGGGCCCGGTCCGGCCGATAGGCTGGGTGAACCCTTTGCGCGGATTTTCTGCATGAGCCGTTCCGCTACCGCCACACGCCCCCAGCTCGCGCTGCAGTCCTACCTGGACGCGCTGCTGCAGGAGGCTACATTCGACGATTTCGAGGCCCAGGCACCGGCCCCTGCGCCGGCCGCTCCGGTGCTGACTGCGGTGCCTGCGCTGGTGGCGCCGGTCGCCGAGCTCGAGCCCTCCAGCAGCGTCAGCCTCGACGAGTTCGAGGCCGCGGTGCTCGAGGAGCAGGTGCGCGATGCGCGCCTGGTCGCGCGCGCCACTGCGCCGGTGACCGAGGCGCCACCGCCCGTCGAGCCGCCGGTGACCGAGGCCGCAGCGCCGGAGGAAGCCGCCGACGAGGTGATCGACCTGCACCGCCCGGGCAGCGCGCAGATGCCCCCGGCGCCGCTGGCGCTGCTCGACGACGGCCGCCCGGTGTGGGCCGCCGAGCCCTTCGAGTGCCTGCTGTTCGACGTCGCCGGGCTGACCCTGGCCGTGCCGCTGGTATGCCTGGGCTCCATCTATCCGCTGGCCGGCAAGGAGCTGACGCCGCTGTTCGGCCAGCCGGACTGGTTCCTCGGCATCCTGCCCAGCCAGTCGGGCAACCTGAAGGTGCTGGACACCGCGCGCTGGGTGATGCCCGAGCGCTACCGCGACGACTACCGCGAAGGCCTGCAGTACGTGATTTCCGTGCAGGGCTACGAATGGGGCCTGGCGGTGCACCAGGTCAGCCGCTCCGTGCGCCTGGATCCGTCCGAGGTGAAATGGCGCAGCCAGCGCCAGCAACGCCCGTGGCTGGCCGGCACGGTGATCGAACAGATGTGCGCGTTGCTCGACGTCTCGGCCCTGGCCGGGCTGATCGACAGCGGCGCGCTCCGCAGCCAGGCCCGCCGCTGACGGGCCGGCGAGGCAATTGAACGACAACCGCTGCGCTACCCTTGGGGCGTGGCCGAACACGAGAGGCTAGGGATATGAACAAGACGTCTGCGCAAGGTGCCGAAGATCCGATTCTGCAGTGGGTCACCTTCCGCCTGGACAACGAGACCTACGGCATCAACGTGATGCAGGTCCAGGAAGTGCTGCGCTACACCGAGATCGCCCCGGTGCCGGGTGCGCCCAGCTACGTGCTGGGGATCATCAACCTGCGCGGCAACGTGGTCACCGTGATCGACACCCGCCAGCGCTTCGGCCTGGACTCGGCGTCGGTCTCGGACAACACCCGCATCGTCATCATCGAGGCGGACAAGCAGGTGGTGGGCATCCTGGTCGACAGCGTCGCCGAGGTGGTCTACCTGCGCCAGTCCGAGATCGAGACCGCGCCCAACGTCGGCAACGACGAGTCGGCCAAGTTCATCCAGGGCGTGTGCAACAAGAACGGCGAGCTGCTGATCCTGGTCGAGCTGGACAAGATGATGACCGAGGAAGAGTGGTCGGAGCTGGAGAGCATCTGAGGTGCTCGAACTCGTCGTCCTGCTCGCCGTCGTCTGCCTCGGGCTGATCGGCTTCTGCGCCTGGCTGTTGCAGGGGCAGCGCCGCCTGGCCGCGCAGCTGGCAGAGCAGGCCGCGCGCCACGCCACCCAGGAACAGCGCCTGAAGGAGCTGGCCAAGCGCAGCGAGGCCTACCAGCGTGTCAACGTGCGCATGGGCGAGGAACTGGGCGAGTTGCGCAAGCAACTGGCCAACCTGCCCGAGCGCCTGGCGCGCCTGGAACAGCGCGACCCCACCAGCCTGTCCTTCAGCCAGGCCGCGCGCCTGGCCGGGATGGGCGCCTCGGCCTCCGACCTGGCCCAGGCCTGCGGGTTGTCCCAGGCCGAGGCGGAGCTGATCACCCGCCTGCACAGCGGCCACAAGCCCCAGGACTGAAGCCCGGCCGCCCCTCGGTATACCCTTAGGGCCTTTTCGGATTTGTCCGATCTTTTTCCTCGAAGCACGCCTATAGAGTGGTTCGCGTCGCTTTTTTCTCGAGGAAACCGCCATGTTGCCGCTATCGCGCCGCACCCTGGTCTTCTGCCCGCATCCCGGTTGCCTGCAGCAGTACGGCATCCTGCTGAACCGCCTGGAGGTCTACCACCTGAGCCTGTGCGTGAACCTGGCCGAGGTTGACCAGGCGCTGGCTGGTGGGGAGCACTACAACCTGTTCATCTACGACAAGTTCAGCCTTTGCGAGGACGACCTCGCGACCCTCCTGCACCTGAGCCGCAACCCGGGCATCCAGCAGTTCCTGCTGGTCGGCAGCTTCAGCGAGGCGCAGCGCCGCGAACTGCTGGACTGGGCCTGGCGCCAGCACGTGCCGCTGCTGCAGGTGCTGGAACGGCCCTTCAGCCTGGGCCAGCTGCGCTCGGCCGTCGCCAGCATTGTCGATTATTCCGAAGCCGAGCAGGGAAGCTTCCCGGGAGCCCATCCGCTGCTTCCCAGCGAAGCCCTGCCACCCAGGCCGGCCACCGGCATGCCGGAGTGGCCTGCGCGCAGCTAGCAGGAGCGCGGAACGACCTTGCTCGTCCCGGAATCCCTGGCGCCTGGGGGTTGACGGGGCGCTGGGCGAGGAGGGCGGGAGAGAGGGAAAATGCCTCGTATAGTGGTTAATTGCTGCTATTTTTCGGCAAAAGTGGCGACTTGACAGTGAGGGACGAGGGTAGTTTCTTTCGCCCTTTCACAGGGCAATGGAGTTGGCGCAGGATGCCGGAAATGGATTTCGTTCGCCCAGGCGGCAGGGTTGCCGTCGTCCTTCGCATCGTCCCCGTTGCCCATTGCGGAACCCCTTGGCAGTTGCAGCCAGGCGCGGCCGCGAGTCTCCGGCAGCCGGATGCGCCAGTCGCATCCCCTGGCAGGGGGTGAGCCGCCATGTACGAAGCCGCTCGCCTGCACGATGAAATCGCCCACAGCAATGCACTCACCGGCTTCCTGGTCGGGGCGGTGCTGGGGATTGCCCTGGTGGCCGCGGCCACCGTCTTCTTTCCCTTCACAGGCGGCCTCGCTGCCTGTCTGCTGGCCGGGCTGATGACAGGAGGGGCTGCCGTCATGGGCGGTTGGCTCGCCTCACTCGGGGAAAGCGTCGGCCGGCTGTTCAGCTCGCCGCCGCGCGCAAGGGCGACAAGCTCACCTGCGGCGCCAAGATCGATGGCGGTTCCTCCGACGTCTTCATCGGC